>NZ_WBOF01000001.1:5840341-6153183 GCF_009569385.1 Streptomyces kaniharaensis
CCGGGATCAGCGCCGCCAGCACCGCCATCATCGGCACGTCCCACCAGCCGCGCGGCACCTCGGCCAGCACCGGCATGGCGATCAGCAGCCCGGCCGCAGTGCCGAGCGCGCGCAGCACCGCCCGGGAGAACACCGAACCGAAGTCGGGCTTCATCACGAAGGTCACGGTGAGCGCCACCCAGTACGAGCGGGGCACCGCGATCACCGACACGAGCACCTGCGCGAGGCCGATGCACAGCGCCAACCGGAGCCCGTACCGCCAGGACGCCCCGGACAGCAGCAGCGCCCGGGCCGCTCGCCGGGCCCGGTCGCGCAGCCCGGCGGGCCGGCCGAGCCGGTCGGCGGTGGCGTACGGATCCGGCTCGGGCTCGTGCACCACCGTGGCCGCGTGCCCGATCGCCTCGTCCAGCGCGCGGGTGGACGGCCCGCCGGGCTCCGGCAGGACGGGCGCCGGGGCGGGCCCGGCGCGGCCCTGCTCGACGGCGTCCGCCAGCTGCCGCACCGCCGCCGGGTAGGCGGCCGGCAGCGGGCCGAGCTCGGTGGGGCGCAGCTGCGCCGCCGCGGCCGCCTCGACCACCGGGATCACCGCGTTGAGCTGCGCGAGCAGCCGCACGAGTGTGCGCGAGCGCCCGTGCCGCCGGGCCCGGCGGGCGAGCAGCACGTCGTACGCGTGGTTGAGCGAATCGGTGAGCGCCCGCCGCTTCTCGTCGTACCCGCGCGAGCCGGTGGCCTCCAGCAGGTCGGCGACCGCCCGGTACGTCCCGGCGACGACCCCGCGTTCGGGCGTGCCGGCGCGCAGCGGCCAGGCGATGAGGCTGAGGACGAGCACCACGCCGCCGCCGGTCAGGAGCAGCAGCGGCGGCAGCCACCACGGGGACGGCAGCGGCAGGCCCGCGCCCACCACCGCGTTCAGCAGGAGGAGCAGTCCGGACACCGAGGCGACCGCGCCGATCGACGAGATCATGCCGGATACCAGCGCGATCAGCGTCAGCACGGCGACGGCCGTCCAGCCCTCGCCGTACACCACGGCGCCGAGCAGTACCCCGAGGGCGCCGACCAGTTGCGGCACCGCGATGTTGAACACCCGCATCCGGTAGGCGTCCGCGGTGTCCCCGATGACGCCGGACAGCGCGCCCATCGACACCAGCGCGCCGTACCCGGTCCGCCCGGTGGCCGTCCCGACGGCGAGTGGCGCGCTGAGCGCCACCGAGGCCCGGGCCACCGCCGCCCACGGGACCGGCGCGGCCTGGGGCCGCAGGCTCTCGGTCAGCCAGCTGGGCGGAGCGAGCCGGGTGGCTCGGGAGCGGCGTGCCATACGGCCAACGTACGGCGGCGTGGCGACACCGGCGCCCCCGCGGTGCGGCCTGCGTCAGAAGTCGTAGCGTGTGGGGGACTGCAGACCGAGGCGTGGCGCGGCGGCCGGTCGTCAGGATGTGCGGGGACGATCTCCGCAGTTCGTGGTGGCACGGGGCCGGGAGGGAAGTACAGCGGATGGAAAGCCAGGGTCGGAGCCGGACGGCGCTCGTCGAGGACCTGATGGAGCGGTTCCCGGAGGTGCCCCGGGAGGCGGTGATCAAGGAGGACCTGCTGCGCGGCGGCATGGCCTTCGACGAGTCCGCGCTCAGCGGCAGCGGCGGCACGGGGGAGGGGGAGGTCAAGCCCAAGTCGTACTTCATCTTCTCCTTCGACCACCGCACCCTGCCCGAGCTCGGCGCCGCCGCGCTCAACCGGCCGCCGGAGGAGATCGTGCTGACCGGCGGCCCGTACGGGCTGCGCCGCACGGTGGTGTCGGTGCGGGTCAACCCGGACTCGCCGTACCGGGTCGGCGCGGGCGAGGACGGCACGCTCGGCCTCTACCTGGACGGCGCGCGGATCGCCGACGTCGGCCTGCCACCGATGCCGGACTACTACCGGCACACGCTGGCCAACGGGAAGTCGGTGATGGAGGTCGCGCCGACGATCCAGTGGGGCTACCTGATCTACCTGACGGTCTTCCGGGTGTGCCAGTACTTCGGCGCCAAGGAGGAGTGCCAGTTCTGCGACATCAACCACAACTGGCGCCAGCACAAGGCGGCGGGCCGCCCCTACACGGGCGTCAAGCCGGTGGAGGAGGTGCTGGAGGCGCTGGAGCTGATCGACCGTCACGATCCGGCCCGCACCTCGCAGGCCTACACGCTGACGGGCGGCTCGATCACCTCGCACGTCGGCGGCATGGGCGAAGCGGACTTCTACGGCCAGTACGCGAAGGCCATCGAGGAGCGCTTCCCGGGGCGGTGGATCGGCAAGGTGGTGGCGCAGGCGCTGCCGCGCGAGGACGTGCAGCGCTTCCACGACTACGGCGTGCGGATCTACCACCCGAACTTCGAGGTGTGGGACAAGCGGCTGTTCGAGCTGCACTGCCCGGGCAAGGAGCGCTACGTCGGCCGGGACGAGTGGCACCGGCGGATCCTCGCCTCGGCCGAGGTGTTCGGCCCGTCGAACGTGATCCCCAACTTCGTGGCGGGGATCGAGATGGCGAAGCCGTTCGGGTTCACGACGGTGGACGAGGCGATCGCCTCGACCCGGGAGGGGCTGCGGTTCTTCATGTCGCACGGCGTGGTGCCGCGGTTCACCACCTGGTGCCCGGAGCCGACCACCCCGCTGGGGAGGGCCAACCCGCTGGGCGCGCCGCTGGAGTACCACATCCGGCTGCTGCAGACGTACCGGGCGACGCTGGAGGAGTTCGGCCTCTCCTCCCCGCCCGGTTACGGGCCGGCGGGGCCGGGCAAGGCGGTGTTCTCCGTGAGCTCCTTCATGGATTCGCTGACGCGCTGACCACTTGGCGACCGTCTCGCCCGGCACGCACACGACGGAGGCGTCGACGTGCCGGGCGAGAGCTTGCAGGGGAGTAGCCGGGCATGCGGGGCGGCTATCCCCGGAGCGCCGAACTCCCTTGCGCGGCATAGAGCCCGGGCCCGCGTCACCGCGGAAGCCGCTGACACCTCGGACCGCCAGCCGGAGGCATTCTGACGGTGCGTCTTCTAAAGTCGCTGCGGTACGACACGACCGTACGCAGCCGACCCGCGCACCGAGAGGAAAGCACCGCCATGACCGAGCAGGCACCCGAGCCGTTCGAGCCCGTCGACGAGGACTGGCAGACCGCCCTGGCCGTCGTCGCCCACCCCGACGACATGGAGTACGGCGGGGCCGCCGCCGTCGCCCGCTGGACATCGCAGGGCAAGCGAGTCGTCTACGTGATGGTGACCAGCGGCGAGGCCGGGATCGACTCGATGGGCCCCGAGGAGTGCGGGCCGCTGCGCGAGGCCGAGCAGATCGCCTCCGCCGCCCTGGTCGGCGTCGACACCGTCGAGTTCCTCGGCCACCCGGACGGCATGCTGGAGTACGGGCTGCCGCTGCGCCGCGACATCGCCCGCGCGGTGCGCCGGCACCGGCCGGACATCGTCATCACCAGCAACTTCCGGGAGACGTACGGCGGGACGTTCCTCAACCAGGCCGACCACGTCGCCGTCGGCCGGGCCACCCTGGACGCCGTCCGGGACGCCGGGAACCGGTGGGTGTTCCGCGAGCTCCTGGAGGAGGGGCACGAGCCGTGGAACGGCGTCCGGCAGATCTGGGCGGCGGCCTCCCCGCTCTCGCGGCACGCCGTGGACACCACCGCAACCTTCGACCTGGGCGTGGCCTCGCTGCAGGAGCACAAGGCGTACCTGGCCGGGCTGGGCGGGGCGATGGCCGACGCGCGCGAGTTCCTGGAGAGCTTCGGGCGGGGCGCGGGCAGCCGGCTCGGGGTGCGCTTCGCGGTGCCGTTCGAGGTGTTCCCGCTGCGTTAGTCCGCGGACCCGTCCGATCCGTCGCCGCTCGCTTCGTCGGCGTCGGCTTCGTCGGCGTTCGCCTCGCCGGCGCCGGTGTCCTCGCGGCGCCGGCGACGGTAGCGCACCACCTGCCGGACCAGGAACGCCGCGACGAGCACCCCGAGCGCGATCGCGAACCACAGCTGGTAGCGGATCGCCGTCCGGTAGACCGTGCCGATGTTGGCGCCGGCCACGTACCCGAACGTCCCCCAGACGGCCGTCCACAGCGCCGCGCCGAGCAGGTTGAACGGCTGGAAGCGGCGCCACGGCATCTCGGTGGTGCCGGCGATGATGCCGTTGGTCTGGCGCAGCCCGTCCACGAAGCGGGCGACCGTGACGACCTTCCCGCCGTGCCGGGCGAAGAAGCCGTCGGCGCGTTCCATCCGGGCCGGGGTGAGCAGCACGTAGCGGCCCCAGCGGTGGACGAATGCACGCCCGCCGGTACTGCCGATCAGGTAGCCGAAGGTGTTGCCGAGCGAGGCCGCCGCGAAGGCGATGATCAGCACGGCGGCGAAGTCCAGGTGCCCGGTGCCGGCGTAGACGGAGGCGAGCACCAGGATGGTCTGCCCGGGCACCGGGATGCCGCAGTTGTCCAGCAGCACGAGCAGCGCCACCGCCAGGTAGCCGTAGTGGTCCAGCAGTGGCGCGAGCCCGGCAAGTGCGCCGGGCAGCGGGGCCGACGGGGCGGACACCGCGACTCACCACCTCGCCCCGGCCGGGTGCGCGGTGGAGGGGGTGTGGGTCAGTGGTCCGCCTTGCCGGGCTCGATGTTGCAGTCGGGGCCGGGGTAGATCAGACCTTCGTGGCCGTCCTCGAAGCGGACCAGGTAGGGCGGCTCGCCGTTGAGCCCGCGCACCTCCGTAATGATGCCCTTCTGGTCCACCATGCCCACCGACCTGCTGTGGATGTGGAGCTGGTCACCTACAGCTGCGTGCATTGGTCTGCTCCTCGGGTAACGGTTGGCCGCGTCCGCGGCCGGTCTGCTTCCACTCTGCTGCGCGGGGAGCGGCCTCGCAACGGCTCGGGCGGACGGGTTGGGACGGGTTCCGAGGGAGGGTGGGGCCTCGCGGCCGGCCTCAGGCCAGCTGTTCCACCAGGTAACTGCGGACCAACCGCTTGCATTCGGCGATCAGCGCGGGGTCGCCGTCCGGGTCGCCGCGGAAGGCCAGTTTGAGCACCGCGTCGGCGGCCTCCAGGGCCACCCGGAGGGCGAGCGTGAGGGTGGCCGGGTCGTTCGTGGTGAACAGCTCGCCGCCGAGCGCCTGGAGCCGCAGGGCCACGGCGGTGTTGTTGTCCACCCCGGCGTCGAGCAGGTGCTGGTCGTTTCGGACGTCGGAGGGGACGGCCGGTCCGGCGAGGCCGAAGTCGAGCTTCCCGAAGCCGGGCACGGCGCGCTTCATCGCGACGAACTCCTCCACCGCCAGATCGGTGAACCGGGCCGGCCCGACCGGGGCCGCGTCCGCCAGCCGGTCGTCCAGCCGTTGGAGGTACTGGTCGAGGTTGCGGGTGGCGAGCGCGGCCAGCAGGTCCTCCTTGCCGGCGAAGAACTGGTACAGGGTGCCGATCGGCACGTGGGCGCGGGCCGCGACCTCCTTGGTGGTGAGCGCGGTGGCGCCGACCTCGTCGAGCAGCCCGGCGCAGGCGTCCAGGATCCGGCCGTACCGCTCCTGGCTGCGCTGTTGCACCGGCCGCCGCCGTGGATGAGTCCTCGTGTCCCCGCTCATGGGGGTCACTGTGCCGCATCAGGCGCACCGGCGGCGAATCACGCTCGGCGCACCGCGGCAATTGATTGACAAACTCAACCTTTCAGGTCTAGCGTCGCAATTGCTTGAAGTGATGAAACATTGATGTGTGCCAGCCATCCCGAAGCATCGCGAGACACCCATGACCCGCCTGACCCTCCCGAACGAAGACATCCCCGCCGTGGTCGCCCGGCTGCGGGCCGAGTTCGCCACCGGCCGGACCAAGCCGCTCGCCTGGCGCTTGGAGCAGCTCGCCGCCCTGCGCGCCCTGCTCACCGAACAGGCCGAGGCGTTCCAGCAGGCCCTGCACGCCGACCTCGGCAAGAACGCCGCCGAGGCCTACCGCACCGAGATCGGCTTCACGCTCAACGAGCTCGACCACACCGTGGCGCACCTGGAGGAGTGGCTGCGCCCGAAGCCCGCCGCCGTGCCGGAGTTCTTCCGGCCCGCCCAGGCCCGCGTCGTCCGTGACCCGCTGGGCGTGGTGCTGATCATCGCGCCCTGGAACTACCCGCTCCAGCTCGCCCTGGCCCCGCTGGTCGGCGCCCTGGCCGCCGGGAACACCGCCGTGGTCAAGCCCAGCGAGCTCGCCCCCGCGACTTCCGCCGCCATCGCCGAGCTGCTGCCGCGCTACCTCGGCGCCGACACCGTGGCGGTCGTCGAGGGCGCCG
This sequence comes from Streptomyces kaniharaensis, assembly GCF_009569385.1. NCBI lineage: Bacteria > Bacillati > Actinomycetota > Actinomycetes > Kitasatosporales > Streptomycetaceae > Streptomyces > Streptomyces kaniharaensis. Next base: position 5,846,603 of record NZ_WBOF01000001.1, read on the forward strand.
TGGCGGAGACCACCGCCCTGCTGGAGCAGCGCTTCGACCACATCTTCTACACCGGCAACGGCGCGGTCGGACGGATCGTCATGGCCGCCGCCGCCAAGCACCTGACGCCGGTCACCCTCGAACTCGGCGGCAAGAGCCCGGTCGTGGTCGAGCCCGGCGCCGACCTCGCGGTCACCGCCCGGCGGATCGCCCGCGGCAAGTTCCTCAACGCCGGCCAGACCTGCGTCGCCCCCGACTACGTCCTCGCCATCGGCGACAGCGCCGCCGGACTGGAGAAGGAACTCGCCGCCGCCGTCACGGAGTTGTTCGGCGAGGAGCCGTCCGCCAGCCCCGCCTACGGACGGATCGTCAACGAGCGCCACTTCGACCGGCTCACCGCACTGCTCGGCGACGGACGGACCGTCACCGGTGGCGGCCACGACCGCGGCACCCGCTACCTCGCCCCGACCGTCCTCGCCGACGTCCCGGCCACGGCCCCCGTGATGCAGGCCGAGATCTTCGGCCCGATCCTGCCCGTCCTCGCGGTGCCCGACCTCGACGCGGCGATCGCCTTCATCAACGAGCGCGACAAGCCGCTCGCCCTCTACGCCTTCACCGAGTCGGAAGACACCAAGCGGAGGCTGGCCGAGGAGACCTCCTCCGGCGCGCTCAGCTTCGGCCTGCCGGTCTCCCACCTGGCGATGCCCGAGCTGCCGTTCGGCGGCGTGGGCGAGAGCGGCATGGGCCGCTACCACGGCGAGTACTCGATCGAGACGTTCAGCCACGCCAAGGCCGTCGTCGACAAGCCCCTCGTCTGACTACCGGAGATCACCTTCATGACCCCGCTCGACCACGGCACCGCCGTCGCCACCGAGACCGCCCGCCTCGTCGCCGCCGTGCAGCACGCCGACCCGTCCACACCGGTCCCCACCTGCCCCGGCTGGACCCTCGCCGACCTCGTCCGCCACACCGGCAGCGTCCAGCGCTGGTTCACCGTCCTGCTCCGGCAGCGCATCCAGGAGCCGCCCCGCAGCCGCGACGTCGACCTGCGCCTGCCCGAGCAGCCGCAGGCCTACCCGGCCTGGCTCGCCGAGGCCGCCGCGGAGGCGGGCCGGACCTTCGCGGAGAACGACCTCGACGCGCCGATGTGGGCCTGGGGCGCCGACCAGCACGCCCGCTTCTGGGTGCGCCGCATGCTGTGCGAAACCCTCGTCCACCGCGTCGACGCCGAACTCGCCCTCGGCCTCGCTCCCACGATCGATCCGGCCCTCGCGGCCGACGCCGTGACCGAGTTCCTGACCAACCTGCCCCACGCCGCCTTCTTCGCTCCCGGGACGGCCGAGCTGCGAGCCGAGGACCGTACCATCCGCTTCGTCCGCACCGACGGCGAGGACACCTGGCTGGTCCGCCTCCGCCCGGACGGCTTCGGCCTCACCCCGGACGATGCCGCCGCGCCCGCCGACGCCACCGTGCGGGCCACGGCCGCCGACCTGCTCCTCCTCCTGTACGGCCGCCTCGACCGCACGGCGGACGCTGTCGTCCTCGACGGGGACGAGGAGCTGCTGGCGCGCTGGTTCGCCAACTCCGCCTTCTAGGAGTCGGTTCGGGCGCAGGCCCGCCGGTGAAATCAAGAATCCTGCCCGAATCCGGGCAGGATTCTTGAGGTTTGTTCGGCTGGGCGCCTACGGTCTGTGCTGTCGCGCGTCCGGCATCCATCAGTGCTGCCGCACTTTCCCGGGGTCAACCACCACAGGTGTCAGTGCAGTTCACGCCGACGGTGACATGGCGACACGCGGGGGAGGCGGACATGGGCATGGTGCTCGGCACGATCGAGCGAATCTGGCGGTACCCGATCAAGTCCACCGGTGGTGAGTCGTTGAGCGAGGCCGCCGTCGATGTCCGGGGCGTCGTCGGCGACAGGCTCCACGCGGTGCGGGACACCGAGGGGAAGTTCGGCTCGGGCAAGACCACGCGCCGGTTCCGGCGGATGCCGGGGCTGTTGCGGCTGCGGTCCCGGTACGCCGGCGGAGATGTCACGGAGGTGCCCGAGCTGCTGGACCCGGACGGCGTCCCGGTAGCGGACCCCACCGGCTACCTGCGGCGCTACCTGGACCGGGACGACGTCGAGGTGGCCCGCGAGGGCGCGGTCTCGCACTTCGACCAGCTCCCGCTCAGCCTCCTGACCACGGCCACCCTCGACTGGGTCCGCGCGGCCGTTCCCGGCGTGCCCGTCGACGAGCGCCGGTTCCGCCCGAACCTGCTGGTGCGGACACCGCCGGGCACGCCCCCGTTCGTGGAGGACGAGTGGTTCGGCCGCACCGCCCGGATCGGCGACGCCCTGCGCCTGGGGTTCGAGCGCTCCAGCGAGCGATGCGTGATGACCAACGAGGCCCAGCAGGACCTTCCGCACTCGCCGCTGATCCTGCGAGCCATCGCGCAGGCGCACGACACGCGGCTGGACGTCCTGGCCACGGTCACCCGCCCGGGACGGATACGGCTCGGCGACACCGTCGAACTGATGTGAGATCAGGGCCGCTGCGAGAGCGGGGTCCGGCCGATCCGTGGACGGCCGGACCCCGCTCTCGCATTGTGGTCGTCAGCCGGCCGTCGCCTGCCGTCCCGGTGAGGACGGCAGGTCCTGAAGGCGGCTGACCGGGGAGAGCACCAGGCCGATGACGACGACGGCGGAGCCGGCGGCGGCCACGGTCAGGGCTCCCCGGGCGCCGAGCTGGCCCGTGAGCAGGCCGGCGGACAGGCCGCCCAGCGCACCGCCGCCGAACAGCAGGGTTCGGAACGCGGCGGTCATCCTTCCCATCATCGACTGCGGCGTCACGGCCTGGCGGAGGCTGACGATGATGACCCCGGCCACGCCGAGGCCCAGATAGGTGGTGAAGAAGGAGAGGACGAACATCCCGATCATCACCGGTCGCGGCCCGGTGGCGGCGGGAATCAGCGTCGGGCCGAGCAGGAGGGCGGACTGGGCGACCAGGTAGACCCGGCCGAGCGGGAACCGCGCGATGACCCTCCGCGAGATCAGCGCGCCGATCAGCCCGCCCACCGAAGCGACCGCGAACACGGTCCCGAGCGTCGTCGAGCCGAGACGGAGATCGTGGGTGCCGTACAGCAGGAACATCGTCCACACCGTGATCATCGAGAAGTTGCAGCAGAAGCCGATCAGCGCGAGCGCCCGCAGCACCCCGTCCCGCATCACCCAGCCGAGGCCGTCCCCGAGCTCGCGCAGCAGGTGCCGTTCGGCTGCCGGTTCGGGGCGCGGCTCGGGCGTGCGGATCAGCAGCAGCGACACGAGCGACACCGCGTAGGAGCAGGCGTCGACGACCAGAGCCACCGGCGCGCCCAGCGCCGACACCAGGACACCCGCCAGCCCGGGCCCCGCCACGTCGGCGGCGGAGGAGCTCGCGCCCATCCTGGCACTGGCCTCGACGTAGTGCTCGGGGCTCTTCACCAGCACCGGCACGTACGACATCCAGCTCACGTCGAACACCACCGAGGCGATGCCCACCGCGCAGGCGATCACCATAAGCACGGGCAGGTCGAGCGCGTGCCACCAGTACAGCAGCGGGACGAGGCCGAGCAGGACCAGCCGGACCAGGTTGGCGCCCAGCATGACCGGCCGCCGACGGGCCCGGTCGGTCCAGACGCCGATCAGCAGGGCGAGCCCGAGGTAGGGGACGAGCTGCAGGAAGCGCAGCAGTCCGACCTGCTCGTCGGTGGCACCGAAGGCGTTGATGGCCGTCAACGGGAGCGCGAGGTTGGTCACCTGGGTGCCGAGCAGCGACACCGTCTCGCCCAGCCAGAATCTGAGGAAGTCGCCGTTGCGCCACCGGCTCGGTCGGGCGGACGTGTCCGCCTCGGTGGTGTCCGCAACGGTCGGGGCCGACGTGGGAGCGTTCGGGGTCACCAGGCGCTCCCGACGAGCTCGGCGACGGCGCCGGCCACGGCATCGACCTCGTCCTCGGTGTTGTAGTAGTGCGGCGACAGCCGCAGGCACCACTCCACCTCCTTGTCGGCGAAGTCGAACTGCGCGAACTCCCGGTAGCTCAGGGCCGAGTTGATTCCGCGCGCGTCCATCGCCGCCTTGAACGGCTCCGCCTCCCATCTCTCGATCGCGAAGGTGACCAGCGCGGCCGGAGCGGGCCCCCGGTCCAGCGTCCGGACGCCGGGTACGTCGGCCAGCTGCCGGCGCAGCCGCGCGGCCAGCGCCGGGGTGCGCTGCGCGACCGGCTCCAGGCCGACCCGCAGCGCGTAGCGGACGGCGGCGGCGCAGCCGAGCACGGTGGCGTACGGGAACTCCCACTCCTCGAACCGGGCGGCCGTGCCGACCGCACGGTAGTGGCCGGGGGCGACCCAGCGCGCGCCGTGCATGTCGATGTACAGGGGCTCGAGACCGGCCGCGAGCGCCCGGTCGGAGACGTACAGGAAGCCCGAACCGCGCGGCCCGCGCAGGAACTTGCGGCAGGTGGCGGTGAGCAGGTCGCAGCCGATCTCCTCGACGTCGATCGGGTACTGGCCGACCGACTGGCAGGCGTCGACCAGGTAGAGCAGGTCGAGTTCCCGGCAGTGCCGGCCGATCTCGGCCACCGGCTGGACCAGCCCGGAGTTGGTGGGGACGTGTGTCACGGCCACCAGGCGCGGGCGGTGAGCGCGCATCAGCACGGCCATCGCGTCGACGTCGACGCCACTGCCGTCCGGGTGGTCGGGGGCGTGCACGATCCTGACACCGTGACGCCTGCGCAGGGCGAGGAACGCGATCTGGTTGGAGATGAAGTCGTTGCGGGTGGTCAGGACGACCTCCCCGGGGCGGAAGTCGATCGCGGAGAGGGCCTTGGTGTAGGCGTGGGTCGCGCTGCCGGCGAAGGCGATGTTGTCGGGCCGGGCGTTGACGAGTTCGGCGATCGCCGCGTGGAAGTCGGCGATCTCGCCGGCCCGGGCGGCGGAGGCCTCGTACCCGCCGATGGCCGCTTCCAGGTGCAGGTGGTCGAGCATCGCCTGGAGCACCGGACGGGCCGTCAGACCGCAGCCGGCGTTGTTGAAGTGGATCACCGCCTCGCATCCGGGGGTGTCGGCCCGCAGGGCGGCGAGGTCGAGGAGCGGTTCCGGGCTTGCGGCGAAAGCGCTATCATGATTCTTCATGTCTGACAGTAGCAGTATCGAGACGCTGGTGGCGATCCTCCGGACCGAGATCGCCCGGCTCTCCCCGGGCGATCGCCTGCCCAGCAGCCGCGATCTGATCGCGCGTCACGGCGTCGGCCCGGTCACCGTCTCCCGCGCGATCGCCCAGCTGGCCGCCGAGGGCGCCGTCGTCACCCGTCCCGGCAGCGGTACGTACGTCGCCGTCCGCCGGCCGCGGCACACCGGAGGCGAACCGGACACCTCCTGGCAGGCGGTTGCCCTGGCCGGCCGCCACGCCCCTCCGGAGCGGCCTGACGAGCAGTCGGGCAGGGTGCCGGCCGGCACCATCGCGCTGTCCGGCGGCTACCTGCACGAGAGCCTCCAGCCCACCCGGCTGCTCGGCGGCGCCCTCGCCCGGGCGGCCCGCCGCCCCGATGCCTGGCACCGTGCCCCGGCGGCGGGCCTGTCGACCCTGCGCACGATCTTCGCCCGCCAGGCCGGTGGCGACGTCGGCCCCGAGGACGTCCTGGTGACCGGGGGCGGGCAGGGGGCGCTGTCCATGCTGTTCCGCGCCGTCGCGGCGCCGGACAGCCCGGTCCTGGTCGAGTCGCCGACCTACCCCGGCGCGCTCGCCGCCGCACGCTCCGCCGGGCTGCACCCGGTGCCCGTGCCGATGGACGACGAGGGCCTGCGCCCCGACCTGCTCGCCGACGCCTTCGCCATGACCGGAGCCCGTCTGCTCTACTGCCAGCCCACCTTCCACAACCCCACCGGCCTCGTCCTCTCTCCCGAACGGCGCCGGCAGGTCGTCGACGTGACGCGCGCCGCCGGAGCCTTCCTGATCGAGGACGACTTCGCCCGCCATCTCGGCCACGGCCGCCCGGTGCCGCGCCCGCTGGTCGCGGACGACCGCGACGGCACGGTGATCCACCTGACCTCGCTGACGAAACCGGCGTCGCCCAGCCTGCGGATCGGCGCCGTCATCGCCCGGGGCCCGGTCATGCGGCGCCTGCTCGGGATGCGGCGGGTCGACGACTTCTTCATCGCGCGCCCCCTCCAGGAAGCCGCGGTCGAACTGCTCAGCACCCCCGCGTGGGACCGCCACTTGCGCACGCTGGCCACCGCACTGCACCACCGCTGCGCCGTCCTGGCCGGCGCCCTCGCCCGTGAGGTACCCGACTGGAGCCTCCTCGGCGTTCCGGAGGGCGGCCTGCACCTGTGGCTCCGGCTTCCGTCCGGCCTCACGGAGACGGCCGTCGTGGACGCGGCCGCGGCTCACCGGGTGGCCGTCGACCTCGGTCACCAGCGCTTCCCGGCCGAGCCGCCCGCTGCTCACCTGCGCCTCGCCTTTGCCGCCGCGGCGGAGCCCGCCGAACTCGCCGAAGCCGCGAGCCGCCTGGCCGCCGCCGCCCGCAGCCTGGGGCCGACGGCCGGGTCGGCGTCCGGCGGGTGAAGCGTGACCTCTGAAGCGCCGTCCTCGTACCCGCCGATGCCAGCCTGGCGTGCGCGGTGGGCCGTCCTGTCGCACCGTCTGAGGTATGGCCTCGATCATCGTGCTCTTCGAGCTGGAGCAGGACGAAGCCCTCGGCCCCGAAGGAGTGGAGCCGAGGGTGGTTGCCGTCCATGCCGCCGGTGCCGATCCCGACGTCCCCGAGGACCCGCTGCCGCGCACGCTGTGCCTGCGGGACACCAGCCGGATGGAGCACTCCCACTACAGCCCCCAGCGGCCCGGAGAGTCCTGGTATCCGCCCGCGCTGGCCGAGCTCAGGTGCCGGGAGTGCGAGACGGTGCTGAGACGGTCGTGAGGTCAGCGCAGTGGCTCAGGCGGAGCCGAGTTCCAGGCGGTCGAGCAGGCCGGCGACGACTGACGCCGCGGGCCCGGTCTCGACCGGTACGAACGGGGCGATGTGTGGAGGCAGTTCGCCACCTTTTCGGGACATCCTGCGCCGAATCCCACAGCCGGTCTGACGGTATGACAGAAAGCTGGTAGCCATCGGTCCCTTTGACCGCCTGTTGGCCCGGACAGGTGGTTCTCGGCGGACCGGCCGCGCGCCCAGGTCGGCATGTGGACGGGTGTGACACCCGCATGGCGAAGATGATGCATGCCCGTCACCCACCGGCGACCGCAGGGCTTCCCGGTCCCGGTCGCCCGGCCGGCAGTGGTCTGTCCAGCCCCGGTCCTCGGTCAGGGCCGTCGGGTCCACCGGTCCCGGATGGGTTCCCACGTGCTCACTGTTACGCAAAGGATCTTCATGGGTTCACGGATCAGACGCGGCACCGCCTTCGCCGCGCTCACCACCTTCGCCGGCACACTGTGCTCTGCCACACCGGCGCACGCCGCCCTTCCCTCGCCGATCGCGCACGCGTTCGTCGTCTCGTCCGACGCCATCGGGGCGATCGCCGCCGTGCCGCCCACCGTGGTGTCGGACTATCCGCCCGGTGGCACGACCACCCAAGTCGGCCTCACCGCAGGCCCGTTCGCCACGAGCGGGACCCTGACCGCCGCCACCGCCGGCAACCCCGTCACCGGAACCTCCAGTGCCACCGCCACGGTGGAGAACCTCGGGGGCAACCTCGGCGCGAACATCGGCGTTCTGGGACTCGTCGGTGTCCACTCCACCTGCAACGCGAACGCCGCCGGTGCGACGGGCTCGGGGCTGATCGACAGCGGCAGCGTCACTCCCGCGGGGCTGGCTCCCGTCATCCTGCCGTCGAATCCGGCGCCGAACACCGTCATCGTCATCCCGGCACTCGGCCAGTTGACGCTCAACGAGCAGTCGACGGACGTCAACGGAGTGCTCACGGTCAACGCGTTCCACCTGCAGCTGCTGCCGGAGCTCAGCGGGGCCAACGTCATCGTGGCACACGTCCAGTGCGGAGGCGCGGCCCCGGCCCCGTCGATCGTCAAGAGCGCCGAGAGCTCGTTCGTCGAGGGGCAGACGGTCCACTACACCTACACCGTGACCAACAACGGCGTCGTGCCGCTGACCGGCATCACGGTGACGGACTCCGGCCCCGGCAGCCCGGTCGTCACCTGCCCGGCCGGGACGCTGGCGCCGGCCGCCTCCGAGGTCTGCACCGCCACCTACGTCGCCACCCCGGCGGACGCGGCGGCGGGCCGGATCGTCAACACCGCGACGCTCAACGCCACCGTCGAGGGCGCGGGTGCGGTCACCATCAACAGCAACGAGCTGACGGTTCCGCTCCGGGCGCTGGCCGTTACCAAGGAGGCGACCGACCCCGACTTCCAGGCCCCGGGCGCGACGGTCCACTACGTCTACACCGTCACCAACACCGGCCGGGCGCCGTTGACCAACGTCACCGTGACCGATGCGACGCCGGGCGTCAACATCCCCGGCTGCGGCACCAACCAGCTGGCGCCCGCCGAGAGCACGACCTGCGCGGCCACGTACACCACCACGGCGGCGGACGTCGCGGCCAAGTCGGTCACCGACCAGGGGTCGGCCAGCGGCACCGACTCGAGCGGGCAGCCGGTGACCGCGACCAGCAACCGGGTCACCACCACCCTCGCCGCGCTGGCGGCGACCAAGCACGCCAACCCGTCCGTGTTCACCGGCGCGGGCGAGACGATCACCTACACCGTCACGGTGACCAACACCGGCGCCCAGCCGCTGACCAACATCCACGTGACGGACAACGGGCCCGGCGTGCCGACGGTGACCTGCCCCACGGGCGAACTGGCGCCGGGAGCCTCGGTGGACTGCACCGCCACCTACACCACCACGGCGGCGGACGTCGCCGCGGGCCGGGTCACCGACACCGCGACCGCCACCGGCACCACTCCGGCCGGCCGCACGGTGAGCGCCGACACCGACCCGCTCACCGTCGGGCTGGAGTACGCCGGCAACCCGTACCCGGTCGTCGAGCACCACCCGGTCGGCGAGCACCACCCGCTCGGCGAGCACCACCCGGCCCCCCACCCCGGCGGCGTCCTGGCGGAGACGGGAGCGGGAGATTCGACGCAGGCCGCCGGACTCGCCGCCGTCGCCCTCGTGGGCATGGGCTCGCTCCTGCGCGGCTACACCCGCGTCCGGAGCCGCCGGACCGGCGCCCGCGGGTAGTCGTACCTGCTGCCGGACCGACTGGTCGCACTGCCGCGTCGGGCCCTCCGTGAACCCACGGAGGGCCCGACGCCGTCCGGTGTCCGCGGTCCACCTGCCCTTCAAACGTCGAGTTCCCCCGGTGCGAGGAAATGGAAGGCGGGGCGAGGGTGCATGAGGAAGTCGTGGTGCGAGATGTTCCACGCGTAGGCGCCGGCCAGCTCGAACATCACCCGGTCCGCGGCCCGCAGGACCGTGACCGCGGCCTGGTGGGCGAGCACGTCCTTCGGCGTGCACAGCTGCCCGGCCAGGGTCGCCCGGCCGGTGGTGACGGCGGGCCGGGCCCACGGATGCGGCCAGTCCGTCACCGGCACGACGGTGAACGGCTGGTCGTGCCCCCGGGTGGCGGGAGTGCGCAGGTGGTGGGTGCCGCCGCGCAGGACGGCGACGTCCTGGCCGTAGCTCTGCTTCACGTCGAGCACCTCGGTCGCGTAGTAGCCGCAGTACGCCGTCAGGGCCCGCCCCGGCTCGATCCGCAGCCGCAGCCCGGGGACGCGCTCCAGCAGCTCGGCGAGGCCGGCGCCGAACGCCTTCCAGTCGAAGCGCCGCGCCGGGTCGGCGTAGTCGACGGCCATCCCGCCGCCCGCGTTGACCTCGGTGAGTTCGAAGGCGTGCCGCTCGGCCAACTCCACCGCCCGACGGACGATCCGCTCCGTCACCGCCAGCTGCGCCGGCGCGTCCAGCCCGCTGGCGAGATGGGCGTGCACTCCGCGCAACCGCAGCTGCTCGAAGCCCGGCGCGGCGAGCAGCCGCAGGCACCGCTCGGCCTGGTCCGGGTCGAGCCCGAACGGCGTCGGGCGGCCGCCCATCGTCAGCGCCACCGGGCCGAGCGCCTCCGAACCGGCCGGCAGGTTCAGACGGAGCAGCACGTCCACCGTCCGCCCCGGCATCCCGGCGAGCAACGCGGCCAGCCGTCGCAGCTCCTGTTCGCTCTCCAGGTGCCAGCGTCCGACTCCGATCCGCAGCGCCAGGGCCGTCTCGGCGGGTGTCTTGCCGGGCCCGCCGAAGGCCAGCGCGGCCTGCGGCAGCACCTGGTGGACGTGCGCCAGCTCGCCGCCGGAGGAGACCTCGTAGCCGTCCACCAGGTCGGCCAGCGCGGCCAGGATCTCGGGCTCCGGATTGGCCTTGGCCGCGTAGTAGAGCTCGGCCCGCTCCGGCAGGGCGGCCCGGACGGCGGCCGCGTGCACCCGCAGCGCGGTCAGGTCGTAGACGTAGGCGGGAAGGGCGTCGGACGCCAGGCCGGCCACCAGTCGACGGACGGCGGCGGTCATCGGACGGTCCGGATCGGGGTGCGGTCGAGGGCTTCGGACGGGGTGCCGACGGCGGCGAGAAGATCCTCGGCGAGCGGCGACGGCAGCGGGACGTAGCCGGCCTCGCGATCGGCCTTCCGTGCCCAGCGGATCAGCAGGTTGGCCTTGGCCGGCAGCGGCACGCCCGCGAGGAGCGCGCTCAGCCTCGGTGGACAGCCGTACTCGGCGGCGTGGTCCCGCAGCGTCTCGCGGACCAGCTCCCACAGTGTGGCCTCCAGCCGCGGGTACCGGTCGGTGAGCGCCGCCAGGACCTCGGAGACGTGGTTGACCAGCAGGCAGTAGACCACCCGGTCCCAGCCGCGCTGCGCGTCGTAGGTCATCGGGCCCGCCACGTCGGGGGGCAGCTGGGCCAGCGCGGGGGCGTGGCGTTCGGGGAGCAGCTTGGTGCCCTCCAGGTCGCGGAAGAGCACCTGGGCCGGGCGCCCGGCGGCGTCCACCCCGACCACGACGTTCTGCAGGTGCGGCTCCAGGACCACGCCGTGGTCGAAGTACGCGGCGAGCACCGGCGGCACGAGCAGCCGCAGGTAGGCGCGCAACCAGTCGATCGCCTCGGCTGGCCCTGCGCCGTCCAGCAGATGGGAGACGTGCGCGGAGCTGGTCGGGTACTCGTCGGCGACGGCGGCCGCGAGGAGCGGGGTCACCCCGGGGTGCAGGACGGCTGCCAGGCCCTCGCGGACGATCAGGCCGAAGCCCTCGTACAGCGCCGTGTCCGGGCGCCCGTCGCGGCCCGGCAGCGCGAGAGTGCGGAACGCCGGCTCGCGGAGGATCACGGCCTGCGGGAACCGCTGGGCCAGCTCCGCCCGTACCGGGGCCAGCAGGCGGGTCAGTGCCACCGCTCCGGCCAGTTCGTAACCGGCGTTCTTGCGCAGGCAGTTGGTGATCCGGACGTTGAGGCTGAACTTGAGGAACACGCCAGCCCCTTGCAGGGTGCGGACCGAGGCGGTGGGTGTGAACGGACTGCCGCCGGTGCCCAGGTCGAGCACGTCACCCCGCCGGAGTGCCGCCCGCAGCAGGGGGTTCGCATCCAGCAGCCGGTACTGCCACGGGTGGACGGGCAGCAGCCGGTACCCCGCGGGCACCGGGCGCAGCCCGTCCACCAGAGCCGTCGCCGTACCGTCCACGCTCTGCTCGGCGAGCAGGTCGGCGCGCACCGCGAGGTGGCGCAGCGGGAAGGCCGCGCGCAGCTCCGGTGCGTACGCGGCCCAGGCCGCCCGGTCGGCGGAGCGGGACTTGGGTGTGGGGTGGAAGCGGTGGCCGAAGACGATCGCCTGCTCGGACTCCAGGTAGCGGTCCGTGCCGGCTGCCGGCCGTCCGGACAGGGCGGCGGCCACACCCTCGTAACTGGAGGTCATCTGATCCAGGAACTCGTCGTTGTTGACGCCGCTGCGCAGCGTCAGCTCGCCCTGGACGTGCTCGGCGAACTCGCGCCAGCCCAGCTCCCGCGGGGCGGCCGGGTGCTCCTGGTGGACCGGGCCGGTGAACCGGTGCGCGCCGATCAGGGAGGTGCGGCGCAGCGCGACCCGCAGCAGCACCCCGCGCCTCGGCAGCCGCACGAGCAGGTGTCCGTCCGCGACGGTGGTCTGGTGCTCGGGCGCGGACACCTCGCGGAGCAGGCAGTTGAGGAGGGTGTGCGACACGGCGTGGTCGGCGGTGGGAAGCGGAGCCGGCGGCTGGGACAGGGGCCTCATCGGAACCTCCGACGGGTGCGGGAGAGGAGGAGGGCGGTGGCCGCGGCGAGGGCGGTCGCCGCTCCGGTCAGCGCGGGGGCGCTCGCGCCGTAGCGGCCGGCGACGAGCGCGGCGACGACCCCGGCGGCCACCGCTCCGCCCTTGGAGAAGAACTCGACCGTGCCGAACATCCGGCCGGGGGCCCGCCCGTGCGCCGCCTCGGCGGCCAGCACGGAGAGCGATACCAGGCCGAGGGTGAGCCCGGCGCCGAACACCAGCCGGACGGTGACGAAGGCGGCCAGGCTGTCGGCTGCCGCGTGGCCGGCGAGGCCGAGCGCGACCACCGCGAGGCCCAGCGCGAAGCCGAGCCGCGCCCTGCCCAGGACGAGGTTGTGGGCCCGGGCGGCGAACAGCAGGTAGCAGAGGTGGGGCAGGGCGAACAGAAGGCCCGCCACGGTGGGGGACAGGCCGGGCAGGCGCTGATCGAGGAGGGCGATCAGGTACGGGAAGGAGATGACGGTGGAGAAGACGAAGACGAACTCGAGGGCGTAGAGCAGCCGGAGCAGGCCGTCGGTGCGATCGCACGGTGCGGGCCCGGCCCGCTCCGGTTTTGCTGCCGGCGTCAGGCGGGGTTCCGGCAGCCGGGCCAGCAGCGCGGCGGCGGCCAGCGGCAGGACGGCCATCAGCAGGTACTGCCGGTGGGGGCCGATCCATGGTGAGAGCGCCCCCACCACGATGGGTGCCGCGACCAGCGAGGCCCGTGCGCCGCCCTGCATCAGGGCGAGGGCCCCGGACAGTCGCGGACCCTCCAGGCCGGCGGCGAGGTAGCCGTTGGAGGCGGCGAACGTGCCGCCGAGGAAGCCCTGGAGCACCAGCGCGGCGGTGAAGGCCGGCAGGCTGTCCGCCGCCCCGGCGAACAGGAAGGAGACGCTGAGCCCGAGTTGGGCCCGCAACAGCAGCCGCTTGCGGCCGAACCGGTCGGCCAGGCGACCCCAGAACGGGGCGCCGAGCGCGCTGAAGACCGTCGGGATGACGTAGAGCAACCCGGCCCAGCGGGCGGTCGGGTCGCCGAGGCCGGGCAGGATCGCGGTGAAGTAGGGCGGCAGGCCCAGGGTGGCGAACGAGGCGACGAAGTAGCAGGCGGCGACCGCGTGCACCTGGCCGCGGTCGAGCCCCCGCGTGGGGCCGGCGATGGCGTGCGCGGAGCCCTGCGGGGCGGCGGTGCTCATCTCCTGACCCCCGCGCGGAGCAGGTAGTTGGGGCCGCTGGTGTAGTACTTGTTGACGTCGGCGGCGCCCGAGCGCTCCTTGCTGAGCAGGGTGCCGGCCGTGACCATCGCCTTGACCGGCAGCCGTTCGGCGTCCAGCAGGGCGGCTCGCATCGGTTCGCCGTCGGCGCCGAGGCGGCCGATCGCCTCGTCCAGACGGTCGCGCAGCAGCCGCAGCAGGCCGGTCAGCGAGGCGCGGCCGTGTGCGGCGAGGCCGAACGCGACGGCGGCCGTGCAGAGATGGCCGGTGATGGTGGTGAACAGGTCGGTCAGCGGCCGATCGTCCGTACCGCAGATCCGCGGGTCGGTGAAGTCGTCCGGCTTCACGTCGAGCAGGGCGGACCTCACCGTGTTGATCCGGGGGCCGTCGTTGTCCTTGAGGAGCAGCCGCAGCCGGGTGCGGCCGTGTGGCAGGTCGAGCACCAGCGAGGTGTTCTGCTGGTGCGACTCCAGGGCGATCCCGTACCCGAAGAGCGTCGTGTGCCAGTCCAGCAGGACGGCGAGCAGGCTGTCGTAGAGGGCGAGCACGTCACCGCGGAAGAACCGGTCGGCGAGGTGGTCGATCACCAGCCTGCCGCCGGGCGCGGCGGCGAGCAGCGCGGCCAACGGCACGGTCAGCGCGTCCTGGAGCGTGGCCGGGTAGCGGCGGAGCAGCACGGCGAGCAGCTCGTGGCCGGTCTCGGCGTACCACTGCTCGTCGGCCAGCAGCACGGAGTGCGCGAATCTCGGCTCCCTGGCGATCACCGCCTCCAGCAGCCGCTGGCCCGCCGCGCCGTCGGGCAGCACGCCCGGCTTGATGGTCCGCCGGTTGCGACGGCCCAGGGTGGCGGTGGCCAACGGGAGCTTGAGGTGGTGCAGCGGGGTCTCTACGACGGCCACGGTGCGCATCGAGAGCGTCGGGACGACGGTGAGGTACGGGCGTTCGGCCAGCACGGCCCGCCCCCCAAGCGCAGTGGCCGCCAGCGCCTCCTCCAGCCCCTCGCCGATCGAGAGCGGGTGGACCGGAATGGCGAGACGGTGCCCGGTGGGATCGGGCAGGCCGAGCTGTCGGGGCGTGGGCCACCAGGCGGGCAGCGGGGCGTCACCGTGTGTGGTCAGGGCCTCCCGTGGGACGGCGAGCCAGCGCAGCGGGAAGGACGGATGGAACTCCGGTGCGTAGCGGCGGAGGTTCTCGTCGTCGAGACCGCGCCGCCCGCGCGCGGTGGGGTAGACGGGATGGTCGTGGTAGGCCGCGAGGGTGTCCTCGGCGAGGCTGCCGCGTAAACCTGTCCAGTCGGCCGGGTCGGCCCCGTACCGCGCCGCCAGCTCCGCGTGCACGCCATCGCGGGCCCCGGCGTGCAGCCGCATGGTCGCCAGGGTCTGGCGGCACTCCTCGGCGAAGGCGTCGTAGCCGGCCCGGTCCTCCGGCGCGGCCAGGGCGCGCAGTGAGCCGATCATCTCGTCCAGGCCGGTCACCCTGGCTCCGTCCACCTCCAGCAGCGGCAGTCGCGCGGTGTGCTCGCACTGGAAGCCCTCGTCCGCCACCGGGAGCAGGACGGCGGTTCCGCTGAGCTCCAGGCGCAGCCAGCGGCCGTCCGCCCGCTCGACGGGCACGCTGGCGGTCCGCAGGCCGAGGACGTCCTCGCGGAGCAGGGCGCCCAGGACCCGCAGGGTCAACTCGTCTCGCTCGGTCACGGCGTGATCTCCCAGCGGTTGGCGGCGACGAAGTCCGTGGCGGCACGCCGGAGGGCGTCCGGGTCCCGGCCCAGGGCCCAGACCAAGCCGAGGTAGTCCCTGAGCGCCCGCACCCGGCGGTCGGTCAGCACGGTGACCGCCAGACCCAGCCGGGCCGCAGCCGGCAGGAAGCCCCGGGTGACCGAGTCGGTGGGTTTGAGGGCGAGCAGGTACAGCAGCATTTCGGGTGGTCCTCGGCACACGGACGCAGCCACCGGCAGCCGCACGGGCGTGGCGGGCGGACGCATCGGCCGGCGCCGTCGGCGTCAGGCGCTTCCGTGCCGTCACTCCACAGCATGTACGTCAGGCATCGTGCCTGACACCGCGACAAGTCTCAGGTGTCCGAGCGAATCAGGCGGTCGGGCCGGTTCGGACACAATCTCTAAAGTCAGTATAGGAGGCGATTTTCGCACATCAAGGGAAGTGGCGACATTTCCGGCCCATCCCACCCGCGATTTTTTCGGCGCAAAGGGTGGAAAGTGACTCTGTGTGTCAAATTTCGGCGAATTCGCCTCAAGTGTGACTCGCCGTGAGAACTCCTGGCCAGAGCCGGCAATTTGGCGTCGAGAACGTCGTGGACGGGCGGGAATTCTCGTAGTCGTGGAGCCGGCAACCGGTCCGGGTGTGATCCTCTGCGAGGGCGCATAGGAGCGGACGTGCCGGAGTGATTCGTCAACGGATCGCCTGTGACGGCATGGGAGGCGCGCTGCCGCCTGGGGAAATCCGCGTGTGCAATTACGTCGTTCCCGCGACAAACTCCGGAACGCCGATCGGGGAACCGTCGGCGGCGCGTGAGGAGCTCGGTGTGGCCTCGCCGCCCGCTCCGTCCGAGCGCAGGCTGGAGTAGTAGCTCGCGGCGTCTCGCGCCCGCACCGGGGCGGCAGCGCCCTCGCCGCGCCCTGGCCGAGCGCTCCGGCGACGAGAGGAGGAGTCCTCATGACCACCCCCGGTGTCCGCCCTTCCGCTGTCTACCGTCCGGTCCGGCTGGTGGCGGTCCTGGACGCGCCGCTGTCGCGATGGCTGTGGCTGGTGAAGTGGATTCTGGTGATCCCTCACCTGGTGGTGCTGTTCTTCCTGTGGATCGCGTTCGTCCTGGTGAGTGTGGTCGCGTTCTTCTCGATCTTCATCAACGAGCGCTACCCGCGTGCCTTGTTCGACTTCAACCTCGGCGTACTGCGCTGGAGTTGGCGAGTGTCGTACTACGCGTACGGCGCGCTGGGAACCGACCGGTACCCGCCGTTCAGCCTGCGGGAGGAACCGGACTACCCCGCCCGGCTCGACGTCGCCTACCCGGAGCGGCTGTCCCGTGGGCTTGTTCTGGTCAAGTGGTGGCTCCTCGCGATTCCGCACTACCTGGTGATCGGCGTCTTCAGCGGCGGCTGGCGGGGGGACGGGGGCGAGCCGGGGCTCATCGGTCTCCTGGCGCTGATCGCGGCCGTCATCCTGGCCTTCACCTCGTGCTACCCGCGCGACCTCTTCGACCTGGTCATCGGCCTCAACCGCTGGGTGTTCCGGGTCGCCGCCTACGCGGCCCTGATGACCGACGAGTATCCGCCGTTCCGGCTCGACCAGGGCGGCCGCGAACCGGGCGAGCTCCCGCCGTGACCACCGTCCGCCACCCGGCAACAGCCCCTACCGCTCGCCGCTCTGCGGCAGGACCGGCTTCACGTCCAGGACCGGGGTGCCGTCGAGGGCTTCGAGGCCGCTGACGCGGACGCGCGGGCCGTCCACGGCGAGGATGGTGACCCGGTGCAGGCCGATGGGGTTGGGCCGGTCGGGCGAGCGGGTGGCGAAGACCCCGGTCTCCGGCCGGGAGAGGTCCCCGCGCGGGTGGACGGCGAGCACCTCGCGGTCTGCCCGGTCGAGCCAGGTGAGCAGCAGAACCTCCTGTCCGACGTCCAGGTCCCGCAGTCCCCGTACCATCGACGGCTCGAAGACCAGCCAGGCGTCCGGCCCGCCCTCGTCATCCTGCTTGGGGGCGTCCGCCCGGTCCAGCAGGGGTGACTCGACCCGGCCGATCGCCCGTACCCGGTAGTCCTGGTTCGCCATCGCTCTCTCCGCTCGCCCCTCCTGAGCGTGTGGGGTTCGCTCGTACAACGCCGCGACTCGGCTCGTCTCATCCCACGTCGCCTGCCGAGGTCTGTCTGCCCGCCGAGTGTCGAAGGGCTGGCACGATGGCGGCGAAGCTCAGGCACTCGGGTGCGGCTGGCCCTCGGCCCGCGCGTGGAGGTGCCACTCCATCACCTGCGCCGTCATGGGCCGGCCGAAGTGGAAGCCCTGGCCCCACAGGCAGCCGAGCGCGCGAAGGCGATCGGCCTGGGCGGCCGTCTCGACGCCTTCGGCGACGATGTCCAGGCCGAGACTGCGGCCGAGGTGGACGATCGTCCGGACGAGGATGTCGTCCCGATCCTCGCCGGCGATGCTGACGAAGCTGGGGTCGAGCTTGATCGCGTCGACCGGGATGTCCCGCAGACAGGCGAGGGACGACCGGGTGCCGAAGTCCTGGACGGAGATCCGGACCCCCATGCCGCGCAGCCTCGCGATGTGGGAGCGGGCGATCTCCCGGTCGCCCGTGAGCGTGGCCTCGCTGATCTCCAGGATCAGCGAGCCGGCGGCCAGCCCGCTCTCGTCGAGGGCGCCGGCCACGACGTCGGAGAAGTCCGGGCCCCAGAGCTGGCGGCCGGAGACGTTGACGATCACCGCGAGTTCCCGGCGCTCGGGGAGGGCGTCGTGCCAATGCCGGGCCTGCAGGCACGCCTGCCGCAGCACCCAGCCTCCGACCGGCACGATCACTCCCGTCTCCTCGGCCACGGGAATGAACTCGTTGGGCGGGACGAGTCCGCCGCCCTTCGGGGCCCAGCGCAGCAGGGCCTTCACCCTGCCGACCTCGCCGGTGGCCAGGGCGACCACCGGCTGGTAGTAGAGCATGAGCTCGTCACGGTCGGCCGCACCGCGCAGCGCCTCGGCGATCCGGGCGTGGTCCTGGGAGGAGTCCCGCATGTGCGGCTGGAACAGGACCATCCGGTTCTTGCCCTCGGTCTTGGCCAAGTACAGTGCGACGTCGGCGTCGCGCAGGGCGTCCGTCGCCTTGCCCGGCTCGCGGATCAGGCGCGCGCCGAGGCTCGCGGTCACGTGGATCTGCCGGTGGTCCGCGACCACGAACGGGGTCTGGAACTGCCCGAGGATCCGCTCCATGTACTCGCTCAGGTTGTCCTCGTTCAGCTCGTCCACGAGCACGGCGAACTCGTCCCCGCCCAGTCTGGCGACCAGGTCGCGCCTGCGCACCCCGCCCACCAGCCGATTGGCGACGGCGATCAGCAGCTCGTCTCCCACCGGGTGCCCGAGGGAGTCGTTGACGTACTTGAAGCCGTCCAGGTCCAGGAGGAGCAGCCCGGAGGGGCGCAGCTCCGAAGGCCGGTCCACCGCGTGTTCCAGCCGGTCCCCCAGCAGGAGCCGGTTGGCCAGTCCGGTCAGCGGATCATGGAACGCCTGATGGCTCAGCCGGTGCTGCAGCTCCGCCTGCTCGTGCAGTGACTCCTCCAGAGCCCGGGCCCGTAGCCTCGCCTCCTCGGCTCTGGCCTGCGCGTACCGGGCGAGGTAACTGACGCGCAGCACGAGCAGGACCGCGAGGGCGGCGACCATGCCGACGACGGCCGCGATGTGCCTCGGTTCGTTCTGGATGCCTCCGACGTCCAGCACCACGATCGCGGGCCCCATCAGGGCCAGTGCGAGCAGGGCCGCCAGCCGGGGGCGGGAGAGCGTGATCTCACGGCCCGCCGTCTGCTCCGTCGGGCGGGCCGGAGCGGGCCGAAGGGCCGCCGTGCCCAGGAAGAGGTAGGAGATCATCCAGCCCACTTCGGACACGTTCTCCCCGATCGCCGTCCCGGTCGTCGCGGACGTCCCGTAGTAGAGCGCGTCGGCGGCGAGCATCGTGGCCAGCCAGCCGATGAGGAGCGGGAAGGACGGGCCGCGGGAGTAGCCGGCCGTCAGCACCAGGCGAGCCGCCAGGCACAGGAGGACCAGGTCGGCCACCGGATAGGCGACCGACACCGCGAGCGACAGCGGGTCCAGGTGGCTGCGCACGTACGGGCCGATGATGAAGACCCAGGAGAGCGTGGCGAATCCGAGCGTCACGATGCCCGCGTCCAGCAGGCCCACCCAGTGCGCCCGGCTGGTCAGCCTGCCCCCGAACATCAGCAGTCCCACGGCGTACAGAAGGTAGGCGGCCAGGTAGAGCCAGTCGACGAGTCCCGGGAACGGCACCTCCGCTCCCCGCACCTGGTAGAGCCCCCAGATCGTGTCCGCCGCGGCGTAGGGGGCCGTGCCCAGCGCCAGCACGTACCACGCGGCCGCCGAGGGCGGCCGGTTGATGCGCACTCCCACCGGGACCGCGATGGCCGTCGCCACCCCCAGCGCCGAGGGTAGCCAGAAACGGGCGGGGGACGACACGACCACGAACGCCACGATCACCGCCGTGCCCGCCACCGGGAACGCCCACCATGCGCCGACGCGGCCGCGCCACCCGCCGCGAAGCCAGCCCATACACCCTCCTCACCGACGGGTCGGGCGTCCGGAAGCACCCTGTGCGCCGTGGGTGAACCGCTCGCGCGTCGAGGAGCCCCGGACCAGCTACCTCCAGCCAAGAGCGAACGACACGAGATCGCAAACCCAGACCGGTCGACCGGGCTGCGGGGAACGCCCAACTCCCGCCGCCACCCTGTCCGTTCACGGGGAGTGCCGAACACCGGTCAGGTCGGCGTTCCTTGGGGCGTCGTCACTCAGTGTCCACGCTTCCGGGAGAGGCCCGTGCCTTCATGGTTGCCCGGCCAACGTTCTGCCAGGGGTGCACGACCGGAGTCCGTGGGTGAGCCTGGAAGTGGAGGTGGAGCATGGAACGGCTACACGCGGACGTGTGCGTCGTCGGTGCGGGCTTCGCGGGACTGGCAGCCGCACTGCAGCTGACCCGGGCCGGCTGTGACGTCGTGGTGCTGGAGGCCCGGGACCGGGTGGGCGGACGGGTCTGGAACCGGGAGATGGCGGACGGGACGGTGGTCTCGGCAGGCGGCACGTGGCTGGGCAGGGGACAGGAGCGGATGTTCCGCCTCTGCCGGGACATGGGACTCGACGTCTACCCCCAGTACGATCAGGGAGACCACATCCTGCGCCTGGACGGCCAGAACCGCCGCTACCGGGGGGCCGCGCCCCACGCGGGTCCGGTGGCGCTCGCCGCCCTCGGCCTGGCCATGCTGCGCCTCAACCTGATGGCACGCCGACTGCCACCGGGCGAACCGTGGCGAGCCGGGGGAGCCCGGGCGTGGGACGCCCGTACGCTCGGGCAGTGGATCGGCGAACCGCTCAACGTTCCTTCGGCCACCGCCCGGACGCTGCTGCACTCCGCCTTCGGCGTGCTGTTCTGCGTCGACCCTGCGGAGGTCTCATTGCTGGGATCGCTGGTGCTGGCCCGGGGCGGCGGTGGCTTCGGCTACTACACCGACTCCCGCAGGACCGAGACACACCTGGTGGACGGTGGAGCCCCGGAACTGGCCCGGCGGATGGCCGGGCGCCTCGGTGACGCCGTGCGTCCGGGCTGCGCGGTGCGGCAGATCACCGAGAACGTGTACGACGTGGAGGTCCGCTCCGACGAACTCGCCGTGCGGGCACAGCGGGTGATCGTGGCCACCCCGCCGGTGCTGGCCGGGCGGATCGCCTTCGATCCGCCCCTTCCGGTCGCGCACGCCCAGCTGCGGCAGCGGCTGGTCCCCGGAGCGATCATCCGGGTTCACACGACCTACCCGGCGCCGTTCTGGCGCGGGCGCGGCCTGTCGGGGCAGACCCTGGCGCCGCAGTCGCCCGTGGCGGTCACCATAGATCAGACGCCGCGCTCCGGGCGGCCGGGAGTCCTCAGCAGCTACGCCTTCGGCACCGCCGCACTGAAGGTGGCCCGCCTGGCCCCCGAGCGGCGCAGGCAGATGTGGCTGGAAGCGTTGGCCGAACGCTTCGGCCCCGAGGCACTCGAGCCCCTGGCCTACCTGGAGACCGACTGGTCCGCCCAGCCCTGGTCCCTGGGCGGGATGATCGCCCACTTCCCGCCGGGCGCCCTGACCGGCTACGGCGAGGCCCTGCGCGAACCGGTGGGACGCATCCACTGGGCCGGAACCGAGTCGGCCACCCTCATGCACGGCCTCATGGAAGGCGCGGTCCGCTCCGGCGAGCGAGCCGCCACCGAGGTCCTGGCCGTCCTCGCCCCCAGCCGCCGCCCGGTCGCCCGGCGCTGACCGGACACGCCGTCCATCGCCTCCCGCTCATCGTGCCGGGAGCACGACGCGCTGGTCGACGGGGGAGGAGAGGATCACAGACGTGGTGGTGCGGCCGAGGATGGAGATGAGTTCGATCAGCTCCTCTAGGTGGGTCGTGTCGCGGGCGGCGATCTTGAAGACCCAGCAGTCCTCGCCGATCACGTGGTGCACCTCCAGGATCTCCGGGCGGTGGAGCAGCTCCTGGCTGCGCAGGTGCTTGACCGTCATGCGGGCGTGCGGGGAGACGCGGACGAAGGCCTGGATGCCGTAGCCGAGGCGGTCGGGGGCGACGCGGGCCGCGTAGCCGGTGATCGTGCCGTCGGCTTCGAGGCGGCGGACGCGTTCGCCGACGGCGGCGGGGCTGAGATTGACCCGGCGGCCGAGTTCGCTGAGCGTGATCCGGCCCTCGGTCTGGAGCAGCTCCAGCAGGCGCTGATCGACCGCGTCGAGGCCGCCTCCGGGACGTGCTGAGGAATCGTCGGCCGTGGCGCCGATCTGCCGTCGGTCTTTCGGTCGTAGCGCCTGAACTCCCATGATCTCCCCTTCATCCGGTGACGCCGCACCGTAACACTTGAGGGCATGGAACAAGCTCTCGTTATCGGCGGAAACCGTTACTTCGGACGGCGGTTGGTCACGCTGCTGCGCGACTCCGGCGTTCACGTCAGTGTGCTGAACCGGGGCTCGGCGGCTCCTCCGCCCGGCGTCACCCATCTCGTGGCCGACCGGGAGGACGAGACGGCGCTGGCCGCCGCGCTGGCCGGCCGGAGCTTCGACGTCGTGGTCGACCAGGTCTGCTACACCGCGTCGCACGCGGAGGGCGCCGTCCGGGCGTTCGCCGGCCGCGTCGGGCGTTACGTGATGACCTCCACCATCGAGGTGTACGACACCGGCGAGGCCCGGCCCGCGGGCGTGCCGCTCGGCGAGCACGCGTTCGACCCGGCCCAGTGGCGCATGCAGGACGGGGACGGGTCGTACGGGGAGGGCAAGCGGCAGGCGGAGGCCGTGTTCACCCGCAGCGGGGCGTTCCCGTTCGTCACCGTCCGGGCCGGGCACGTGCTGGGCGCCGCCGACTTCACCGGCCGCCTCGCGTACTACCGCGAGCGGATCGACGCCGGGCTCCCGGTCGCCGTCCACCCGGAGAACCTGCCCTCGTCGTACACCCACGAGGCCGAGATGGCCGACGTCCTGTACTGGGCGGCCGGGGCGGACTTCACCGGTGCCGTCAACGCCTGCTCGTACGGCGAGTTGACCGCAACCGACATCTGCGAGCTCGTCGCGGCCGGACGCCCCTACCGGACGGCGGCGCCCGCGCCCGGCGAGGAGGCCTCGCCGTTCTCCTTCGACCGCTACTACGGCATGGACAACTCCCGTGCCGAGCAGCTCGGTTACACCTTCTCCCACACCCGCGACTGGCTGCCCGAGCTGGTCGCCGCGACCCGCTGACAGGAGCCCACGCACCATGACCACCCGCCGAACGACCACCCGCCGAGTCGGAACCCTCGACGTCAGCGCCATCGGCCTGGGCGCGATGCCGCTCTCGGTCGAGGGCCGCCCGGACGAGCAGCGGGCGATCGCCACCGTGCACGCCGCCCTGGACGCCGGTGTCACGCTGATCGACACCGCCGACTCCTACCACTGGCACGCCGACGAGTACGGCCACAACGAGCGGCTGATCGCCCGGGCCCTCGCCGCCTACGGCCCCGGCGCCGACGGCGTGCTGATCGCCACCAAGGGCGGGCGCGGCCGCCCCGGAGACGGCTCGTGGACCATCGACGGCGACCCGGCGCACCTCCGGCGGGCCTGCGAGGGCTCGCTGCGCCGCCTCGGCGTCGAGGCGATCGGCCTCTACCAGCAGCACCACCCGGATCCGCGCGTCCCGTACGAGGACTCGCTGGGCGCGATCCGCGAGCTGTACGAGGAGGGCAAGATCCGGGCGGCCGGCATCTCCAACGTCTCGGTGGAGCAGGTCCGGCAGGCCCGGGAGATCCTCGGCGAGGCCCTGGTCTCCGTGCAGAACCGCTACTCGCCGACGGTCCTCCAGCACCAGCGGGTGCTGGACCTGTGCACCGAACTCGGCCTGGCCTTCCTGCCCTGGAGCCCGCTCGGCGGCATCGGCCGGGCGGACGGACTCGGCGGCGCGAGCGAGGCGTTCGCGAAGGTCGCGGCCGGGCACGGGGTCAGCCCGCAGCGCGTCGCGCTGGCCTGGCTGCTGGCCCGCTCGCCGGTGATGCTGCCGATCCCGGGTGCCAGCCGGCCGGAGACGATCCGCGACTCGGCGGCCGCCGCGCAGCTGGTGCTCGGCACGGAGGAGCTGGCCCTGCTGGACTCACGAACCCGTTCGTGACGACCACTTCGTGACGACCACGCCCGTCCCGGACGCCGCTTCGTCACCACATGTTCGTACAACTCGATGCGTTCGCCTGACGTACAGCCGGCAGCCATGAGCGGTCCGTCGGGTCGTACCCCGCACGCGCTGTCCTTGGGGCACCGTCCTCCACCCCCGTGACACGCAGAGGTCATTCCACCCATGGCAGAACTGAACCGTCGGCGTTTCTTCCAACTGGCCGGCGCGACCGTCGCGTACGCGGCGCTGTCGCAGAGCATCGCCAAGGCCGTGTCCATCGCCCCGCTGGGCAGCACCGGAACCATCCAGGACGTCGAGCACATCGTCGTCCTGATGCAGGAGAACCGTTCGTTCGACCACTACTTCGGGGCGATGAAGGGCGTGCGGGGCTTCGGCGACCCCCGCCCGGTGACCCTGCCCAGCGGGAAGCCGGTATGGCACCAGACGGACGGCGGCAGGAACGAGGTGCTGCCGTTCCGTCCCCAGGTGAGCGACCTGGGCCTGCAGTTCATCCAGGACCTCAACCACGACTGGGCCGGCGGCCACAAGGCCTTCAACAACGGCAAGTACGACCAGTGGATCCCCGCCAAGACGGCCACCACCATGGCGTACCTGACCCGTGACGACATCCCGTTCCACTACGCGCTCGCCGACGCGTTCACCCTCTGCGACGCCTACCACTGCTCCTTCATCGGATCCACCGACCCGAACCGCTACTACATGTGGACCGGCTGCACCGGCAACGACGGCACCGGTGGCGGTCCGGTCCTCGGCAACCAGGAGGCCGGCTACGGCTGGACGACCTACCCGGAGCGGCTGGAGCAGGCCGGGATCTCGTGGAAGGTCTACCAGGACATCGGCGACGGCCTGGACGCGGCCGGTTCGTGGGGCTGGATCGGCGACGCGTACCGCGGCAACTACGGCGACAACTCACTGCTGTACTTCAACAACTACCGCAACGCGCAGCCGGGCGACCCGCTGTACGACAAGGCCCGCACCGGCACCGACGCCAAGGCGGGCGAGGGCCTGTTCGACGTCCTCCGGCGGGACGTCCAGGCCGGCACGCTGCCGCAGATCTCCTGGATCGCCGCCCCCGAGGCCTTCACCGAACACCCCAACTGGCCCGCCAACTACGGCGCCTGGTACGTCTCCCAGGTGCTCGACGCGCTGACCTCCAACCCGGACGTCTGGGCCCGCACCGCGCTGTTCATCACCTACGACGAGAACGACGGCTTCTTCGACCACGTCGTGCCGCCGTTCCCGCCGTCCTCCGCCTCGCAGGGCCGGTCGACCGTGTCGACCACCGCGGACCACTACCCCGGCAGCACCGGCTACACCGCCGGGCCCTACGGCCTCGGCCAGCGGGTGCCGATGCTCGTCGTCTCCCCGTGGAGCACCGGCGGCTACAGCTGCTCGGAGACCTTCGACCACACCTCGATCATCCGGTTCATGGAGCGCCGCTTCGGCGTCCAGGAGCCCAACATCTCGCCCTGGCGGCGCGCCATCTGCGGTGACCTGACCTCGGCCTTCGACTTCACCACGTCGAACGCGACGCCGGCGGCGCTGCCCTCGACGGCCGCCTACCTCCCGCCGGACAACAACCGCCACCCGGACTACGTTCCGACCCCGCCCGCCACCGGCACCATGCCGAAGCAGGAGCCCGGTGCCAAGCCCACCCGCCCGCTGAAGTACGCACCGTACGTGGACGGTTCGGCCGACACCGGCACGGGTAGGTTCACCCTCACCTTCAGCGGCGGGCCCCAGGCCGGCGCCCAGTTCCTGGTGACCTCGGCCAACCGCACCGACGGCCCGTGGACGTACACCGCGCAGGCGGGCACGTCGATCGCGGACACCTGGAACACGAAGTACTCGAAGGGCGTCACGGACCTGACCGTCCACGGCCCGAACGGCTTCCTGCGCCGCTTCCGCAGCCCCGGCACGACCGCCGCGGCCGAGGTCACCGCGCGCCACAACGCGACCACCGGCAACCTTGACCTGACGTTCACCAACCCGGCCGGCGCCGACGTCGTCCTCACCGTCACCAACGCCTACGGCGGCACCCCGACGACCGTCACCGTCCGCCGGGGCGCGACCGTCGCCTACACCGTCGACCTGAGCGCCGGGGGCAACTGGTACGACGTGACCGTCACCGCCGGCACCACGACCGACTTCGTCCGCCGCCTCGCCGGCCACGTCGAGACCGGCGCCCCGGGCGTCTCCGACCCCGGCATCCTCACCTACTGACCCGCCGCCACCGGCCGACGCACGCCGCCCCGGGCACCCCACGGTGCCCGGGGCAGCCGCGTGCCGGCCCTCACGGCCGGCACGCGGCCGATCACCCGCCGCCCGGCATGGATTCCATGGCCTCCCTGATCCGCTTCTGCATCTCGTCGGGCGGCACGTCCTCCACGTGTGTGGCGACGCTCCACCGGTGGCCGAACGGGTCCTCGAACATGCCGGACCGGTCGCCGTAGAACTGGTTCTTCACCGCCTCGAGCTCCTTGGCGCCCTGGGCGAGGGCCTTGGCGAAGACCGCGTCCACGTCCTCCACGTAGACGTAGAGGTTCACCGGTGTGCCGCCCAGGGTCTTCGGCCCGCGGAATCCCATCTCCGGGAACTCGTCGGCGAGCATGACGACCGAGTTGCCGAGCTGGATCTCGGCATGGCCGATCCTGCCGCCGGGTGCCGGTGCCCTCATGCGCTCCGTCGCGCCGAGGACGGAGACGTAGAAGTCGATCGCCGCCGACGCGCCGTCGACGGAGATGTACGGCGTGACGCGCGGATACTCGTCGGGGATGGGCTTGACGCTCACCGTCTCCCGCCTTTCCGATCAGTGATGATCATTTCCGGTGGCCGCTGTGGCCACCGGTGTGGATAGGGAGCGCATTCCGGACTGCGGAATCAGAATGGCATGAGCCGTCGTGCCGCGCGGCCCGAGGAGCGGCTGCTTCGTGCGCATGGGTCAAGCGGCAGGGCACCCCTGGCCAGGCTGGTTCCTGATCCGGTCGGTCGAAGCACCCGCTGTACGCCGGTGCCCGGCGCGCTCGGGTGAGCGGGCCGGGCACCGGTGGAGCTGGAGGGAGAAGGCACGATGGTGGGTCCTCCCCATGCGGCGGGTCGCGAGGTCGCGCGGTCCCGGCGGAAACAGACCGAAGCCTCGCGGCTCAACGGGTCGGAGTGAAGGGATTGCGCATAACGAATGCCTAAAAACCAAGTCAGTGAAGACAGTTGAAGAACAACTGGTAGTGACGTCGGCCGGCAACGGAAGCAACGGTTTGACGCGTTCCCTTCAAGTAGCCCCAAAGGCTCGGACCTCTCCGGTAGGGTCCCCGATTACGGGCGGCGCGACGAGACGGTTCCTTGGCGATGGTTGCGCTGGTCGGCGTCCGTCCGGGACGGACATCTCGGGTGTGGGGGTGGGTGGGTGACGACATTAGGGCAGCAGCTGCGGGAGTTGCGCCGCGCTGCGGGACTGACGCAGGAGGAGCTTGCCGAGGCTGCCGGGTTGGCGGCCAGGTCGATCAGGGATCTGGAGCGGGGTCGCCGGGAGCGGCCGCAGCGTCGCACGTTGGAGATGCTGGTGTCGGCGCTGGGGCTGGCCGAGGCCGACGCCGCCGCGCTGCTCGCTGCTCGCTCCGGTCGGCGGGGAGGTCCTCCCGCCGATGAGGGTGCGACGGGATCCGGTCTGCTCGATCGCCGCGGCCAGTTGGCGATCCTGGAGCGTGCGGCCGGTGAGGCCCGGGCCGGCCGCGGTGCCGTGGTGCTGGTGCGTGCGAGTGCGGGTATGGGCAAGACCTCGCTGCTGAACGCCTGGGCCGCCGCTGAGCACGCGCGGGGGTTCCGGATCGTGCGGGCCGCCGGGGGAGAGCTGGAGCAGGACTTCGCCTTCGCGGTACTGCGGCAGTTGGCAGAGCCGCTGCTGGCCCGGGCCGGCGGTGCCGGGCGGGAACGGCTGTTGTCGGGCCCCGCGGAGCTGGCCTCGCACGCCCTGCGCGTGGAGGGACCCGGCGAGGGTGGCGGGTTGTCGGCCGAGGCGTCACTGGGTGTGCTGCACAGCCTGTACTGGCTGATGGTGCACGTCACGGATGACGGGCCGGTCGCTTTGGTGATCGACGACGTCCACTGGGCGGACGGTCCTTCCGTGCGCTGGCTGGAGTACCTGGCGCGGCGTCTGCGTGGTCTGCCGTTGCTACTGGTGCTGGCGGGACGGCCGGACAGCGGGACCCAGGTCGAGCCGCTCCTGGAGCAGATCGCCGGACAGCCGGACTGCCTGCCCGTCGAGCTGCCCGCGCTGAGCGCCGACAGCGTGGCCCGGCTGGTGCGGGAGAGCCTGGGGCGGGACGCCGAACCACGGTTCGTCGCCGCCTGCATCGAGGCGACGCAGGGCAACCCGTTGCTGCTGCGCGAGTTGCTGCGGACCCTGGCCGACAACGGGGTCAGGCCCGAGGGCGATCAGGTGCATCTGGTGGAGGAGTGCCGCGGCCGGATCCTGGCGGTCACCGTGGTCAGGCGGCTGGCGGGCCAGCCGGAGCCGACCCGTCGTCTGGCCCGGGCCCTCGTGGTCCTGGGGGACGGCGCTGCCTGGCATCTCGTGGCCGACCTGGCGGGGCTGGGCGAGGCGCAGGCCCGGGAGCACGGCCGCCGGTTGCAGCTGATCGGCGTGCTGGCACCTGGTGAGGTGGCGCGGTTCGACCACCCCCTGGTGCGCGCCGCGATCGCCGAAGCCGTCGTGGGGCCGGTGGAGTTGGCCGCCGGGCACGCGCGGGCGGCCCAACTGCTGCGGCGTGAGGGCGCGGCCGGCGATCTGGTGGCCACCCATCTGCTGCTGGCCGAACCGAGCGGTGAGGCCTGGCGGGTCGAGACCCTGAGGGAAGCGGCCCGGATGACCCGTGGCCGAGGGGCGCCGGAGATCACCACGACCTATCTGCGCCGCGCCCTGCGGGAGCCGATGTCCGTCGAACAGAGTGCTCCTCTGTTGCTGGAGCTGGGCTCGGCCGAGCTGCAGCTCGATGTCGACGCGGCCAGGCATCATCTGACGCAGGCATCGACCGCGTTGCCGGATCCGTACGCCCGGGCCGAGGCGGCCTACCTGCTCGCCAACGCGCTGTCCATCAGGCACGAACACGCCTGCGCCGTCGAGGTCCTCACCCGTGCGGTGGAGGACCTGCGGCAGGCGGAGGACGGCAGCGGGATCGCCCGTGAGGTGTCGTGGTATCTCCAGGCCCAGATGCTGCTGATCGGCTACGAGCAGTTGTCCACCCTCCCCACTGCCCGGCAGCAGGCGAAACAGCTGTGGGAGCACAAGCTGGCCGGTGACACGCCGGGTGAGTGCGCGGTCCTGGCCGCACTGTCCGCCTCGGCCGCCACCGGGGACGCCAGCGCCTCGGTCACCAACGACCTCCTCGACCGGGCCCTGCGTGGTGGGCTGG
The DNA here is from genome assembly GCF_009569385.1 of Streptomyces kaniharaensis. Taxonomy (NCBI): domain Bacteria; kingdom Bacillati; phylum Actinomycetota; class Actinomycetes; order Kitasatosporales; family Streptomycetaceae; genus Streptomyces; species Streptomyces kaniharaensis. The sequence goes on from NZ_WBOF01000001.1 coordinate 5,875,859, forward strand.
CGGCCATGGACCAGTCGCAGATGCTGGTGAGCCTGGCCGGGATGGCGTTCGTGACCACTGACCGTCTCGACGACGCGGCGGCGCGGTTCGACCAGATCGCCGACGTGGGTGGACGCTGGGGCTCGCTCCTGATGACGTCGGCGGCGATGGTGTGGCAGCTGACGGTCCGGACGCGCCGGGGCCAACTGCTCCCGCTCACCCCGGACTTCGGGCACCCGGCCATCGCAGCCGCGCAGGGCGTGGAGCCCCGGGTGCGGCTGGGGCTGATGGCCCACGTCGGCGAGTCCCTGATCGAGCGGTGCGATCTGGCCTCGGCGGCGGGGCTGCTGCTGCCCGATGCGGACACCGATCGGGCGGGGTGGACGTGGCAGGGGCCGATGCTCCTGGTCCGCGGCCGCTTGCACGCGGCACGGGGCAATCCGGCGGCCGCACTGGCGCTCCTGCTGGAGTACGGCGCGCAGGAGAAGCGGGCGCAGGTCTCGAACCTGGCCATGACGCCCTGGCGGTCGCGGGCGGCGCTGCTGCACCTGGCGCTCGGACAGCGGACAGATGCGATCCAACTTGCCATGGAGGAACTGGAGTTGGCCCACCAGTGGGGCACTGGCCGGGTGATCGGCGTGGCCTCGCGCTGCCTGGGTGTCGTCGTGGGCGGCTCTGAAGGCGAGGCCCTGCTGCGCGAGGCCGTCGCCGTGCTGGAGCCGTCCCCGGCCCGCCTGGAGCTGGCCCGGGCCCAGTACGAGCTGGGGGCCGCCCTGTCGCGTACGGACGGTGAGAGCGGCCAGGCCCGCCGGGTCCTCACCGAGGCACTGGACCTCGCCGAGACCTGCGGCAGCGTTCTGCTGGCCGGTCGGGTGCGACGCGCGCTGGCCGCAGTGGGGGTGCGGCCGCAAGCCGCGCCGGCGGTGGCGCCGAGCCTGTCGCTGACCGAGTACCGGTTGCTCGAACTGGTCGGCGCCGGTCGCAGTGACCGTCAGGTCGCCCAGGCCCTGCTACTGACTCCGCAGGACGTCGCGGGCATGGTGGAGCGAGTGAGCCGAATCCTGGGGGTTACCAGCCGCGCGGACCTGGGACGCCTGGTCTCTGCCATGTAGGTACGGCACGGGCTCGGACCTCCCGGTGCGAGAGGTCCGAGCCTGTGCCGACGAACTGGTTACTGGAACTGCTCCCAGGGGCCGATGGCGCCGGCGCGGGCGCGGAGCTCGGCGTAGTTGTCACCGCCGTACCCGAGTTCGGCCGAGACGTACTTGCCGTTGGCGTTCGACTTGATGGCGTAGCCGTCGCCGCTGGGCTCGAGGCTGAACTGCTCGAAGCCTGCCACGACGTCGGCGCGGGCGCGGAGCTCGGCGTAGTTGTCACCGCCGTACCCGAGTTCGGCCGAGACGTACCTGCCGTTGGCGGAGGACCGGATCGAGTAGAGGCCGTTCCGGCTGTTGCGGCACAGGTTGAACTGCTCGAAGCCTGCCACGACGTCGGCGCGGGCGCGGAGCTCGGCGTAGTTGTCACCGCCGTACCCGAGTTCGGCCGAGACGTACCTGCCGTTGGCGGCCGACCTCAGGGGGGTGGAGTCCGTCACACAGGCGGTCTCGTCCGGGGCGCCGCTCCCGAGCACACGGCTCAGGTAGCTCTGGTACGCCTGGAGCGCCCCGATGGCCCGGCCGAGACTGGGAGTGGCGGCCGGGAGCTCGTTCCAGGTCAGCTCCCGCTGGTGGCCGTGCCGCCAGCCCCGGGTGTGCACCGCATCGGTGCGCGGGTTGTCACTCCTGGGGTCCTTGGCGTCGACGTTCTGCCCGTTGTCCTCGAAGGACTGCAGGGCGTAGGCGCCCCAGTCCTCGCCGCCGCCCCAGGAGAAGAGCTGCAGGTAGGGCGTGGGGTAGTTGAGGTTCTGCATCACGACCGCGCCCTCGTTGCCGCCCACGTAGGTCGCGACCTTCTGCTTCTGCGGGTTGAAGAGCACGAACCGGCTGCGGTCCCCGATCCGGATCCACTGGCAGTACTGGTTGGAGGCGTCGAACTGCTTCAGCCAGACACTGTCGTTGTCCGGACTGGCGCACAGGACACGGTCGGGCCAGCCGCCGTTGGTGAGGTACATCGGCCCGGTCACCGACTGCGTCCACGTGGCCGCGGAGGCGGGGGTCGCGGGCAGGCCGGCGAGGCAGACCAGGGCCGTACTGGCGGCAACGGCCGCGGTCCGCAGGCGACGAACGACGGAACGGGCGGTGGGCAGGAAACTCTTCATCGGTCTGATGTCCTCAGCTCTTCGGCGCCAGTGCGTAGCGGACGGTCTGGGTCTGGATGAGCCCGTTGCGGAAGACGAACGTGTCCACGCCGTGCCGCGCCTGGTTGCTGTCGGAGTCGGCGGACCACTCCAGGAAGAGGACGTCGCCCTCGAAGGTCTGGATCGTCAGGTCCCACGTGGCGTGGGGGAGGTCGGCGAACAGCTGGGCGAAGCCCTCGCGGACGCCGTCGCGCCCGTGCCGGACGCCGGTCGGGGTGATGAAGGCCGCGTCGGGGGCGTAGTTCGCGACGATCCCGTCGAGGTCCTCGGCGAGCAGCGCCTTGCCGTGGCTCTGGAAGATCTCCTGTGGGGTTCGGGAGCTGAGTTCGCTCATGGGCGGCACCTTCCTGTGCTCGATGAGGCGGATGGTCGCTTGTGTCGCTTGACCGCGTACAGCTGAACATCGAGACGGACAGGGGCACCAGGAAGAAGTACCGGACGGTCTACCGGAAGATCTGCCGGAAGAACCCGTGAATGGGGATGGGTGTTCGCCATCACCGCCGTGGCCTGCCTCGTGGGTGCATCCCTCGGGAGAGCCGCCGGGAGCGGCAGGCGGCGCCCCCGATCCCGAGAGCGGCACGATCCTGACTGCGGCCGGAGCCGGGCGGGTCGGCTTCGTGGACGCGGACGACATCGCCGCCGTGGCCGTGCACGCCCTCACCGGACGGCCGCGCGCCCAACGGCGACCTGGTCCTGACCGGGCCGCAGGCGCTCAGCCACGACGACGTCGCCGCGATCCTCACCGAGGTCATCGGCCGTCCGGTGGTCCACCGCCACCTCACGTACGACGAGCTGTGCGACCGTCTGGCAGCCCTGATGCCAAGGGAGTTCGCGACGATGCTGGCCGGTATGGATGGCGCCATCGCGGAGGGAGCCGAGGACCGCACCACCGACACCGTCCGCCGCCTCACCGGCCGCCCGCCGTCCGGCTTCCGGCAGGTCGCCGAGCGCGAGCTGAATCGGGGCCGATGACACGCACCCCGGGTGTGTGCGTTGAGCGGTGCCGGTCACCAGTCCCAGCGGGTAGGGGCGGGGCGCGGGCCCGTCGGCCACGCGCCAACGCGGTGGCGTCCGCACATCGCCGGTCAGGCCGGCGGGTTCGGGTGGGTCAGGCCGCGGTCGTAGGCGAAGATCACGGCCTGCACGCGGTCCCGGGCGCCGATCTTGGCGAGCACCCGGCCCATGTGGGTCTTGACCGTGGACTCGGCGAGAACCAGCCGTCGGGCGATCTCGGCGTTGGTCCAACCGTGGGCGACGGCGACGAGGATCTCCCGTTCGCGGTCGGTGAGGGAGTCCAGGCGTGCGTCGGCAGCGGGCGTCGTGCCGGGTGGTCGGACCGGCAGGCGGTGGGCGTAGGCGTCGAGGAGGCGCCGGGTGATGGCGGGGGCGACGACGGCGTCGCCCTCGGCCACCGCGCGGATCCCGGCGAGGAGCTCCTCGGGACGGGCGTCCTTGAGGAGGAAGCCGCTGGCGCCGGCGCGCAGCGCGGCGTGGGCGTACTCGTCGAGGTCAAAGGTGGTGAGGACGAGGATGCGAGACCGGCCGCCGGTGGCGACGATCTGACGGGTGGCCTCGATGCCGTCCATGCCGGGCATGCGGATGTCCATGAGGACGACGTCGGGCCGCAGGTCTGCGGTGAGGCGGACGGCCTCGGCGCCGTGGGCGGCTTCGCCGACGACCTCGGTGTCGGGCTGGCTCTCCAGCAGCATGCGGAAGCCGTAGCGCTGGAGTGGCTGGTCGTCCACGATGAGGACGGTGGTCACGTCGGGCTGCCTGTCGGGTCGGGGGTGAGGTCGAGCTCGGCCTCCACGGTCCATCCTGCATCAGGGCCGGGACCGGCCGTGACCGTGCCGCCGTACAGGGCCGCGCGTTCGCGCATTCCTGAGAGGCCGTGGCCCTCGGCGGCGCCGTGCGCGGACACCCGGGCACGACCGCTGGGGCCGGTGTCCTGGACTCGTACCCGCAGCTTGGCGTTGTCGGCGGTCAGGGTCACGTGGACCCGTGTGTCGGGGCCGGCGTGCTTGAGCGTGTTGGTGAGCGCCTCCTGGACGATGCGGTAGGCCATGAGCTGGACGCCGCGGTCCGGTTGGTCGAGGTCGCCGGCCGCGGTGTAGACAATGTGGGGCCCGGCGGCGCGGATGCGCGCGCACAGGGCGTCGACATCGCCGATGCCCGGTTGCGGGGCGAACTCGGCGGCCTGGTCGCCCTGGTCGCGCAGGACCCCGAGCATGCGCCGCAGCTCGCCGAGCGCCTGCCGACTCGTCTCCCCGATCAGCAGCAGCGCCTCGCGGCCCCGGTCGGGGGACGCCTGGGCCGCGTAGGCGCCGCCGTCGGCCAGCGTGACGATCACCGACAGGTTGTGGCCGATGATGTCGTGCATCTCGCGGGCCACCCTGGCGCGCTCGTGGGCCGCGGCGAGTCGGCTGCGCTGGTCGCGCTGATCTCCAGCCGTGCCGCGCGTTCGCGCAGCCCGGCGAGCTGGGCGCGCCGGATCCGCACGGCGATGCCGAGGGCGACCGCGGCGGTCGCGGCGCTGAACAGGAAGAACAGGGCGTCCCCGAACGCCACCCCCGCGGACAGCCGCACGGCGACCAGGGCCACGGCGCCGGCCATGGCGCCGCAGGCCCAGGCCAGCTTCCGCAGGCTGCCGTGCAGGGCGAGGCTGTAGAGGGCGACCAGCAGGGCCGCGTCCGCGCGCAGCGCCGCGCCGAGCGACCACTGGACCACGAACACGACCATGATCGCCGCGAACGCCGCGGCGGGCCGGCGGCGGCGCCACAGCAGGGGCAGCACCAGGCCGGCCTGGAAGGCCAGCATCGCCGGCAGGGGCAGGTGGGTGAAGACGATCCGGTGCGCGTGGGGCCCGTCTGCGTCGCCGTGGAACGGGCCGGTGGCGCTGCCCCGGAGGAGGTCGGGCACGCAGAACAGCACGAAGACCACGGCGACCACGGCGGTGTCCAGGACCCAGGGGTGGTTGCGGTCCGCCTGCCGGACGCGCTGGCCGATCCAGGCCAGGCGGGCGAAGACCGGGTGGGCCGACAGCGGGTCGGTGCCCGGGGCGGCGGCGTGGTGGTCGTTCAAGGTTGTCACCTGTCCATCGTCGCCTGGTCGTGCGGAGGCACCGGGCCGGTCGGGGGAGAGGGGGCGCGGCGGCGGGGGTGCGCGCCGCCGCACCTGCGGTTCCTCAGGCGTCGGTGCGCACGAGGCGCACGGCGGCCCCGGTCAGGGCGAGGACGGTCCACCCGAGGAAGACGATCATTCCGGCGGTCGGCGAGAGGGTGGTCGTGTCGTGGTGGAGAGCGAACATCGCCTCACCCGCGTGGCTGGGCAGGTAAGGGCTGATGTGGCTCTGCCAGGACGTCGGCAGGAGCGAGGTCAGTCCGGGGATCAGCATCAGGGAGGCCACCAGGACGGCGATGCCGCCCGCGACCGAGCGCAGCAGCGCGCCGAGGGCGACGCCGATCACGCCGACGAGGGCGAGGTAGAGCCCGGCGCCCAGCAGGCCGCGCACGACGCCGGCGTCCGAGAGGGTCATCGCCGCGCGGGTGCTGGAGAGGATGCGGCTGTCGGCGACGAAGGTGGCGAACACCCCGGCGGTGCCGATCAGCAGGGCGATCAGGCCGAACACCGCGGCCTTGGACCACAGCACGGGCAGGCGGCGCGGCACGGCGGCGAGGGTGGAGCGGATCATGCCGGTCGAGTACTCGCCGGCGGCGACCAGGACGCCGAGGACGCCGAGTGCCAGCTGGGCGAAGTTGGTGCCGAAGAGCGACAGGCTCAGGGCGCTCGCCTGGGCGAAGTCCCGGTCCATCGGGCGGCCCGAGGTGATCCGCGACTTGAACTGGAACGCGGCGATCAGGCCGAAGGCCACCAGGAAGAGGAGGGCCAGGCCGAGGGTGATCCAGGTGGAGCGCAGGGACCACAGCTTGGCCCACTCGGAGCGCAGCACGCGGGCCGCCGTCACCTTGTAGGCGGGGCGGGCGGACCGGAGGTCGGCGGGCGTGGGCGTCGGGCTCGCTGCGATGGTGCTCATGCCGCGCTCCTCGGGTTCTCGGTGCCGGCGTCGGCGGCAGCGTTGGCGGTGGTGGTGCCGTGGTACTCGACGGCGTCCCTGGTCAGCTCCATGAAGGCCTCCTCCAGCGAGACCGTCCGGGGGGTGAGCTCGAAGACGGCGATGCCGTGCTCGGCGGCGGTGAGGCCGATCTCGCGGGCCGTGCGGCCGGTCACGAGGAGTTCCTCCGACCCCGCTCGGCCGGTGATCTCCACGCCCGGCCCGGCGAGAGCCGAGCGCAGGCGGACCGGGTCGGCGCTCGCGACCTTCACCGCGTCGCCTCCGGCCTCGCGGACCAGGTCCTGCACGGTGGTGTCGGCGAGCAGCCGGCCGCGGCCGACGATGATCAGGTGGTCGGCGACGAGGGCGACCTCGCTCATCAGGTGGGAGGAGACGAAGACGGTGCGGCCCTCGGCGGCGAGCGAGGTGAGGAGGTTGCGGATCCACAGGACGCCCTCGGGGTCGAGGCCGTTGACGGGTTCGTCCAGCATCACGGTGGCCGGGTCGCCGAGCAGGGCCGAGGCGATGCCGAGGCGCTGGCCCATGCCGAGGGAGAACGCCCCGGCGCGCTTGCGGGCCACCGACTGCAGTCCGGTCAGCTCGATGACCTCCTCGACCCGGCGGCGCGGGATGCCGTGGGTGTGGGCCTGGGCCATCAGGTGGTTGAAGGCCGAGCGGCCGGGGTGGATCGACCTGGCCTCCAGCAGCGCGCCGACCTCCTGCAGCGGCGCGGCGTGCTCGGCGTAGCGGCGGCCGTTGACGCGCACCGAGCCGCTGGTGGGGGCGTCGAGCCCGACGATCATCCGCATGGTGGTGGACTTACCTGCCCCGTTGGGCCCGAGGAAGCCCGTCACCGTACCGGGCCTGACCGTGAAGTCCAGCCCGTCCACGGCGGTCTTCTCGCCGTACCGCTTCGTCAGCTGGTGTGCCTCGATCATCGCTCACCCCTGTGCTCCGGGGCCGGACCGTCCGGCCGCCCTCGTCATCCACGCTAGGCGTGGGAGCGGCGCGGTCCGTGGTACCGCGGGCCGATCATCGAGGAGCCCGTAGTACCGCGGTACCACGGTCGTCTGGTGAGCGTCTCGTCGATCTCGGCGCCGCCCGGTCGGAGCTCAGGGGTGCACCGTGGCCGGCTCGGCCGTCAGTGCGTTCCGGGTGCGGATGCGCAGGGCGATCGAGCGAGTGCTCGAGGACCGTCTCCTCCACGAGCTCATGGGCGGCCTCCCTCGACCGGCGATCAGCGATCGCAACCGCACGTGCCACGTGCTGTGGACACACCGGGGTACGGCGCCTCCCAGAAGTACGTGTGCGACGACGAGAGGACCCCTCGCACGCAGGACGGCGAGCAGCCCGCCACCGGAGGCGCCGCCTCCGGCGAGACGACGGGGCTCACCCCGGGGCCGCCGTGCGATCGTCGATCGTGGGTCGAGGGCGGATCGGACTGGAAGGCACCGCCCGTGACGAACGTGGCCCAGCGTGCGACGCGGAGAAAGGCACACCGGAGAGAGTGGACCGCCGACCGGGGTCCAGGCGCCGTCGTCCGGTCGACCGGGACGAGCGGCACGGGGCCCGGCTCGGCGCTTTCGGACTCACTCTGCGAGGACATCGATACCTCCGGTTCGCACACACGGACGGTGCCGTGCCGAGTTGCGTGCGGGCGTGACACACCCTCGTTGCGGCTACAGCGCCAGGGGGGAAGAAGTGGGGGCGGCAGCCCGTCCGGGGCCGTTGAGCCCGCCCGGTCGTGGGTGCCGACATCCTGATGCCCGGAGTGTAGGGGACCGTCGGGAGATCCACGCCACTGTGCGATCCGCCATTCGGACGGGTCGAGCAGCCCTGCCCACCTGTGAGTTCCACCAGACCTGGCCCCTGGTCCGTCGATCGTGACGATTCGAAAAACTCCCGGAAACAAACCGGTGCTCCCATGAGCAGGACCCCGGCGGTCCACAGCCTCGACCAGGCCCTGAGAGAGCGCCGACGCCGGCGACTCCGTCGGTCCGTCCCGCGGCGCCGTCCTCCCGGCCGGCGCGGCAGGCGTCCGCGTGTCTCGCGAGCCACCCAGGAGAATCCCATGAACCTCGCCCCGCGAGAGATCGACAAGCTGTACGTCTACGTGGTGGCCGATCTGGCTCGCCGCCGGCGCGAACGCGGCGTGAAGCTCAACTACAGCGAGGCCGTCGCCCTGATCAGTGAAGCGCTCATGGAAGGGGCCCGGGACGGCCTCTCCCTGGCCGACTGCACGGAGCTCGGCAGGAACGTCGTCAGCGCAGACGAGGTCATGCCCGGGGTACGCGAGATGCTCCCGTTGCTGCAGGTCGAGGCGGTGTTCACGGACGGGACCAAGCTGGTCTCCTGTCACGACCCGATCGGTGCCTGAGGCGTGCGGCCCACTTCCCCGTCCCTCCGCCGTCCCGCCGCCACCGTGGTGCTGGTCGGCGGCCACGAGAGTCGTTGGGCCCGGGACTTGACGGATCTCACCGAGCGCGGGTGCGTGACGGGCGCGGTTGCGGTCGGACGCGAGCTCACCCGGGCTGTCGCCGACGCCCTCGCCTTCGGCCCGGATCCGGTGTGCGTGGTCCCGATGACCCTGGGCCGGGACCGCACGCTCGTGGCGGACACGGCGCGCGCGTTGCACTGGCTGACCCGGTCCGTGGGGTCCGAACGGCTCGTACTCACCGAGCCGTTCGGCACCGCCGGGCACCTGGTCGGCTGGCTCCGAGCCGCCGCCCGGACCTGTCAGGACGCGGACGCCCTGTTGGTCACGGCACCCGCCGCCACCCCCGACGAGGACGCGGACCTCTACCGGACCGCCCGGCTGGTCCGCCAGTACGGCACCCACCGCACGGTCGAGGTCGCCTTCGACGGCGGCGATCCGGATGTCGCCGAAGGCCTGGAGCGCTGTCGCCGTCTCGGTGCCCACCGCGTCGCCAGGCTCCCGGCGGGGTTCGCCGGCCCAGTGCTGAGCACCCGTGCCGTGACGGAGGTGCTCCACGCGCGCACCGCCGCGGCCCTGCGCCTGCTCGGCCACGGTGAGAACGGCATCGCCGCCGCCCTCAACGGCCATACCCACCCGCACCCCCACCCGCACTGACCCCACCCGGCGTCACCGCCGACACACAACCGGAAGAGAGACACCATGGCAGGCAGAGCCGCGTACCTGTACGGCGACGATCCGATCGAGATCAACGCCGGCCGGGCGAGAACCGCGCTGACGGTACGCAACACCGGCGACCGCGCCGTCCAGGTCGGCTCGCACTACCACTTCTTCGAGGTCAACCGCGCGCTGTCGTTCGACCGCGGCCAGGCCTACGGCATGCACCTGGACCTGCCGGCGGGCACCGCCGTGCGGTTCGAACCAGGGGACACCCGCGAGGTTGAGCTCGTGGCGTACGCCGGCCACCGCCGGCTGGTCGGCTTCAGCGCGCTGGTCGACGGCGGCCTCGGCTCGGCGGACACCCGTGCCTCGGCGCTGCGCCGTGCCGAGGCACGCGGCTTCCTCGGCGCCCGGAGCGAGGACCGTGACACGACCGTGGACGCGGCCCGACGCGAAGACGCGAAGGGCGGGTTCTGATGGCGATCATCTCCCGCCAGCGCTACACCGACCTGTTCGGCCCCACCGTGGGCGACCGTTTCCACCTGGCCGACACGAACCTCGTCGTCGAGGTCGAGAAGGACCACAACCAGGGCCACTACGGCGACGAGGCGGTCTACGGCGGCGGCAAGGCCATCCGGGACGGCATGGCCCAGGACCCGGCGGCCACCTCCGCCCAGGGAGCGCTGGACCTCGTGATCACCAACGTGGTGGTGCTGGACGCCGTGATCGGTGTCGTCAAGGGCGACATCGGCGTCAAGGACGGTTTCATCACCGCGGTCGGCAAGGCCGGCAACCCTCGCCTGCAAAGCGGTGTGCACCCGAAGCTGGTGATCGGCCCGGGCACCGAGGTGATCTCCGGCGAGCACCTGGTGGCGACCGCCGGCGGCATCGACACCCACATCCACTTCATCTCCCCGCAGCAGGTCCAGGAGGGCCTGAGCAACGGCATCACCACCCTGATCGGCGGCGGCACCGGCCCGACGGACGGCACCAACGGCACCACCTGCACCCCGGGCCCCTGGAACATCCAGCGGATGTACCAGGCGGTGGACGACCTGCCAGTCAACACCGGTCTGCTCGGCAAGGGGAACGCCTCGCTGCCGCAGGCGCTGCGCGAGCAGGTCGAGGCGGGCGCCTGTGGGCTGAAGGTGCACGAGGACTGGGGCACCACGCCGGCCGCGATCGACACGGCGCTGCGGGTGGCCGACGAGTACGACGTGCAGGTGGCCATTCACACCGACACGCTCAACGAGTCCGGTTTCTTCGAGGACACCCTCTCGGCCATCGATGGCCGGACCATCCACACCTTCCACACCGAGGGCGCCGGCGGCGGGCACGCCCCGGACATCATGCGGATCGCCGGCGAGCCCAACGTGCTTCCGTCATCGACCAACCCGACGCTGCCGTACACGGTGAACTCGATCGACGAGCTGCTCGACATGGTGATGGTCTGCCACCACCTCAGCCATCACATCCCGGAGGACGTCTCCTTCGCCGAATCCCGGGTGCGCGCCGAGACCGTGGCGGCCGAGACCGTACTGCACGACGAGGGCGTCATCTCGATCTTCTCCTCGGACTCCCAGGCGATGGGCCGGATCGGGGAGTCCTTCACCCGCGCCTTCCAGACCGCCCACCACTGCAAGGAGCAGCGCGGCAAGCTCGCCGGCGACAGCGAGCGCAACGACAACGCCCGCGTCCTGCGCTATCTGGCCAAGCTCACCATCAACCCCGCCATCGCCGCCGGGATCTCCGACCACGTCGGCTCGCTGGAGCCCGGCAAGCTGGCGGACATCGTGCTCTGGCCGATCAACTCCTTCGGCGCCAAGCCGAAGTTGGTGGTCAAGGGCGGAATGGTCGCCTGGGCGCTGATGGGCGACCCCAACGCTTCGCTGCCCACCACTCAGCCGATGTACTACCGGCCGATGTTCGGTGCGTTCGGCCGGGCCCGGCAGGCCACCCGAGTGTCCTTCATGTCACAGGCAGCGGTGGAGCGCGGTGTTCCGGCCGAACTCGGTTTGGAGAGCAGGGTGTTGGCGGTGCGGCGATGCCGTGCGGTCGGCAAGCGGCACATGGTGCGCAACGACGCCCTGCCGGACATCCGGGTGGACCCGGAGACCTACCGGGTCACCCTCGACGGCGAGCCGGCGACCATCGAGCCGGCGCGGTCCCTGCCCCTCAACCAGCTCTTCTACCTCGCATGACCACGGACCTCGACAGGCTGCTCGTCTGCCTGCAACTGACCGACTCGGCCTTCCCCAGCGGCCTGTACACCCTGTCGCACGGGCTGGAGGGCTTCGCACAGGCCAAGGCGGTGGACCAGGACAGCATGCCGGTCGTGCTGGTCGACCTGCTGCGCCACTCGGTCGGCCCCGCGGACGCCACCGCGCTGGCCCTGGCCCACCGGGCGGCCGGGCACGCGGACTGGGCGACCGTGGCGGAGGTGGACCGGCGGCTGTTCGCGAGCAAGCTCAACCGTGAGCAGCGGCTGGCCGCCACCCGCACCGGCCGTCAGCTGCTGGACACCGCGCGGCTCGCGCTCGGCGGCGAGGCGCTGGACGCCTACGCGGAGCTGGTCGCCGGGCGGCAGGCCCCGGGCTGCCATCCGGTGGCGGCCGGCGTCGCGTACGCGGCGGGCCGGGTACCCGCCGACCACGCGGTCGCGGGCGACCTGTTCGCCTTCGCCGTCAGCTTCGTCGGCGCGGGCCTGCGACTGCGGCTGACCGACCACCGCCGAGCCCAGTGCATCCTGCGCGAGATCGCCCCGGTGATCGCCGAAGTGACCGCCGCCGCGTTGACGCGGGAACTCGCGGACCTCGGCGGCTGCGTCCCGCTGGCGGACGTGATGGCGGGCCGCCACGAGAGGTCACAGGCCCGGTTGTTCGCGAGCTGACGCTCGCGCTGCGACGACACTCCAGCGAAACGACACACCAGAGATTGGACGAACATGACGGACGACGTGCTGCGCGTCGGCATCGCGGGGCCGGTGGGCTCGGGGAAGACGGCATTGATCGAGGCCCTGGTGCCGGTGCTGATCGCCCGGGGCCGCCGGCCGGCGGTGATCACCAACGACATCTACACCCAGGAGGACGCCCGGCACGTGCGGCGCAGCCTGGCCGGGGTGCTCGATCCCGAGCGCGTGGTGGGCGTGGAGACCGGTGCGTGTCCACACACCGCGGTCCGGGACGACCCGACCATGAACCTGGCCGCCGGGGCCGAACTGCTGGAACGCTTCCCCGACATCGACACGCTGCTGTACGAGTCCGGCGGCGACAATCTCACGCTGACCTTCAGCCCGGTGCTGGTCGACATGTTCTTCTTCGTGCTCGACACCGCCGACGGCGAGAAGATGCCCCGCAAGCGCGGCCCCGGCATCACCGACTCCGACGTGCTGGTGATCAACAAGATCGACATCGCCCCGTACGTCCGCACCGACCTCACGGTGATGACCACCGACGCCGACCACGTGCGCGAGGGCCGTCCCGTGCTGCTGACCAACAGCCTGACCGGCGAGGGCCTGGAGCGGGTGGCCGACCTGCTGGAGTCCTACCGCGGAGCCACGACGTGACCACGGTCGACAGGCTGGCCCCGGCCCACTACGAGCCCGTACACGTGCCCCACGAGGTACGCCGCCACGCCGGGCGTCCGGAGGCGCTCCCGGTCGGCCGGCCGGGCAAGATCGGCCTGCTGGAACTGGGCTTCGATCGGGTGGGCGGACGGACCGAACTGGTCAGCAGGTACCAGAAGTCGCCGCTGCAGATCATGCGCCCGCTGTACTTCGACCCGGCGCGCCCGGACCTCGCCGTCACCTTCCTGATGTCCACCGGTGGTGGCATCGTGCAGGCCGACCGGCTCCGGCTGGACGTGCGGTGCGGAGCGGACAGTGCCGTGCACCTCACCACCCAAGCCGCCACCAAGGTCCACCGGATGGACGCCGACTACGCCACCCAGCAGGTCCACCTCACCGCGGCGGACGGCAGCTTCGTCGAGTACCTGCCCGAACCGACCATCCCGTACCGCGATTCGCGCTTCTACCAGCGCACCGTGATCACCGCCGCCACCTCGGCCACCGTGCTCACCGGGGAGACCGTCCTGGCCGGCCGGCTGGCGCGCGGCGAGCGCAACGCCTACCAGGTCTTCGCCGCCGACCTCGAATGGCGCCGGCCCGACGACCGGCTGTTCGCCCTGGACACCGTCCGCCTGGAACCCGGCGGCAGCGGGGTCACCGGCCCGGCCGTGCTGGCCGGACACGACCTGATGTCCACGTTCTACGCCGTCAGCCCACTGGCTCCGGCAGCGGAGATCGCCGACACCCTGCACCGGGCGTTGGCCGACGGCGGCCTGCCGTACGGGGTGAGCGTCCTGCCCGAGGACTGCGGTGCCTGGCTGCGCGTGCTCGCCAGTGATCCTCCCGCCGTCGCCGAGGCGCTCCACCGCGCCTGGGACGCCGTCCGCCGGCTGTTGATCGGCGCACCGGCCCCGGCGTTGCGCAAGTGCTGAAAAGGCGCGACGCCCGGCACGCCGACGAGCGGGAATCCCGCCGCCGATCGGCTACGGAGACCACGACTCCCCGCCGGTCGGCGGGGCGGTCAGACCCACGTGTCAGACCCACTTGATGGAGCAGCCCATGCTCGCCCGGTGGGGTTCCGGGACGGGCTTGCCCGCCAGCACCAGGCCGATGGCGTGCCGGAGCAGCCCTCCGGTGACCGGGTTCCGGTTGCCGGGTGTGGATTCGTCCATCGCGCCCCGGTAGGCCAGCTTCCGGCGGGCGTCGTACAGGAAGAAGTCCGGTGTGCAGGCGGCACGGTACGCGCGGCCGACGGACTGGTCGACGTCGACGAGGTAGGGGAAGGTCCAGCCCGTGCGCGCCACCTGGGAGCGCAACCCGTCGGCGTCGTCGGTGGGCGCGATGGCCGGGCTGTTGCTGCAGATGCCGACGACCGCCAGGTCCGGGAACTCGCCGACCAGCCGGCCGAAGACCTGCTCGACATGCCTGACAAATGGGCAGTGGTTGCACAGGAAGGCCACCAGCAGGGCCGGTGCTTCGGCGAAGTCGTCCCGTGCCACGGCCCGTCCGTCGATCGTCCGCAGCGAGAAGTCGGGCGCGGGCGTCCCGAGCGGAACCATGGTGGAGAAGGCAGCCATGCGGCTCACTCCATCCGTTGACCAGTGCGGTCGGTGCGTGCACCTCCATGGTCGCCCTGCGGGGCCGGCGGTCACCAGTGCCGCCGCTCGCTCGATGCCGCGCTGACCGGCGCCCCCGGCGAATTGTGCCGGCGCCCGGCCAATCCCTGTGAAGAATCCCGGGCTGGGGTTAGCCTGCTCGGCATGGCACCACGGCCCCCCGCGCCCGTCGTTCTCCACGGCCGGTACACCCGGCTGGAACCCCTGACCACGGCGCACGTACCAGACCTGCACCTCGCCGGCAGTCGCGACGACGACCTCTGGCAGTGGCTTCCCGTGGTCACGCCGCACACCCTCGGCGAGATGCACATGCTGGTCGAACAGCGGCTGGCCCAACAGGCCGCGGGAGGGGCGGTGCTGTTCGCGATCATCCCGGCCGGCACCAACCGCGCCGCCGGGTGGATCGCGTACACGGACATCTCGCTCCCCGACGAGCGCCTGGACATCGGCTGGCACTGGGCCGCGCGCTCCACCTGGGACACCGCGGTGACGGCCGAGACCCATCTCCTGCTGCTCCGCCACGCCTTCGAGCACCTGGCCTTCGGCCGGGTCCAGTGGCAGATAGACCATCTCGACGTACGCTCCCAGCTCGCGCTGTCGGGTCTCGGCGCCGTCCGCGAGGGCCCGCTGCGCCGCCACGCCCGGCGCTCCGACGGCACGTGGCGGGACACCCTCATCTACGCAATGCTCGCCAACGAGTGGCGAAGCGGATGGGGTGCCGGGCTCTTCTGAACGGCTCGGTCACGCTGACAGGCCGAGCGTCGTCGTCGGCGCTCGACCGCGTTCAGAACTCGGGTCGGCGAACGAGCGCGCCAGCAGCTCCTGGTCTCCGGAGCGCTCGAAGGCCTCTGCGTCGAGGGGAAGGCGGCCCCGCTGGTCGACCTGCGGCCGCCCCTGACGTCTGGCCGCCACCATGGTCGTCATCGACGTCGACGACGGTGCTGCGGACGAGCGGGTGTGCGATCAGGTCGAACGACCGCTATTCCCGGGACTTCGGAGGAGCGTCGGGTAGCGAGCCGGGTCGGGTGGTGGACAGGCCGTCGAGGATGATGCGGAGGTTGCGCTCCCACTGCCGCCGGACGAACCGCCGCCGCTGTCCGTCGTGTCTGGTTGGCTATTCGCGTACGGGGCGATCGGCGCCTCCGGACCGAGGGAACACCACGATGGCGACACCGGAGGAAGAGCGCACCAACCGCGCTGTCCAGCTCGGGTTCGAGCTTGGCATGGTCGTCCGCGAGGTCGGCTACAAGGACGACGCCGACCAGGACCTTCACGACAGTGTCGACTCGATCGCCGCCCGGGACCTCCTCGACCTGGACTTCGACGGCCTGGCCGACGCCGTCCTCATCTGGTTCCGCGACGAGGACGGCGACCTCACCAGCATGCTCGAGTACGCCATCGACGAGCTGGGGGAGGGCGGCATGATCTGGCTGCTCACCCCCAAGACCGGCCGGGATGGCCATGTCGAGCCGAGCGACATTCAGGACGCCGCCCGGACTGCGGGCCTCTCCCGGACAAGGACCATCAGCGTCGCAAAGGACTGGAACGGCTCCCGCCTCACCGCTGGCAGGCACTGACCTCACTCGGCGCAGGAGTCGACGGGGTCACACCAGCGCCCGGGAGTGAACTCAACAACCCGTCGGTGAACTCCCGACCGCAGGTCAGCCGCGGTGCCCGAACTCCCCGCCGCACGTCAACAGCCCGCTCCCGGGCGGGGTGAGGCCGGTTCAGGGGCGGTGCCACCAGGAGCTGCTGCGCTTCGCGGCTTCGCCGTGCCCGCGCCCCTGCCCGGCGCCACCGCTCCACCGACCGCTCGTTCACCGTCGAGGACGTACGGGTCGCCGGGTCGGCTGCGCCGGTCCACGGCGTGCAGCCGCACCACGGTCCGATCGCCCGGAACTGCTCCAGCGCGATGCCGTACAACCCGGCCGTGCCCGCGTAGTGAGCGAGCAGGTGCCGCAGCATCGGCAGCCGCTCGTCGTCCGGGCGGACCTGCGCCAGAGCGGCCGCGACCTTCCGTACCGGCTGTTTGCCCAGTTCGCCGGCCAGCGTCGTGCCGAGGGCGCCGCGCAGCTCCAGCTCGTGCAGCGCGTGCAGGTGGAGGCCGGGCAGCGGGCTGCCGGCCGGGGCCTTCTTCATCGCCCGCTTGGCGAAGGCCAGCATCTTCTTGTCCGAGCCGAACCACTTGGCGCACCAGTACTGCAGACCCTGAAGGTGGCCCTCGTAGTGGAACGGCGCGCACTCGACCAGCCCGCGCCACAGTTCCTCGAACTGCTTGGGCGTGTACCGCGCGCCGCGTGCGGCGGTCACCATGATGTTTGCCCAGCAGGCCGAGGATGAAGTACGTCACGGCGGAGCATCATTCCCGGTCGCGGCTGGCGCCGGCAACGCGGTTGAAGCGCTCGCCGGGGCCGGATTCCGTGCCGGCATGCCTCAGTTGGGGACGATCCTGCACGTTACGCTCCGCCGGGGCACCAATTCCAGCCAGGCCGCACTCCACCTGCGGCCATCCTCATCTGGTCCCGCAGATGACCAAGAGACAGGCCTTAGCCGCGCCAGGGCGTTGCCCGGATCTCGAAGCCCGTCAGGCCCTCGGGCTGTTCTTCCCAGACGAGGACCCGGTCCACGATGGCCAGTGGCGGCCCCTGCCTGGTCCACTCGACCAGCCGCTGGACGGCGGCCGAGCTCCCCTCGAACACGGCCTCGACGGTGCCGTCCGGCAGGTTCCGCACCCAGCCCCGCACGCCCTGCGCGGTTGCTTCGTGACGGCAGGTGTCGCGGTAGAAGACCCCCTGCACCTCGCCGGAGACGATCACTCGGCTGCGGATCATCGCCCACCCCCTACGGTGTCCGGGTCACGGTACGGCCTGCCCGCGCGGCGGCGGCCGCGAACGCGCTCGCGTCGACCACCGCCGCACCGCCCAGGTCGTTGTTGAAGTACACGTAAACCTCGGCCGAGTCCGTCCAGCTGTCGGCGATTCGGCCCACCCACCCGGCCAGCGCCTGCCGCCCGTACCGGGGCCGGGGCCGGGCCCGCCCGGCGTGGCAGCGCAGATAGCCCCATTCGCAGGTCCGCCACAGCGGGGTGACCGGGCGTGACTCCCGGTCCGCCCAGCACAGTGCGGCGTGCCGGCCGGTCAGCACCGCACGGATCTCCGGCGTCCACCAGGACGGGTGCCGCGGCTCGACGGCGACCCGCACGCCCGCGGGGAAGGCGGCCAGACAGCCGTCCAGCAGTTCGGCATCCGCGCGCAGCGTGGGCGGCAGCTGGAGCAGTACCGGGCCGAGCCGCTCCCCGAGCCCCTGTGCCGCCGCGAGCAGCCGCTGGACCGGCTCGGCCGGCTCGTGCAGGCGCTTGATGTGGGTGAGGTAGCGGCTGGCCTTCACCGCGAACACGAAACCCTCTGGGGTACGGGCGTGCCAGTCGGCGAAGGTGTCCGGCGAGGGCAAACGGTAGAAGGCGGCATTACTCTCCACCGTGGCGAACCGCTCGGCGTACTCCTCCAGCCAGCGTCGCTTGGGTGTCCCTTCCAGATAGAGCACCCCGCGCCAGTCGTCGTACTGCCAACCCGAGGTACCGACGATCACCGACATATCTCCAGCAAACACCCATCTGCCGGACCAGGCCCTCGATGGAGATCTCAGTAGGTCGTTCCACGAGGCGGCGGGGGCTGACGGCCGCGGCGTCTCGGGCGGGGTCGGTGCACTCCCTGCGGTCTCCCTGCTGGTCGGATCGGCTCGGATCGGGGCTACGGGATGAACGGGTCAGACGTTGGTGGTGGTCGGGGCGGTTTGGTGGGGCAGGCGGTCGCCGAGGTCGTACTGGGCGGCTTGGAGGAGGTAGGACTCGCGGTAGCGGGTGGCCGGTTCCTGGGCCATCAGCTCGGTGTGGGTGCCCTGTTCCATGAGGCGGCCGTGGTCGAGGACGAAGATGCGGTCGGCCTTGGCGGTGGCGCCGAGGCGGTGGGTGATGAGGATGACGGTGACGCCGAGGGTGGTGAGTTGGCGGATCTGCTCGAACGCCTCGACTTCGGTTTCCGGGTCCATCGCGGACGTCGGCTCGTCGACCACCACGAGGGCGGGGAGCCGGCCGTGGGCGTCGGGGGTGGTGAGGCGCAGGTGGGTGCGGGCGAGGGCGACCTTCTGCCACTGGCCGCCGGAGAGGCCGACGCCGCCTTCGAAGCCTTTGGCGATGAGGGTGTCCCAGCTGCGGGGCAGCTCTTCGATCACGGGGTGGAGGTCGGCGTAGTCGGCGGCGGTCTCCAGCTGCTGCTGGTCGCAGGGGACTTCGGGGCGGCCGAGGAGCAGGTTGGCGCGCAGGGTGAAGGACCAGCGTTGGAAGTTCTGGGCGAGCAGGGCGACGCTGCTGAAGAGTTGATCGCGGTCGGCGGTCGCGGTGTCGATGCCGTCCCACCGGACGCGGCCGTGGTGTGGCTGGTAGACCCCGCACAGGATGTTGGCCAGGGTGGACTTGCCCGAACCGTTGGCTCCCACCAGGGCGATGACCTTGCCCCGGGGGATCGTGAGGGTGACGTTGTCCAGGGCGGGGGTGTCGCGGCCGTCGTAGGTGAAGGACACGTCTTCGACGGTGATCGTCTCGGGTCGCTCGGGCAGCGGTGTGCCTCCGGTGGGGATGGCCCGGCGGTGGCCCTCGCGGCGCAGCTGGTCGAGGTCGCGGACGAACAGGCTTTCCTCGTAGAGCCGGTTGATCTGGGAGACGAGGCCGCCGATGCTGGCCGAGCCGGTGCGGATGGCGACCACGGCGGTGCCGGCGGCGGCGAGCGGGATCGCGCCGTTCATGACGAGCGAGCCCAGGAGGGCGAACGCGCCGACGGTGGCGGCGCCGGCCAGGGCGGCGGACAGCAGGTCGGTGCGGGCCCGGGCTCCGGCGAGGCGGGCCTGCTCCTGCTCGGCCGCGCGGGCCATCTGCTCGTAGTGGTGGAGGATGAACGGCCCGCAGGCGTGCACCCGCAGCTCGGCCGCGGAGTATGGGCGGATCAACATGTCCGCGAGGGCCGTGCTGGCTCGGGAGTGCTGGAGCCAGGCCCGCGTCGAGGCGTAGTGGCGGCGGGCGGTGCGTACGGCTCCCCAGCCGCGCGGGGCGGTGATCAGCACCAGCATGGGCAGCAGGGCGGGGTGGAGGACGGACAGGACGCCGGCGGCGGACACGAGGCCGAAGGCGGCGGTGAGGACGGAGGTGGCCTGTCCGATGATGCTCTGCAGCGACATCGCGCCCCAGCGGGCGCTGTCCACCTCGGCGAGAAACGCCGGGTCCTCGATCGCTTCCAGTTCGGAGCGGCTGACGATGGTCAGGAACTCGATGGTGGCCCTGCGGAAGACCGCCGGTTCCAGTCGCCCGCCGGCCCAGCCGGAGGCTGCGGACAGCACCGAGGACAGGCCCGCGATCACCCCGACCGCCACGATCGCGGGCAGAGCGGCCCGCAGCACGTCGGCGACATGGCCGGGGGCGAGCAGCGCGGCCAGAGCGTGGTTGGTGGCGATCAGTGCGAAGGCGGCGGCCAGGCCGCGAAGGATCTCGGCGCCGACCAGGGTCAGCAGCGCCGCGCGGTCGGCCTGCCAGGCCATCCGTCCGGCCAGGCGCAGGAAGTGCAGCATCTGCCGCGCGACCGCCGAGAATGTCACCTTGCCACTGGCCATCTCGTGCTTGGCCCAGCCGTAGTCGTAGCGCATCGGCCCGCCGAACAGGAGTTGCTCGCTGTCCGGCACCGGGCCCGTCGAGGTCTTGGGTGCGCTGGTCACATACGCCCTTTCGTAGAGGGGGAACGCGATGGTCGGGCGCCAGTGCCGTCAGGGTCCGGCGTAGCCGTGGGGCGACCGGCGCGGACCGGGCGGGGACGAGCCGGCCGGCACCATGCCGGGCGGGCGAACTCGCCCGGCATGGTGCCGGGGGGCGCCGGTCACGTCTCGACGAGCTGTCGTCGTCCGGAGGCGGGGCCGAATCCGTGGGTGGAGAACGCGGGCCCGCCGGCCAGGTACGCCTCCACCGCGGCCTTGGAGGTCGGGAACATCGGGCTGGGCAGGCCAGCGGCGGCGGGGTGCCAGCGCACCTCCAGGTGCTTGTCCGGCTCGACGTTGGCCAGCTCGCCCGTGAACTCGCTGGTGGCGAAGACGAACAGCATGAACCCGCCGAGCCCGTCCCAGCCCTCCTTGGCCTGGATGGTGTGCACCAAGCGCAGGTCGGACGGCTTGGCGATGAGCCCGGCTTCCTCACGTAGCTCCCGGGCGGCAGCATCGGGGATCTCTTCCCCGGGGTCGACCTTTCCACCCGGGATCGTCCACGCGGGCCCCGGGGTCCAACTGCGCTGGGCGTAGTGGACGGTGGCGATCCGGTCGGTGTTCAGGTCGTGGGCGATGACGCCGACCGACAGTCTGTTCGTCTCGTGCATCAGAGGCTCCTGGTTGAAGGTTGAGGGCGTAAATGGAGGGGAGGCGACGGTCGAGTACCTGCGCTTCTACGTGTCGCGCGGGGGCAACTCCGAGAGCGCGGTCTCGCGCATGATGCGGTCGACCGTGTCGCGCAGGGCGCTGTTGCTGCCGATGACGGTCTTGATCCCGCCGGGCAGAAGGTCGCGCTCGCGGTACATGTCGAGGTAGTAGCAGCGGGTGACACCGCGATGGTCGCCCACCAGGCGCGTGAGCATCTCGCCGTAGTGATCGGCGTACAGGATGCCTTCGATGACGACGTGATAGCCGGCGCCCAGCGCGTACCGTGCCACCGTGTCGATGTGATGCCGAGCTCCTCGTCGGCCTCGCGGACCATGCCGGCCAGGACGGACTCGCCCTCTTCGAGGTGGCCGGCCGGAGCGTGCCAGTGCTGGGCGGCGAACGTGGTGTTGGCGCGCTGTCCGAGCAACACCCGGCCGTTCTCGATCAGGACCAAGTGGACTCCCACGACCAGGGGGTGCGGCACGGGACGTCTCCTTCCAGGGGCGGGAGGGAACCGGCGCGGCGGCCGGTTCAGGGCATGGCGAAGCTGTGATCAAACTGGTGATCGTTGGTCGTACGTGAGTACGTGGGCAGGTGTCCCACCGTAGGCCGCCCGGCGGGGCCGCGTCGGTGTGTCGCGGCAGAAGCCACACGATCCGGTGAACGGCCTCAACTCGTCATACTGGTAAGGCGGTTGCAGGCCCGAACAGGGCAGTGTGCCACGGGGTACTGACACTCGCGCCGTGCTCGGCGGGAGGCGGGCGTTCACGCCTCCGCCGGGGCGATTCGAGGCGACAAAGCCTCTCGGTGTCCGCCGGGGTGTGGTGAATCCACCGGGCATGCGCTGCCGGTGCTTCTGTTCGCCCTGATGTGAGTTGATGCCGCTTGGACATGCTTGAGGTGGGCTACCGTGCTGGCCGCTGAGGGGTGTGTGGATCGAGGAGAGTCGGGGGCACGACGGGTCTCCTCTGGCGTTTCGGCGTGACGTCAGTAACATGAGCTCTCCTCACGTTTTCGTCAGGAGGCTGTCATGCCGGACCGTTTCGACCTGCCGGCGGGGTTCCGCTGGGGTGTTGCCACCGCCGCCTACCAGATCGAGGGGGCGGTGGACGAGGACGGTCGCGGGCCCTCCGTCTGGGACACCTTCTGTGCCCGCCCCGGGGCCGTTCGCGACGGGCACACGGGTGCGGTGGCCTGCGACCACTACCACCGGTACCCCGAGGACATCGCGCTGATGAAGGACCTCGGGCTCGACGGCTACCGCTTCTCCATCGCCTGGCCCCGGGTGCTGCCGACAGGGAGCGGGCGCGTGAATCCCGCCGGCCTGGCCTTCTACGACCGCCTGATCGATGCCCTGCTGGAGGCGGGCATCACCCCGCTGCCCACGCTCTTCCACTGGGACCTCCCGCAGGCACTGGAAGACAACGGCGGCTGGCTCAACCGCGACACGGCGTACCGCTTCGCCGAGTACGCCGCGGTCATGGCCGACCGCCTCGGCGACCGCATCCCGGCGTGGATCACCCTCAACGAGCCCTTCGTCCACACCGTCTTCGGCTACGCGCTGGGCACTCACGCCCCCGGCCGCACCCTGATGTTCGAGGCACTCCCCGCCGCCCACCACCAGCTCCTCGCCCACGGCCTGGCCGCCTCCGTGCTCCACGAGCGCGGCCTGGAGGTGATGCTCTCCAACAACCTCACCCCGGTCCGGCCTGCCACCCCCTCACCGGAGGACGCAGCCGCCGCCCGGGCCTACGACGCCCTGCACAATCGCCTGTTCACCGACCCCGTCCTCCTCGGCCGCTACCCCGACCTCTCCGCCCTCGGCGTCCCGGACGACATCTACGGCGCCATCCACCCCGGCGACACCGACCTCATCCACGCCCCCGGCCTCGACGGCCTCGGCATCAACTTCTACAACCCGACCCGCGTCGCCGCCCCCACCGATCCCGGGCTCCCCTTCGACCTCGTCGACATCCCCGACGTCCCCCACACCGCCTTCGGCTGGCCCGTCGTCCCCGACGCCCTCCGCCAACTCCTCGTCAGCCTGAAGGAGTTGTACGGCAAGGCCCTCCCACCCATCACCATCACCGAAAACGGCTGCTCGGTCGAAGAGTCCACCACCCCCGACCAGCCCCGCATCGACTTCCTGGCCGGCCACCTCGATGCCCTCGCCGCCGCTGTGGCCGAAGGCGTCGACGTCCGCGGCTACTACACCTGGTCGCTGATCGACAATTTCGAATGGGCGGAGGGCTACCACCAGCGCTTCGGCCTGGTCCACGTCGACTTCGAGACGCAGAAGCGCACCCCGAAGGCATCCTACGATTGGTACCGCGACCTGATCGCCGCTCATCGGGTACGGAGTTCGCGGTAGGCGGTGCGTGGTTTCCGGGCGAGCCAGTACACGGAGAAGCCCCGGACCCTACTGGGCGGCTACCGTGGATCGGCGCCGCCGGCCTCATGCTGCGCCCCCGCGGCCGGGAGGCGTGGGCCGGGACTCTCTGGAATCCTGGCTGTGAAGCGCCTGCCAGGCCCACCGCGAGGAGCCGACATGTCGGGACAGTTCGAGGCCAGCGTCGAGGTCGACCGCCCGGTGGAGGAGGTCTTCGCCTATCTCGCTGACGGCCGCCACGACCCCGAGTTCAGCCCCCGGGTTCTGGAGATCGCGAAGACTCCGGACGGTCCGACCGCCGTCGGAACGGTCTTCCGCAGCACCGTGAAGGATGCCGGGGTGAAGACCTCCCGCGAGTTCCGCATCACCGATGTGGAGGCGCCGCGCACCGTTCGGTGGAGCGAGCAGAGCAAGAACCTCATCACCGCCGAAGGCGGTTATGACCTCGAACCGCTGCCGGACGGCCGTACCCGGGTCCGGATCTTCAACGTGCTCGAAGGCCACGGCCTCGGCAAGGTCCTGCTCGGCCCGGCCGTGCACGCCGCCCGCAAGGACGCTCCCGACTTCGGGCGCCGGATCAAAGCCGCTATCGAGCGGTCCTGACCTCACGTACGCGGCAGCCGGTCCCCCGCGCGCAGCACCGTCGCACCACGGGGGCGCGCTGTCGTACCACCCGAGGAGTCTCCGATGGACCTGCACCTCTCGGGCAGGGTCGCCCTCGTCACCGGGGCCAGCAAGGGGATCGGCCTCGCCGTGACGCGGGCGCTCGCCGCCGAAGGCGCGAACGTGGTCGCGGTGGCGCGCGGTATCACCGGTCCGCTGACCGAACTCACCCCGCAGGTGCACCCAGTGTCCGTCGACCTCACCACGGCGGACGGCCCCGCAGCCGCGGTCGAGGAGGCGGTGTCCCGGTTCGGCGGACTGGACATCCTGGTCAACAACGTCGGCGCGGTACGCCTCCGGCTGACCGGCCTCCTGTCGGTCACCGACGACGACTGGATCCAGGGACTGACGATCAACTTTCTTGCCGCAGTCCGGACCACCCGAGCGGCCCTGCCCCATCTGATCGAGCGCGGCAACGCCTCAATCGTGACCGTGAGCTCGGTCAACGCGTTCCTGCCCGACCCGACGATCATCGACTACTGCGCGGCCAAGGCGGCGCTCTCCAACTTCTGCAAGGCCCTCTCCAAGGAGGTCGGTCCGCGCGGAGTGCGGGTGAACACGGTCAGCCCCGGGCCGGTGTCCACAGCGCTGTGGCTCGGTGACGACGGCGTCGCCGCGACGGTCGCGAAAGCGGCGGGCGGAGATCCGGAGGACATCGCTCGAGCCGCCGTCGCGCAGTCGGCGACCGGCCGATTCAGCCTCCCGCAGGAGGTCGCCGACCTCGTCGTGCTGCTGGCCGGTGACCGGGCGGGTAACGTCACCGGGAGCGACTTCGTCATCGATGGCGGCCTCGTCCAGACACTCTGAAATCCGCCCGGCCCGTGCGGACGGCGCCCGGGACCCGGCACGGAATCCGTGCCAGGCCTCGCCTTCGCCTGCGACGCAACGGGTTCGAAGGACCTCACACCGCCCGGGATCAGGCTTCCAGGTGCCGGCCCTCCTCGGCGACATCCACCGGCGGGCTTGCGCGTGGCCCGGACGGAGGGGTGTCTGGCCGCCGCGCCGGCCGGTAGGGCAGGGTGGGGCCCATGGCGAGTGTGCTGAAACCCGCGGCGTGGCGCTCGGTGCGCGAGGCGGCGTTGCCGCAGGTCCCTTCGGAAAGTGAAGGCGCCATGCTCTCGGTCCTGGGCACCCGCGCCTTTCTGCTGTACCGGGTCGATGAGCCCGAGCACCGTAGACGACAGGAGGTCGGTGCCGAGCGCCTGGATAGCATCCCCGCGCTGGCGTGCCTGCTGGGTCTTCCGGTCGGTCTTCCGGTTCCGGTGGGTTCCCTCCCGGAGCAGACCGAGGTCCGCGACCTCCCGCGCGGAGCCGTCGAGTGGGACACGGATCTGGTGACGCGCCGGGCGGTTCGGCCGCTCGCCGTTGACCTCGTGGTCGTGCGGGCGGCCGATCCGCGGACGGGATTGGAACGCGCAGGCCGGTTCGCACCGTTCTGCCGCCGAGCCGTCCTGCTTGACGAGGTTCCGTGCGCAGGGCTGGACGCGATCGTGGCTGAGGCCGCCTTCTACGGCATCGGCGTGCTCCTCGACGAGCCGGACGGGATCCGGATCGCCCTGGAACCCGAGGCGTACCGGCCGCTGCGGCACACCGCTGCGGCCTGGCACTTCGTCGAGGAGTTGTACGGACGACTGGTCTGAGCCGCCCCGTCAGTCGGCTCCCGCGCCTGCCGGCGCCGATGGCACCGCATCGAGGAGGGACCACCTCAGCAGCTGCGGCTGGACGGTGAATCCGTTCGGCTGCCGGATGGCGGCGTTGATGAGCGGGTACCGGTCCACCGCGGCGCGGCAGCGCTCCTGCCACCACCGCTGGCGGTCGGGTCCGACCGCCAGGGTCTGCAACGTCCGCTGCCAGGACAGCAGTACGGCCGTGTTGTGCTGCGCTGCCGACCGGGCGTCACGGTTGCCCGGGAAGCTGTCCAACGGCCGACGCCCGCAGGCGGCGCACTCGCACACGGGTGCGTGCGTCGCGGCGAAGCGGCGTGCGAGGGTCTTGCCGAGGAACAGGGCCATCAACTCGGGGAACAGTACGGCCGGGGAGTCTGCGAACCCCGAGCTCTTCGCGGGCTCACCGGGCGGGACGACGTGCCGGAAGCGCCCGGACAGCCCGTAGGCGGCGAACACCGCACCCCGGGCCAGTGCGCCGAACGCCGCGAGATCGGCCCGCAGGAGCGCGGTTCCCGGTACCTCGGCCAGTACCCGCGTCAGCCCGGTGAGCGCCTCGGGGAAGCTCGCCAGCGGGTCCAACTGGCCCCCGAGCATTACGGCCTTCGCGCCCGGTGCCGCGGCCAGTTCTTCGATGAGACGGCCGACCAGGTCGTCGCGCAGCCAGCCGACGTCGATCGGGAGGGCGAGCACGATCCGGGGGTCCTCGCGTGCCGCCACGTCGCGCACAGCAGCTCGTACCGCGGCCGTGTCTCCGGCCATGAGGTACCCGGTCGGCGTGAGTGCCGCCGTCGAACCGACGGCGAGCTGCTCCTGGACCGCCTGGCCGAGGGGATCCGCGGAGGGAAGCTCGCCGGCCCGCGACAGGTAGGGCTCCTGTGCCGTCGCGACGCCGTCCTCGTAGAGCGCCGGGTCTGCGACGAGCACGCCCGTGTAGCCCCTGTCACGCAGCTCGGACGCCTTCCTGAGGGCCTTCGGTCCGCTGATCACGAGCCCGCTGCGGAGGGGGTCGAGCTGGTCCCGTACGAACCCCACCCGGGAAGCGTCCACTTGGATCAGCAGCCGGTCGGTGAGCAGCTCCGGTCGGTTGAAACGGGTTCGGTCGATGACCCGGGCCCTCGGACGTCCGGGGGACCTGCGGGGATGAGGGAGCGGGAGGGAGGAGTCGGACATGGCCTCGCCTTCGAATCGGCGGAAACACTCGGCGACGTACTCGTGACTCCAGTGTACGGAGCGGACCGACACTCCGCGGCGACACCAACGATCGTCAAGCACAGGGGAGTTGGCTCACGGCCAGGTGGTCGTGTCTGGAACGGCACCGTGCTCGGCGGGCACAGGGCCCCGGCGGACGTGACCCTCGGCGACGGGGCCGAGTGACCATGGGGCCCGGCCGAAGTTAACCGGTACATGAGAGAGAGGGACAACCGGACGGAGGTTCCGCCACCGAGGGATGCCAACGCCCGCCGGGTGATGCGAGCCCAGCACAGCGTGAACATGAGACCGGAGCTCGCTCTCCGGCGGGCACTGCAGGCACTGGGCTTCCGTTACCGAGTGAACCTGCCGCTTCCCGCCATGCGGCGCCGGAGGGCGGACATCACGTTCGTGCGCTGGCGTACCGCAGTGTTCGTGCAGGGATGCTTCTGGCATGCGTGCCCCGAGCACTCGCACGCGCCGAAGTGAGGAAGCCCGGCTCGCAGCAGCCGAGATCACCGCAGCCTCGCCAGAGGTCCCCGCCCATGACTCTTGACCATTGCTCCGCTGTTCCCGCGGTCAGTTCGTCGAAGGCCCCGAAAACCCCGCGGCATGAACGTGCTCGGCTGACACACTGGGACCGAAGCGCTGAATCGCACAGAGGACCCAGACTCCCATGCTGAACCCACTCGACGCTCCAGACGCGGTGACAGCCGTAGCTGAACCGCTCGAGGAGCTGCTCGACGAAACCATCTTCGTGTCGTTCATCTACCTGTTCCATGTGGTCCCAGTGGCTGGGACCACACCCGGTCATGACTCGATGAAGGGTCTCGCTCAAGCCGTGTACGACGCGGGGGCCAGTGGACACCAGGTAGGCTCGGTCGCGCTGTTCGAGTCACCGCAAGCCTGGCGGGACGTTTTCCGCCGACAGGTGACCGAAGGGATCATGAGCCCCGCCGCGAGGCACTCGGGCCCCACCCTGGCCTCGCCGGCTGACATCCGGCGAGCCGGCGAACTCGCCGATGGCGTCGCCGACCTCATCGAAGCACATCTGGGGCCCATCCGAAGCTGCGGCGACGTCGACGGCCCGCACACGGGGTACATATGGTGGCGCAACCTGCTGTTGGTCACCAGCGACTGGGCCACCATCCTGCACTTCGGGATCTGCGACTGACCCAGCACGCCCCCGTCAACCGGGGCCGCCGCCTCAGCGGCTCTTATCGTCCACAACGCTTGACGATCACTCGCGGCTCCTCGTCCGCCTCGCCCGCGACTACGAGGGCCCGCAGCGACACCTCGGAAGCGATGATCCGCTGGTCGATGAGCATGGTCATGAGCCATCGGCTCGCCCGGCGATCACAAAGGACGGGAACCCGCTGGTCATCGAGGGCAAGGGCTACTTCGCCCGCTGCCTGCAGCACGAGACCGACCACCTCGAAGGGCAGCTCTACATGGACCGGCTGTCCAAACGCGATCGCAAGGACACGCTCCGCCAGACCGCCGAACGCCGCGAGGCCGTCTTCGCCCGCCGCACCCGCCGCGCCGCCGAGCTCGACAGCTGAGCTGACCCGCTGCGGCGGTTTCACCCGACGCCCTCGCCGGCGACTTTCACCAGTGCCTGCGTGCCGATCACCGCCAGCAGCGCCAGCCGTTCGGCGTCCTCGGTGCCGGGTTCGGCCGTGTAGACCATGATCCGCAGATCGCTGCCCGCGACGCTGAGCACGTCGCAGTCCAGCGTCAGCGATCCCACCTGCGGGTGGTCGATGGTCTTGCGCGAGGCCTCCTGGTGGCCCACCGCGCCGGAGTCCCACAGCTTGGCGAACCGCTCGCTGTTGCCGCGCAGATCAGCGATCAGACGCCGCAGCCGCAGATCCGACGGGTAGCGGCTCGCCGTCGCCCGCAGGTCGGAGACGACCGCGGTCTCCAACGCCCGCCGGGATTCCGGCGTGTGGCGGACCCGGCTGCCCGAGCCGAGGAAGTTCCGCCACGCCCCGTTGCGCTCCTTGCCGTGCCGTTCACCCATCAGCGCGGTGTAGAGCGGATTGGCCAGCAGCAGCGTCCACGCCGCGTCGGAGACCGCGACGGGTGTGCCGGTCAGCCGGTCCAGCATCCGTTGCACGCTGGCCGTGATGTAGCCGGGCACCGTGCCGATTCCCGGCGCTACCAGCCCGGCGACCCGGAAGAGATGCTCACGCTCCTCCGCGTTCAGTCGCAGCGCCCGCCCCAGCGCCTCGACGACCTGCTCCGACGGGTTGGTCGCCCGGCCCTGTTCGAGGCGGGTGACATAGTCGACCGAGATCCCGGCCAGCAGCGCCAGCTCCTCCCGGCGCAGTCCGGCCGCGCGCCGATGGCCGCCCACCGGCAGGCCGGCCGCCTCCGGCGGGACCCGGTCACGCCAGCGCCGCACCGTCTGCCCGAACTCCGTGGTCGCCATGCCACCACTGTGCACCACCCCACCCGCGGGTGCCTGGTACTGGCAGTCCCAGGAAGACCGGACCCTGGCTGACGGCATCGCCGCGCAGCATCGTGGAGGCATGACCACAACACTGATCACCGGAGCGAACAAGGGGCTCGGCTTCGAGACCGCCCGTCAACTCATCGCCGCAGGCCACACCGTGTACATCGGCAGCCGGGACCCCGAGCGCGGGCGTCGCGCCGCCGAGCAGTTGGGCGCGCGGCTGGTCGTCATCGACATCACCGACGACGCCTCGGTCGCCGCAGCGGCGAAGACCGTCGAAGCCGACGGCGGCCTTGACGTGCTGGTCAACAATGCCGGCGTGGAGGAGCGGGCCGAGGACAACGGCATCATCGGTGCCGCGGACGTCACCGCCGACCTGATGCGGAGTACGTTCGAAACCAACGTCTTCGGCACGGTACGCGTCACCCACGCGTTCCTCCCGCTGCTGCAGCGCTCCGCCGCCCCCGTCATCGTCAACCTCAGCAGCGGCCTGGCCTCGCTCACCCGCGTCACCACCGCCGACACCCCCACCTACGTGTACCCCGGCGTCGCCTACCCGGCCTCCAAGGCCGCCGTCAACATGGTCACCGTGCAGTACGCCAAGGCGTTCCCGAACATGCGCATCAACGCCGTCGAGCCCGGCTTCACCAAGACGGACCTCAACGGCAACACCGGCATCCAGACCGTCGAACAGGGTGCCGAGATCATCGTCCGCATGGCCAGCCTCACCCCGGACGGTCCCACCGGCACCTACACCGACGCCGAGGGCCCGCTGCCCTGGTAACCGACCCGCTCACGACGGCCGCCCCGGCCGACGATCATGTCTTCGCCCTGCAGGAGCATGTGCTCAGCCTTGCGCAGGATGCGCACCTCCTGGCCCTCGCGCTGTAGGAGAAGGCGAGCCCGGTCAGGCTGCCGGGGCGGTCAGGACGGCCTTGGCCACCAGTCGGAGATTCCTGATCATCGGATTCGGGTCGCCCTTGCGGCTGACCAGGACGACCTGGCTGGAAGGAGCGCCCTCGATCGGGACGGTGACGAGGTCGGGGCGCAGTGAGCTACGCCGATCGCCGACCGGTAGCACGGCGATCGCCCTGCCACTCGCGACGAGTTCGAGCTTGTCCTCATAGCTCTCGATCGGCGGCACGTCGGCCCCGAGGATCCGGTAGGAAGTCCAGTCCGCGGTCTCGAACGAGCATGGCGCGGCCTCCTCGTCGGCCAGTTCTTCCGAGGTCACCGACGGGCGGTCGGCCAAGGGATGGCCGCGTGGGACCACGAGCATCCGGGGCTCCTCGTACAAAGGGGTGGTGACGACGTCGCCAGCGGCGAGCGGCAGCGGGGCCCGCGCGATCAGGGCGTCTACGCGCTTGTCGGACAGCGCCCCGACGTCGCGGCAACTCAGGTACCGGGTGGTGATCTCAGCATCCGGGTAACGGCGGCGCAGTTCCCGTACGGCAGCAGTGATCACCAGGTCTTCAACGTAGCCGATGGTGATTCGTTCAAGCTCGGCTTGTTCGCGCACGGCCATTTCGGCCTGGCGGGCGGCCTGCAGCAGGGCTTGGGCCCGGGGGAGGAATCTCCGGCCTGCCGGAGTGAGCCGGGTGCCCTGGGGTACGCGGTCCAGCAGTCGTGTGCCGAGATACTTTTCGAGCCGTTGGATCTGGCGGCTCAGCGCAGGCTGGGCCACGTGCAAGTCGGCGGCGGCCCGGCCGAAGTGCTGGTGCGCCGCGACCACGGTGAAGTAGCGCACCAACCGCAGTTCCAGGTCCTGTCCGAGATCGTTCACCCTTGCAGCGTACGCGTCATGCCGTTTCGGAATGAGCAGGTTGCCGGATTGGTCTTGGACGGCGATGCCGCGGTGGGCCTTGACTGAAGGAGCAACGTTTCCCCAGGAAGGCGACAGACGCGATGAAGGCGATCCAGTTCCATGAAGCGGGCGGGCCGGAAGTTTTGCAGTATGACGAGGTGCCGGTTCCCGAGATCGGCCCGGGCGAAGTGCTCGTCCGGGTGCACGCGGCGGGCATCAACCCGCCGGACTGGTACCTGCGTGAGGGGATGAAGGTCATGCCGGCCGAGATGAGGCCGGCCCTGGAGTTCCCTCTGGTCCCCGGAACGGACATGTCGGGCGTGGTCCAGGCGGTCGCTCCGGACGTGTTGGGGTTCGCCGTCGGTGACGAGGTCTTCGGCATGCTGCGGTTCCCCGGATTCGACGGCCGGACCTACGCCGAGTACGTGGCCGCGCCGGCTTCGGACCTGGCTCACAAGCCGGCCGGTATCGACCACGTGCAGGCGGCCGGGGCGCCGATGGCCGTGCTTACGGCCTGGCAGTACCTGGTTGATCTCGGCCACGACGTGCCGTCTGTTTTCACCGGTCGGGTGCACCAGCCGGTGCCGATCACGCCAGGGATGACCGTACTGGTCAACGGGGCTGCCGGTGGAGTGGGTCACTTCGCGGTGCAGCTGGCGAAATGGAAGGGGGCACACGTGATCGCGGTGGCCTCCGGGCGGCACGAGCAGTTCCTGCGCAAGCTCGGCGCCGATGAGTTCATCGACTACACCAGGACGCGGGCTGCGGACGTGGTCAGCGGTGTCGACCTGGTGATCGACGCCGTCGGTGGCCCGGACAGCTCACGCTTCCTGACTGTGCTCAAGCGCGGCGGCACCATGCTTCCGGTGTTCTTCGCCCAGTACGATCCGGAAGAGACGGCGAGTCTGGGCATCACAGTCTCGAACATTCAGGTGCGGTCCAACGGCCCCCAGCTCGCCGAGATCGGGCGGTTGTTCGACGAGGGCAAGCTGCAGGTCGGGGTGGACAGCACCTACCCGCTGCCCGAGGCGGGCAGCGCGCACACGCGAGCCGCGCAG
Organism: Streptomyces kaniharaensis; assembly: GCF_009569385.1. Taxonomy (NCBI): domain Bacteria; kingdom Bacillati; phylum Actinomycetota; class Actinomycetes; order Kitasatosporales; family Streptomycetaceae; genus Streptomyces; species Streptomyces kaniharaensis. The sequence continues at coordinate 5,908,134 of NZ_WBOF01000001.1, forward strand.
GGCCACATCCAAGGCAAGATCGTGCTGACGGTGGTCTCGTGATCGCCGAACTCCAGCAGGCGGTGGCGCACTACGCCCACGCCCTGGACGAGCTGAAGGTGCCCGCGCTGGAAGGGGTTCTGACCGAAGACACCACCTGGATCGTGGACGGTGTGCTTGGCCTGCGGGTCCTCGCCGGATAGGAACGCGGTCGGTGTCTGGGTGAGCGTGGCCGGGGCGGTCATCACCGGAAAGAGCATGGTGTTGAGGGTCTTGACGACGTGGGTTTCGGGGAGCGCTTCCTGGAGTTGCTCGGCGAGGCTCGAGCCGGGGTAGATCAGATCGGCGGGCAGTCCGTCCGGTCCGTCGGTGGTGGCGTTGGAGACGTCAACGAGGATCTTGCCGCGCAGTTCCTCCCGTAGGACGGCGAGCCGGTCCAGCGAGCCGTTGCCCGGGGTGGCGTTGATGACGATCCGGGCGCGTCGGGCGGCGTCGGCGGCGGCGCCCGGCGTGCGGTCCGCGACGGTCACCTCGTGCCCTGCGCGGGTGAGGGCTGTGGCCAGGTTGCCGCCGACGCGGCCGTTTCCGAGAACGGCGATCGTGGTCATGGTGATGGTGTTCCTTCCATGGGTGCGGGTTGTGGTGCGGTCAGCGGGAGAGGGTGGCGACGGCTTCGGCGTGGATACCGGGCGCGGCGGCCAGGAAGCTTCCGCTCTGGGGGGTCCAGGGGCGGCCCTGGGCGTCGGAGATCCGTCCGCCGGCTTCGGTGACGAGCAGTGCTCCGGGGAGCAGGTCCGCGCGGGCGCCGGCGAACTGCCAGAAGGCGTCGATCCGGCCGGCGGCCACGTTCACCAGGTGCAGGGTCGCGGGCACGGCGGTGCGGACGACGAGCGCGTCGAAGAGCATCGCGGTGATCGAGGAGCCGACGCGTCGCACGACCTTCTCGTCCTCGTCCGGCCGGGCCTGGCTGGTGGCCACGATGCTCAGGCCGAGGTCCGCAGTGGGGGAGACGTTGAGCGGCCGGCCGTCGACGTGGGCGCCCGCGCCGGTGAGCGCGGTGTAGGTCTCGCCGGTCAACGGCAGGTGGACCACGGTGAGCACCGGCTGGTTGTCGCGCACGAGGGTGGCGGTCACCGCCCACTCCGGCAGAGCGTGCAGATGGTTGACGTTGCCTTCGGCCGGATCCACCACCCACCACTCGCCGGGCGGCAGCGCCCCGCCGTCCAGCTCGTCCTCCACCCACCCGGCGTCCGGGCGCAGGCCCGTGAGGCGGGGGCGCAGGATGCCGAGGGCCGTGTCGTCGTTGACGGCGAGCGCGCTCATCAGCTCTTCGCGGCTCTGGTAGCGGACCGCCTCGCCGTACCGCTCGCGCAGCGCCGAACCCGCCTCGCGCACGGCATTCGCGGTCTGGGCGAGCAGGTCGGCGTCCAAGGCGGCGACGTCAGTGGTCTGAAGCGTTTCGGACATGGTGGTACTCCCGTCTGAGGAGGGGGATGAGGCCGGTCGAGGGCCGAACTGCGCGTTACTCCTTGCGCTTTCGCCTCAACGGTAGATAGCCCCGTAATTAACTTCAAGTGCATGTCAAGCACGGCTAGGATTACTCGCATGCAATTGGATTTGAACCTGCTCGCCGCGCTGGACGCGCTGCTGGAGGGCCTTCTGCACGGGCAACGCGTTCCGTTCAGCGCACGGCAGGCTGAGATCAACATCGCCGGGCGACTGGGGGTCTGGCTGCAATGACAGCCTGTTCGACGGGCCGAGGGGTTCAATCAGAAATTCGGTCTCGTCCACGTCGACTTCGGGACGCAGCGCCGCACGCCGAGGGCCTCGCACGCATGGGACCGGGACCTGATCGCCGCCCATCGGAAGCGGTCCGTGAGGTAGGCGGGCTGGCTGTTTCTCTCAACTCCCGTGCCAGGCAGCCGACGTGCCGAAGGCTGTGACTCACAGTTAAGGGCTCGCTGTAGCGACAGTCCGTAATACACGCGCGGCCGGTAACAGACGAGTCGCGGACGGCACCGTGCCGGCCCCCCGGAGGGGCAAGACCTGGGTTTGCGCCGGGGGGCTGACCCGGATCCGGCTGGTGTGGTCGTTGCGAGGGCCGCCACCCTCGCGGTCAAGTACGCACCGGCCCTCGTCGGGGACGGGGGCCGGTGGACTTGGGGCGGCTATGTGCACTTCTCGTCGATCTTGTACTGGAGAGCCTTCGGGTAGTCGTGCCGGCTGAGCCGGACGCGGGCCAGGATCGGCGCGTGGTTGAGGTCGTTGCCGGGATCGGCGATGTCCAGCAGGAGTGAGCGGAGCTCGGTGTGGGTGGTGAGCTCGTACCCGTGCATCCGGTCCTTGTCCGTGCCGAAGACCTCGGCCAGCTTCTCGTAGCGCCATGGATGCAGCACGTTGTAGAAGTCGGCCCCGTTGGACGGCTTCTCCTTGTAGTAGCAGGGGCTGACCAGCATCTGCTCGATGCCGTAGAAGCCCTCGTTGTCCAGGACGAAGACCACCGGCCGCAGGTGGTGACGTACCTGGGTGGACAGCTCCTGGCAGATCTCCTGGAACGAGCCGTCCCCGACGAACACGAGCGGGCGCTTCATCGGTTGCTGTCGGCCCAGCGCCACGCCGGTGGCCGCGCCGACGGAGTAGCCGATGGACAGCCAGCTGTTCTGTGCCAGGAAGCCGGCCCGCTCGGTGATCCGCAGGTTCATCGAGCCGAGCAGCGCGAATGCCGCGTCCGAGACCACCGTGAACGGCGAGGGGGCCTCTGGGTCCCCGCCGGTGGCCTGGTGCTCCAGGAAGAAGTTGATGTGCTGGAAGAAGCTGTCGTACGTCAGCTCGGGCGGGTACTGGTCGGTGCTCAGCGAGTCCAGGAAGTCGGCCGTGCTGGCCGGGACGTCCAGGCCCGCCGCGTGCGCCAGCGCGAAGTGGTCGGTCGGGAAGGTCTGTCCCGCCAGCGCGTTGCGCAACGCCGCGATGAACCGCCCCAGTTGGACCTCGGGGAAGTAGTTGGCGCCGACGCTGACGCCGTCGCGAGCCGCCACGATCCAGTCGTCGCCGATCGACTGATCGCCGCCGAGGTTCTTGGACGTGGACCAGGTCCCCAGGCCGATCCGGCACCCGGCGTTCTTGAAGGTCTTCCGGATCTCCGGCAGGCTCGCCTTGCCGTTGTAGACGCCGGCGAACAGCGGATGCCGTTCGGAGACCACGGACTTCGCGCCGACCGTGGTGCAGAACTGCATCCGGGTGGTCTGGACGAACTCCAGCAGCTCGTTCTCCAGCCGCTGGCGGACCAGTTCCTCGCCGGCCCAGACGATCGGTGTGCCGAACTTCCCGATCAGCTCCACCGCCGCCGTGACCGCCTTGGCCAGCATCTCCTCGTTCCGCTTGGTGAACGGCCGCTCGTGAGCGTGGAGTTCACCCTTCGGAGCCTCGCACGGCGCGTGCCAGAGGTCCTCCATGACCTCCAGGTAGACCGGCTTGCGCTCGGTCAGGCAGGCGGTGATCGCGCTGTCGATCTGCGAGGGCGCGAGGCCCGGGTTGGAGAGCACCTGTGCGTCCACCGTGACCTGCCGGTAGACGTCCAGGTTGCTCTCCCGGCGCGGGCTCATGTGCGAGGTGAGCAGGCCGACCGCCTGCTGGTTGAGCCACTGCTCGTAGGACGGCGCCGCGTTGATCGCGATCAGCGGCACGTCCTCGACGTACGCGCCGCCGATGGTGTTGAGCAGGCTGAACGCGCCCACCCCGTAGGTCACCGCAACGGCTCCGACGCCCTGTTCGCGTTTGTCCGGGTCGGCGTCGGCGGCGCGCACCCTGGCGTAGGCGTCCGCGGCGTAGCCGCCGCCCATCTCGGTCGGGGTGCCGATCCAGCGCACGCCGGTGGTGGCCTGCATGATCGTCAGGAACGGGCCGAGGAAGTCCCCCGGCACCCCGAACAGGTACCGGATGCCCAACTGCTCAAGTCTGGTGGCCAGGTAGCGGGCCACCGTCCATTCGTCGTTGCCGCTCATCCGCGCAGTGCCTCCTGTCGGCTTTCCCGTCGGAGCTGGACCTCGGGCCGGATCTCCGGTTCCGCCTGGGCCGGCGGCGGTGGCGCCTCGTGCACGGCGATGGCCGCCCGGACGCCGGTTTCCACCGCGCCCTCGATCCAGGCGTGCTTCAGCGAGACGTGCTCGCCGGCGAAGTGCACCGGGCCCTCCGGCTTGACCACGTCGAGGTGGAAGCTGGTCATCTGGTGCGGGGTGTACACCGCCGCCTCGCCGAAGGCGTACGGGTCGCGCAGCCAGCTCTGGGTCTTCCCGAAGCCGGTGTAGAACACCTCGATCCGCCGGCCGTGCACTGACTGGAGATTGCGCAGCGCGTAGACGTAACGCTCGTCGTCCTCCATGGAGTCCCAGCGCACCGCGTCGTCCGACCAGCTGTAGCTGGCCAGTACCACCCCGCCGCCGTTGGCACCGGGCACCGGGTGGGAGGGGTAGTACATGAAGCGGTTCGGGTTGTCGGTGGTCGAACCTCCGCCGAAGCAGTGGGTGGCAGGGCGCACGCTCGCCCGGAGCAGCGGGGTGTGCTGGTACACCTCCCGCTGGGCCTGGCTGATCCGGCGCTCGTCCACGCTCGCGTGTGCGCCGAGCAGCACCTCCGGCAGGTTGCGCGGGGGCCGGTGGCCGTTGTGGGCGGCGGCCACGGCCGCCTCGGCGTCGTCCTCGCCCGCCCGCTGGTAGTACTCGTACAGGCCGGGTGCGATGGAGTCGAGCTCGACCTTCCAGTCGGCCTCGGTGAACTCCCACCATCGGCGGGAGAACTCCAGCAGCACCTTGGTGGCCTGGTCGTAGTGGGTCTCGATGATCGCCCGGCGCTTCTTGTAGGAGAACGGTGGCGTCACCTGGACGAACCGCAGGGCGGAGAACGGGACCGTGACGATCGCGAAGTCGCCCTTCCAGACGGTGGGTTCGGCGTTCGGGTCGTCCTCGGGGACGGTCTGGACGGCGACCTGCGCCCCGATCGGGCCGACGTCGCGGGCTCCCCCGCCGTCCCGACGCGGGTCCCAGTACTCCATCCGGATCATTCGCTCGCCCATCCGCAGCTCCTTCCGGAGCTCCTGGGCGAGCGCGTCGGGCAGCTTCCAGCTGCCGCCCGCGATCTCCCAGTAGGTGGCGTTCGGGTTGATGTCGCTGCGGCCCAGGAAGGTGTGGAAGAAGGCCAGGTGCAGCCGCGAGGTCATGTTCTCGATCGTGCCGATCGCCTCGACGGCCTCGTCGCTGAAGCCCGCGTACTCGCGCAGGAAGCGACCCATCGAGTAGCCGTCGAAGTCGCGGATCACCCGGGTCCAGCCGTCCAGCCACTCGGCGAACGGCTTGTTCACGCGCTTGCCGTCCCTGATCACCGAGTAGTAGTCGCGGATCGGCTCCAGGGCCTGGTTGACCATGTCGGCGACGGTGATCCGTGCCTCGTCGCCGGTGAGGTGGAAGCCCTCGTTGACGCAGCTCGGGTCGGCGGCGTACTCCTTGCGGCGGGCCTGGATCCGGTTGGTGCGGATCCAGGAGTTGAAGCGCTTGACTGGTTCGCGGAAGTCCGGGCTGTCGGTGCCGTGCTTCCAGACCTTGCCGGGTTCGAAGGACTCGTAGACCACCGGTGGGACGGGCGCGTTCTGGTTGCCGGTGTCCGGATCGACGTCGACGTTGAAGAACAGCTGCCGGCGCAGGCCGAGGCTGTCGACCAGCGCGAGGGTGAGCGGGTGGAAGCTGGGCAGCCGCATGGCCCCGGCCTCCGCGTACTGCTCCGGGTCGTGAAACGGTCCGTCGGCCGCGTCGTCGCTGGAACGGAAGGTCTTGATCCGCCCGCCCACACGGCTGGCGTTGGCCTCCAGGATGGTGACGTTGTGTCCGGCGTCCTTGAGCAGCTTCCCGGCGACGAGGCCCGCGATGCCCGCGCCGATGATCAGCACGTCCTTGGGCTCGTCCGTCTCCGGGATGCCGTCCTTGATCAGGACGTCGAGGTAGCGCAGCTTCAGGTCCTTGTCGTCCGGACCGACCAGCAGCAGCTCGCGCGCCAGCTGCCGACAGGTCTGCCAGCGGGCGCGGTCACCGGCTGTGCCTTCGATGACGGGGTTCTCCATGGTGTCTCCGTAAGTTGTTAGGCGGCCCGGGAGGGCCGGATGTGGCTGATGGTGGCTTGCCTCTGGTGGCTCCCAAGGAGTGGCCGTCCGGCTCTCCGGGGCGCCCTGACCGCTGATTGAGATCTGCGTCCTGGTCGCTGTTTACGGAGCTGACGGCGGGGTGTTCCTCGGGTCAAGGAGAGTGCTGGTTTCGGCGTGGGGAGCGTGGGATGACAGAGCGGCGGGCTCGGATCTGGGTGGGGATCGACGCGGGCAAGGGCCACCACTGGGCGGCGGCGGTCGACGAGTCGGGGTTCCAGGTCTGGTCGAAGAAGATCGACAACGACGAGGCCGCGATCCTGGAAGCGGTCGCCGAAGCGCTGGCCATGGCGGGTGCGGTGGACTGGGCGATCGACCTGTCCGGCACCGCGTCCGCGCTGCTGCTGGCCCTGCTCGCGTCGCACGGGCAGAAGCCGGTCTACGTTCCCGGCCGCACCGTCAACCGGATGTCCGGCGCCTACCGAGGCGAGGCGAAGACCGACGCCCGCGACGCGTTCGTGATCGCGGAGACCTCGCGCCTGCGCAGGGACTTCGCGGCCGTGGACGTCCCCGCCCAGCTGGTGGCCGATCTGGCGCTGCTGGTCGCGCACCGCACTGACCTGGTCGCCGACCGGGTCCGCATGGTCAACCGGCTCCGTGACGTGCTGACCGGGATCTTCCCGGCCCTGGAGCGGGCCTTCGACTGGTCCGGCAGCAAGGGCGCGCTGACCCTGCTGACCTACCGGCAGACCCCGGCCGGGATACGCCGGGTGGGCCGCGCCCGTCTGGAGTCTTGGCTGCGCAAGCGTGGTGTCCGCTCGGCCGACAAGGTCGCCGCCACCGCGCTGGAGGCGGCCGGGGCCCAGCACACTGTGCTGCCCGGTGAGAGCATCGCGGCCTCGATCGTCGCAGACCTGGCCTCCCAACTCCTCGCGCTGGACGAGCGGATCGGTGGCCTCGACAAGCAGATCAAGGAGACCTTCCATGCCCACCCGCAGGCGCACATCATCGAGTCGATGCCGGGCATCGGCCCGATCCTGGGCGCCGAGTTCGTCGTCGCTGCGGGCGACCTGTCGGCCTACGCGGATGCCGGCCGGCTGGCCTCCGCGGCCGGCCTGGTTCCGGTGCCCCGCGACTCGGGCCGACGCACCGGCAACCTGCACCGGCCCAAGCGTTACAGCCGTCGCCTGCGCAGGGTGTTTTACATGTCCGCGCAGACCAGCATGATCAAGGACGGCCCGAACCGGGACTTCTACCTCAAGAAGCGTGCCGAGGGCTGCGGCCACGTCCAGGCTCTCATCGCCCTTGCCCGGCGCCGGGTGAACGTCCTGTGGGCGCTGTTGCGCGACGGACGGGAGTTCACCCCCGCACAGCCGGTCGCGCAGGCGGCTTGACTCGGTCATTGAAACTCCTCGGGGGCGCTCGGCAGTCACGAGCCCACCGGCTTGTTGGGGAGGTCCTTGCCCTCGGCGAGGAGGCGCAGCGTCGTGATCGAGGGGGTGAAGGCGCAGAGCGGTGGGACAGGTGGGGTCCTCGTCACGCTCGGGCTCCTCGCGGTGGGGTGACAGGCAGGAATGATCACAAAATGTGACGAGCCTGATGCCCAACGTAGCTGCGTCGTCGAGAGTCCTGTCAACCGGAGGTCGGCCTCCCGGCGGGCTCACGCAGTGTCACCAAACGAGCTTCCCGGAGTCCATTTACCGTCCATTTATCAGATTTCAACAGGCAGTTGGTGAGATCGACCGTCCGCTTCAGGACACCGACATGAAGGAGTACCTGTCATGACCACTCAACTCAGGCATGGTGCCGGCCCGCGGATGTTACCGGCGCTGATGGCGGCACTAAGCGGCATCATCGGTGCCACCGCGCTCGGTGCGACTCCCGCGGCAGCGGCCGATCAGCGTCACGCGATCTACGCCATCGCGCACCGAGTCGACACCCTGGACGGCGTGGACGCCGCGCTCGACCACGGCGCCAACGGCATCGAGATAGACGTCTGTGCCTGGTGGAATCCGAACGAATGGCGCGCCTATCACGACTGTTCCTCGGCCGGTGACGCCCGGCTGGGCCCCAGCTTCGACAGCATGATCGATCGCATCGTCTCCAACGCCAACGCAGGGCGCCGGCTGTCGCTGGTCTGGCTGGACATCAAGGACCCGAACTACTGCGGAGAACAGCAGAACCGCGGGTGCAGCGTCGCCGGACTGCGCGACAAGGCGCAGAGGCTGACGGCTGCCGGGATCCAGGTGCTCTACGGCTTCTACGAGTACCACGGTGGCAGCACCCCGGACGTCGGCGGCAGGGGCTGGAAGAGCCTGGAAGGCAAGCTCGGCCGCCTGGAGGGCATGACGACGACCGGGACGCGCGATCAGGCTCGAAGCGCCTTCAACCGGTCCGGTTCCGCGATCCCGCCCGGCCACCGGGCGATGGACTACGGCGACAGCAACATCGCCAACGGGTTCGGCAACTGCACCGAAGCCACCTACAACACGTGCGCGGAACTGAAGAAGGGCGCCGGGGACCGTGCCGCCGGACAGCTCGCGGCAACGCTGTCCTGGACGACCACCTACAACGATCCGTGGTACGTCGACAAACTGCTGGGCGATGCGCGCGTGGACGGCATCATCGCGGGCTACGGCAGCTTCACCGGAGTGCGCGAGTACGACAACAGCTGGCAGTGCGCCAACGCCGTCAACCTCGTCCGTGACTGGGTGAACCGCCACAGCGCCACCCATCGCATGGCCACGAGCGGTGACCGCCTGTTCAAGTAGGGGACCGCCTGGGGCGGTGGGCACCGCACGCCCCGGCTGCGCACCCTTCGACGGCGCGAGTGTCGGTGACACCCTGGAATCAGGGCTGCTCCGGCACAGTGACCCGGTCGCGCGCCTGTCCGCTGCGGACGGCTGCTGCTGCCAGGATGGTCCGCGCGACGTCGGACAGGTGAAAGGGGCGGCCGTCGATGGTGTCGGACGAGGCCGTGATCGGTTGCCCCGGCGTGCTGGTGATCGGCACCCGGGGAGCCGCCGGCCCCGGCGAGGTCCTGGTGAAGATCAGGGGCGGTTCGGAGACTTTCCTCGCCTGGTCGGAGGAGCCCCTGCCAAAGGGAACACCCGTCCTGGTGATCGAATCGCGCGGTACTCGCCAGGTCGACGTCATCGAATGGACCGACCCCACCGGCAACCCCGGGTCCGACCGTGCCCACGGACTTCGCTGAGGAGGCGACCAGGATGTTCGGCTATCGCGTTCCCGCCCCCGACCAGGCGATGCTGATCTCCGGTGGAAGACGAGGCCTTGCGGGCGCGCCGTTCCGCGTGGTGACCGGGCACGGGACGTTCGTCCTGCAGATCTTCCGCAAGGTCCGCTTCCTGACCCTGGCGATGTGCGAGGCGGAGGTCGCCGAAACCTGCGTCACCAAGCAGGGCATCGCGCTGACCGCGCGGGCGGTGATCGCCTTCAAGGTCGGCAACGACACCGAGAGCATCGTCAACGCCGCCCAGCGCTTTCTCTCCGACCAGGACCAGATGTCCGTGCTGACCGGCCGGATCTTCGCCGGGCACCTGCGCGCCATCATCGGCTCGATGACGGTCGAGGAGATCGTCACCGAGCGGCAGAAGCTCGCAACCGAGGTGCTCGACACCTCGAAGGCCGAGATGGCGAAGATCGGCCTGATCGTCGACTCGCTCCAGATCCAGTCGATCGACGACGGTGACACCGGCTACATCGCCGCGATGTCGGCCCCGCACCGGGCCGCCATCCAGCGCCAGGCCCAGATCGCCCAGGCACAGGCCACCCAGGCGGCGGTGGAGGCGGAGCAGGAGTCCGCCCGGAAGCAGGCCGAGTACGCCCGGGAGACGGCGGTCGTGAAGGCGCAGTACACCGCCGAGGTGGATCGGGCCCAGGCCCAGGCCGCCCAGGCCGGCCCGCTGGCACAGGCGCATGCGCAGCAGGAGGTGCTGGCGGCGCAGACCGACCTGGCCCAGCGCGCGGCCGAGCTGCGCCAGCAGCAGCTGGTCGCCGAGGTCGTGAGGCCGGCCGAGGCGGAGGCCGAGCGGATCAGGGTCCTGGCGCTGGCCGAGGCGGAGCGGATGAAGATCCAGGCCGAGGCGGCGGCCTCGCACGACCGGGTGGCGCTGGACCGGATGCTGATCGATCAGCTGCCGCAGATCGTCAAGGAGGCGGCCGGTGGGCTCGCGGGCGCCAATGTCAACGTGCTCAACGGCGCCGACGGCTTGGGTGAGATCGCCGCCGGCTTGGTCAGCCAGGGCCTGACGATCCTCGACTCGGTCCGCCGGGGTCTGGGCGCACCGCAGGGCCGCGCCGAACAGGACGGTGAGCCGGCCGGTCTCGAGTGACGGAAGCGCCGTCGCGGACGATCGGACCTACGTCGCCGCGCCACCTGCCGTGTCCTCCCCGTCGCGTCCGTCTGCGGCGAGGCGGAGCACCGTGCGCTCCAGACGGGTCTGCCGGACCTGGGGCGTGGGGGCCTGGAGGAGGGGGAGGATGGTGAGGTAGCGGCCGGTGCGGTCGAGGGCCTGGAAGGCGCGGGCGGCGGCGGGGTCGGCCGCGAGCTCGGCGGCGAGGTCGTCGGGGACGGTGGCGGTGCGCTGGGACTCGTAGGCGCGCGCCCACCGGCCGTCGGCCTGCGCGCGGCGGACCTCGGCGAGGCCCGGTTCGCGCATGCGGCCCTCTGCGGTGAGGACCGCCACCTTCTCGACGTTGACCTGCGACCAGAGGCTGCCCCGCCGCCGGGGGACGTACTTCTGCAGGTAGTACCGCTCGTCGAGTCCGCGCCGCTGACCGGAGACCCAGCCGTAGCACAGGCCCACGTCGACCGCCTGGTCGCTCGTCAGCGACGGGATCCCGGTGCCCTTCTTGGCAAGCTTCAGCCACACGCCCTCGTGTCTGGTGTGATGGGTGCTCAGCCAGGTCGCGAACGCCTGCTCGTCGGCGAAGGTCAGGACCTCGACCCCGCCGATCTTCTCGGTGTTCTCCATCCGGCCAGGCTAGTGGGGAGTGGTGCCGGGCGAGCCGTGAGCTGGAGTGCTGGGTGGCCGGATCGGGGAAGGAGCCCGCACACCGAGGACCTCAGGGCAGCAGGATCAACTTGCCCGTCATACGGCCGCTCCGGCTGAGCCGGTGGGCCTCCTCGGCAGCGGTGAGCGGCAGGGTTCGCGCGATGGCGACCTGGAGACTGCGGTCGGCCACCGCTGCCACCAGCGGTTCCAGCCGTCGGCCTGTGGGCCTGCCCAGGATGCCCCTGGATCGCGACGGCGCCACGAGCATCTGCGCGACGGCGGCGGGGTCGTCGCCCGCCACCATGATGTGTCGTCCGCGTGACGACAGGAGGGCCCGGCAACCGGCGCCGGAGTAGCTGCCGACGCAGTCGATGACGAGGTGGAAGGGAGCGTGGGCCCGAGCCTGGACCAGCGCGTCGCCCCGGCCGTAGTCGAGGACCGCGTCGGCGCCCAACCCCACGACCAGGTCCGCGTTCTTCGCCGAACAGACGCCGGCCACGAACGCGCCCTCCAACTTGGCGATCTGGAGCGCGAGTTGGCCCACCGCACCGGAGGCACCCAGTACCAGCACGCGGCGGTCGCCGGGTCGCTCCCGGCGGATGCGGCCCAGGTCCACCACCGCCATCCGGGCGGTCACGCCGCTCACCGGCAGGGCGGCGGCCACGGCGATGTCGACCGAGTCCGGGACCGGCCAGAGCTGGTCCTCGCGGACCACGACGGTGTCGGCGTAGGAGCCGCGCTGGCCCCGGGAGAAGTCGGTCCCGCCCACCACCCGGTCGCCCGGTGAGAAGCCCACGACCCCCGGGCCGACGGCGTCGACCACCCCAGCGAAGTCCACCCCCACGACCACTGGCGGTTTCGGCCCCAGCAGACGGGCGGCCAGCCGCAGCGGACCGTAGCTGCGCATCTTCCAGTCGACCGGGTTGACCCCGATGGCCTGGACACCGACCCGGACCTCACCCTTGCGCGGCTCGGGCGTGGGCAGCTCCACGAGCTCCAACCGCTCCCCGGCCTTCCAGGTGCGCTGTGCCATGGCTTTCATGACTCCGTAGCGTACGGTGGCGAGCTCCGGCCCCCGACGGCGCCCGCACCCAGCTGTCGGACGACTTCGAGGCCTGGGCCGACTCCCTGCCCGCCGGCCACGATGTCGAGGACGCCGTGCTCGCAGCCGAAGAGGGATCCCTCGTCCCGCGCGCCTTCCGCTCGCTGCCCGAACGATGGCAGGCCGTGCTGTGGCACGCGCTGGTCGAGCACGAGCCCGCCGCCGCGACCGCCCGGCGCCTCGGCATCACCGCGTGCGGCATCGGGTCCCTCGTCGTCCGCGCCCGCGAAGGCCTGCGCGAGGCCTACCTGCGCGCCCACCTCGACCAGACCACCAGCGAGGAGTGCCGCCACTTCGGCGTCCTGCTCGCGGCCTCGATACGCGGGCCGGACAAGCGCGCCGCCCGCGACCTCGCCCGCCACCTCCAGGCCTGCGCCGACTGCGCCCATGCCGAACGCGACCTGCGGGACCTCAACGGCCGCCTCGGCATGATCCTGCCCGCGGGCATCCTGCTCTGGAGCCCCCACCCGCTCCGGCCGTCCGCCGCCGGGCACGGCATCCACCTGACCGCCGCCAAGCCGGGCGCCACCCGTTCTGGCACCACCAGACTCGCCTGGACGGCGACGGCCGCCGCCGGGACCCGCCGCCGGGATCGTGGGCCCTGGTCAACGGCATGACCGGACTGTGTGCCCAGGCCGACCCGGGCGGCGCCCTCACCCAACGAGCCTGCGACCGGAGCGTGGGCCAGACCTGGATCCTCCTCCCCGCCGGCGGCAACATGCGGATCAGGAACGCCGGCACCGGCCGGTGCCTCGGCACGGGCGGCAGCACTACGGACGGCGCCCCGGTCGTGCAGGAGGACTGCGCCAACGGGAGCAAGGACCAGGTGTGGACGCTCTGCGACGGCGGCCTGCTGGTGAACACCGCCAGCAACCTGGTGCTGGGCCTGAAGCACTGGCCCAAGGCGGACCACTCCGGATCCGGCGATCAGCTGACGAAGAGTCAGAACTACTACGACAGCTAGGTGTTCCGCTGGCAGCAGCGCCCATTGGGAGCGGACAGCCGATGCTCGGGCTCGGAGACCGGCCGGCCCCGATCCTGTCGTACGACCGGGAGCGGACGGGGCAATTTGTTTCGGGCGTGGAAGCAGGAGTACTGTCTCCCAGTCGCTCGGCAGGGAGCACCGGACACGCATCGGCGCGGACGGTCCCGGGGCGGCCAATCCTTCGAAACACCACTTCCCGGTTCGGGCTGGGTCGCGTCTTGTTGCGGCTCGGTGCGTGTTCGGCGTGCGTGTTTATGGGGATTGTGGCTGGATTCGCTTTTCGGAGCGGGGATCGGCTAGAGTTTGAAACGTCGGACGGGGCGTCAAGTCCTGGAAGGCACCGGCGAGTTGGATGACGAAGCTCCGGAAAAACGGAGCGGAAAACGTCTGATAAGCTGGAAACACGGAAGAACGAAGCGCCCGGAGGGTCCGCTGGAAGGCGGCCTGAAGGAAGTGTCCGTTCCTTGAGAACTCAACAGCGTGCCAAAAGTCAACGCCAGATATGTTGACATCCCCGGCCTCGGTCGTTTGATCGGGGTTGGAGATTCCTTTTGAAATAAACACTAGCGAGGACGCAGTGCGCGGGGCCGCCCTATTCCGGTGGTTGCCGTGCCGCTCAACGCGGGTGTCGACCCGGCGCTTTTAATTGAGCGCTGTGGGTAAACATTCACGGAGAGTTTGATCCTGGCTCAGGACGAACGCTGGCGGCGTGCTTAACACATGCAAGTCGAACGGTGAAGCCCTTCGGGGTGGATCAGTGGCGAACGGGTGAGTAACACGTGGGCAATCTGCCCTGCACTCTGGGACAAGCCCTGGAAACGGGGTCTAATACCGGATATGACCTTCCTCCGCATGGGGGTTGGTGGAAAGCTCCGGCGGTGCAGGATGAGCCCGCGGCCTATCAGCTTGTTGGTGGGGTAATGGCCTACCAAGGCGACGACGGGTAGCCGGCCTGAGAGGGCGACCGGCCACACTGGGACTGAGACACGGCCCAGACTCCTACGGGAGGCAGCAGTGGGGAATATTGCACAATGGGCGAAAGCCTGATGCAGCGACGCCGCGTGAGGGATGACGGCCTTCGGGTTGTAAACCTCTTTCAGCAGGGAAGAAGCGCAAGTGACGGTACCTGCAGAAGAAGCACCGGCTAACTACGTGCCAGCAGCCGCGGTAATACGTAGGGTGCGAGCGTTGTCCGGAATTATTGGGCGTAAAGAGCTCGTAGGCGGCCTGTCGCGTCGGATGTGAAAGCCCGGGGCTTAACCCCGGGTCTGCATTCGATACGGGCAGGCTAGAGTGTGGTAGGGGAGATCGGAATTCCTGGTGTAGCGGTGAAATGCGCAGATATCAGGAGGAACACCGGTGGCGAAGGCGGATCTCTGGGCCATTACTGACGCTGAGGAGCGAAAGCGTGGGGAGCGAACAGGATTAGATACCCTGGTAGTCCACGCCGTAAACGTTGGGAACTAGGTGTTGGCGACATTCCACGTCGTCGGTGCCGCAGCTAACGCATTAAGTTCCCCGCCTGGGGAGTACGGCCGCAAGGCTAAAACTCAAAGGAATTGACGGGGGCCCGCACAAGCAGCGGAGCATGTGGCTTAATTCGACGCAACGCGAAGAACCTTACCAAGGCTTGACATATGCCGGAAAACTGTGGAGACACGGTCCCCCTTGTGGTCGGTATACAGGTGGTGCATGGTTGTCGTCAGCTCGTGTCGTGAGATGTTGGGTTAAGTCCCGCAACGAGCGCAACCCTTGTTCTGTGTTGCCAGCATGCCTTTCGGGGTGATGGGGACTCACAGGAGACTGCCGGGGTCAACTCGGAGGAAGGTGGGGACGACGTCAAATCATCATGCCCCTTATGTCTTGGGCTGCACACGTGCTACAATGGTCGGTACAAAGGGCTGCGATGCCGTGAGGCGGAGCGAATCCCAAAAAGCCGGCCTCAGTTCGGATTGGGGTCTGCAACTCGACCCCATGAAGTTGGAGTTGCTAGTAATCGCAGATCAGCATGCTGCGGTGAATACGTTCCCGGGCCTTGTACACACCGCCCGTCACGTCACGAAAGTCGGTAACACCCGAAGCCGGTGGCCTAACCCGTAAGGGGAGGAGCCGTCGAAGGTGGGACCAGCGATTGGGACGAAGTCGTAACAAGGTAGCCGTACCGGAAGGTGCGGCTGGATCACCTCCTTTCTAAGGAGCATTTATGCCGGTTGCAGGCGAGTGTCCTGCACGGTTGCTCATGGGTGGAACGTTGACTATTCGGCACAGTGAGAGATTGGACGTTAGTACTGCCTTCGGGCGTGGAACGCGGTCTGGGATCGGCTGTGTCGGGCACGTTGTTGGGTCCTGAGGGAACGGAAACGTTGTCTCAGTGGTTGCCGGCCTCACTTGAGGCAGCCCGGTTGGGTTGTTGAGGGTGGGTGACTGGTCGTTGTTTGAGAACTGCACAGTGGACGCGAGCATCTGTGGCCAAGTTTTTAAGGGCGCACGGTGGATGCCTTGGCACTAGGAACCGATGAAGGACGTGGGAGGCCGCGATAGGCCCCGGGGAGCTGTCAACCGAGCTTTGATCCGGGGGTGTCCGAATGGGGAAACCCGGCAGTCGTCATGGGCTGTCACCCGCTGCTGAACACATAGGCAGTGTGGAGGGAACGCGGGGAAGTGAAACATCTCAGTACCCGCAGGAAGAGAAAACAACCGTGATTCCGGGAGTAGTGGCGAGCGAAACTGGATGAGGCTAAACCGTTTTGGTGTGAGACCCGGCAGGGGTTGCCAATGCGGGGTTGTGGGAATGAGCTTCAGTCGTCTGCCGGCGGCTGGGCGAGTCAGAAACCGTATGGGTAGTCGAAGGACATGCGAAAGGTCCGGCGTAGAGGGTAAGACCCCCGTAGACGAAATCTGTACGGCTTGCTTGCTCATCTCCCAAGTAGCACGGGGCCCGAGAAATCCCGTGTGAATCTGGCGGGACCACCCGCTAAGCCTAAATATTCCCTAGTGACCGATAGCGGATAGTACCGTGAGGGAATGGTGAAAAGTACCGCGGGAGCGGAGTGAAATAGTACCTGAAACCGTGTGCCTACAAGCCGTGGGAGCGTCGTTCGCCAGCTTGCTGGTGGGCCGTGACTGCGTGCCTTTTGAAGAATGAGCCTGCGAGTTTGCGGTGTGTAGCGAGGTTAACCCGTGTGGGGTAGCCGTAGCGAAAGCGAGTCCGAATAGGGCGTTTGAGTTGCATGCCCAAGACCCGAAGCGGAGTGATCTAGCCATGGGCAGGTTGAAGCGCGGGTAAGACCGTGTGGAGGACCGAACCCACCAGGGTTGAAAACCTGGGGGATGACCTGTGGTTAGGGGTGAAAGGCCAATCAAACTCCGTGATAGCTGGTTCTCCCCGAAATGCATTTAGGTGCAGCGTCACGTGTTTCTTGCCGGAGGTAGAGCACTGGATAGGCGATGGGCCTTACCGGGTTACTGACCTTAGCCAAACTCCGAATGCCGGTAAGTGAGAGCGTGGCAGTGAGACTGTGGGGGATAAGCTCCATGGTCGAGAGGGAAACAGCCCAGAACACCGACTAAGGTCCCTAAGCGTGTGCTAAGTGGGAAAGGATGTGGAGTCGCAGAGACAACCAGGAGGTTGGCTTAGAAGCAGCCACCCTTGAAAGAGTGCGTAATAGCTCACTGGTCAAGTGATTCCGCGCCGACAATGTAGCGGGGCTCAAGCACATCACCGAAGTCGTGTCATTGCAGCAATACTCCTAACGGGGGCTGTGATGGGTAGGGGAGCGTCGTGTGCCGGGTGAAGCGGCGGTGGAAACCAGTCGTGGACGGTATACGAGTGAGAATGCAGGCATGAGTAGCGATACAAGAGTGGGAAACTCTTGCGCCGATTGACCAAGGGTTCCTGGGTCAAGCTGATCTGCCCAGGGTAAGTCGGGACCTAAGGCGAGGCCGACAGGCGTAGTCGATGGACAACGGGTTGATATTCCCGTACCCGCTTTGAAGCGCCAACGCTGAACCAGGTGATGCTAAGGCCGTGAAGCCGTCCTGGATCCTTCGGGTGAAGGGGAGTGGTGGAGCCGCTGATCCAAGTCTGTAGTAGGTGAGCGATGGGGTGACGCAGGAAGGTAGTCCAGCCCGGGCGGTGGTTGTCCCGGGGTAAGGGTGTAGGGCGTTGCGTAGGCAAATCCGCGCAACACGTAGCCTGAGACCTGATGCCGAGCCGATTGTGGTGAAGTGGATGATCCTATGCTGTCGAGAAAAGCCTCTAGCGAGTTTCATGGCGGCCCGTACCCCAAACCGACTCAGGTGGTCAGGTAGAGAATACCGAGGCGTTCGGGTGAACTATGGTTAAGGAACTCGGCAAAATGCCCCCGTAACTTCGGGAGAAGGGGGGCCATTCCTGGTGATAGCACTTGCTGCTTGAGCTGGGGGTGGCCGCAGAGACCAGCGAGAAGCGACTGTTTACTAAAAACACAGGTCCGTGCGAAGCCGTAAGGCGATGTATACGGACTGACGCCTGCCCGGTGCTGGAACGTTAAGGGGACCGGTTAGCTCCATTTCGGTGGGGCGAAGCTGAGAACTTAAGCGCCAGTAAACGGCGGTGGTAACTATAACCATCCTAAGGTAGCGAAATTCCTTGTCGGGTAAGTTCCGACCTGCACGAATGGCGTAACGACTTCTCGACTGTCTCAACCATAGGCCCGGTGAAATTGCATTACGAGTAAAGATGCTCGTTTCGCGCAGCAGGACGGAAAGACCCCGGGACCTTTACTATAGCTTGATATTGGTGTTCGGTTCGGCTTGTGTAGGATAGGTGGGAGACTGTGAAGCGGCAACGCCAGTTGTTGTGGAGTCGTCGTTGAAATACCACTCTGGTCGTGCTGGATGTCTAACCTGGGTCCGTGATCCGGATCAGGGACAGTGTCTGGTGGGTAGTTTAACTGGGGCGGTTGCCTCCTAAAGGGTAACGGAGGCGCCCAAAGGTTCCCTCAGCCTGGTTGGCAATCAGGTGTTGAGTGTAAGTGCACAAGGGAGCTTGACTGTGAGACTGACGGGTCGAGCAGGTACGAAAGTAGGGACTAGTGATCCGGCGGTGGCTTGTGGAAGCGCCGTCGCTCAACGGATAAAAGGTACCCCGGGGATAACAGGCTGATCTTCCCCAAGAGTCCATATCGACGGGATGGTTTGGCACCTCGATGTCGGCTCGTCGCATCCTGGGGCTGGAGTAGGTCCCAAGGGTTGGGCTGTTCGCCCATTAAAGCGGTACGCGAGCTGGGTTTAGAACGTCGTGAGACAGTTCGGTCCCTATCCGCTGTGCGCGTAGGAGTGTTGAGAAGGGCTGTCCCTAGTACGAGAGGACCGGGACGGACGAACCTCTGGTGTGCCAGTTGTTCTGCCAAGGGCATGGCTGGTTGGCTACGTTCGGGAGGGATAACCGCTGAAAGCATCTAAGCGGGAAGCCTGCTTCGAGATGAGCACTCCCACCTCCTTGAGAGGGTAAGGCTCCCAGTAGACGACTGGGTTGATAGGCCGGATATGGAAGCCCTGTGAGGGGTGGAGTTGACCGGTACTAATAGGCCGAGGGCTTGTCCTCAGTTGCTCGCGTCCACTGTGTTGTTCTGAAACAACGACTGCCCTGTCGGCGGGTCGGACAGTTTCATAGTGTTTCGGTGGTCATAGCGTGAGGGAAACGCCCGGTTACATTCCGAACCCGGAAGCTAAGCCTTACAGCGCCGATGGTACTGCAGGGGGGACCCTGTGGGAGAGTAGGACGCCGCCGAACAATTATTCTGAAGAACCCCTATCCGATTTCGGATGGGGGTTCTTCGCATTTCCGGGCACGGGAGTTCGGGCTTCGGCACACGCAGCGTCATGATGATGATCGTCATGCCGGAACAGGAACAGGACGCCACGCTCGGCCGGATCCGCGCGTTCCTCGCGAGTAGGCCGGAGACCGCCCGCGGCGAGTTCACCCTGCCGATGCTGACCGGAGTGCTGCGCGTCCGGAGGCTGTGAAGCCTCACGTCGATGGACGGCCCGCGGGCCGTGCGGGAGCCGGCGGGCAGGAGGTGGGAGACCTCCGCCCGCCGAGCTCGCCGTCAGGCGGTGACGAGTTCCGCCGACCTGACCGCCCGGGTGGCCGGCGACACCGCGAGGCGGACCACGCTTCCGGGCGCGAGGTCCGGTGACCCGGCCGGCAGGGCCCACGCGATGGTGTGCTCCGCGTCGCCCGTGTCCACCGCCAGGAACCTCGGCGCCTTGTCGCGCTTGCGCGGCTCCATGCGCAGCACCTCACCGGTGACGGTGTGCGGAGCGCGTAGCTCCAAGGCGGCGAGGGTGAGGTAGTAGGCGGTGATCGCGCTGAAACAGACGATCGCGACCGTCTCGCCCGGCAGGGGGCCCGAGCGGTCCATGGCGTGGAGCAGCCAGCCGTGGCCGCTGGCGTAGTTGCCGGGCATCGTCGCGAGGAACGCCACGAAGAGCGTCCAGCGGCTGAAGCGGCCGGCCGCCGCAATGGCGAGCAGCCCGATGGCCACCCAGCCGAGGGTCAGCAGCAACCCCGGGCGGCGCAGTGAGTGGCTTGCGTCGGGGCCGGAGGTGACCGCCCATTCGGGCTGGCGCAGTGCGGCGAACAGGGCGAGGCCCACGGCCACCACGGCTGCGGCGCCTGCCAGTTGCAGCAGCTGTGCGGTGGTGGCGCCGAAGCCGAGGCGCAGGCGGGGGTAACGGATCCGGACCGGGCGCCAGGCGCCGCCGTAGGAGGACCAGACCTGGTGCTTGTCGCCCGCGTCGAAGCCGAGCAGCCGTGTCGTGCGGGTGGTGACACCGAGTGCGGCGCCGTACGCGAGGTAGCGGTCCCACATGGTGACGGCCGCGGGCGGCAGCTGGGCGAAGTCCTCGTGCGCCCGGAGCCACGCCTGGACCCCGGCCCAGTGCGCCTCACGTTCGAGTCCGAGCCGCGTCGCCCGCTCGCCGATCGCCCTGGCCAGCAGGTACATCAGCGGGATCGCCGGAAGGACCCCGACCGTGATCGCGCCGCGGATGTTGTGCCCGCCCGTGAGACCGCCCAGCGCGAAGAGCACCCCGGGGCCGAAGGCGGCGACGAACAGTGCAGTGGCCAGCAGGGGCGCGAGCCGGGACCGGGAAAGCCCGCGCAGCCGGGCCTCGGCGATGATCTCCCGGCGAAGCGCGCTGTTCCACGAACTCGCGCGCTCCTGCGCGCGGAAGGCGATCGCGCCGATCGGGGCACCGGATTCGCCGGCCTGTTCGGTGATCCTGGTGAGGACCCGTCGTTCGTACGGGGTCAGGGCCTCGGCGTCCTTGCCGGTGACGTGCACCGTGCTGTTCGCCGGGTCGTCGGCGGGCTGGCGCACCTCGACCAGTCCGCTCGCCGCGAGGTCCAGCAGGGTCGCCGCGGCAGCGTGGTCCACGGAGCGCCACCGGTTGGCCAGCAGGGCCACGACAGCCGGTGGCTCCGGCTCGGGGCCGAACTCCTGCGTGGCAGGGGCGGCCTGCACGGTGCCGTTCCGGGTGGCCACGAGGGAGAGTCCGAAGGCGGCGAACCAGAGCACGATCAGCCCGGCGCCGCCCCAGTAGAACTGGGCTTCGAGGCTCATGCGAAGCTCACCCGGGTCGCGTCCTGAGCGGCGGCCCCGGCCTCGAAGTACTCCCGCCGGCCGTGCGCGCCGCCGAGCCGGGAGACGACGTTCCCCGGGAAGCTCTCCAGGGCGGTGTGGTAGGTCTGGACGGCGCTGTTGTAGAACTGCCGCGCGTAGGCGATCTTGTCCTCGGCGGTGGCCAACTCCGCCTGCAGCGTGGCGAAATGCCGGTCGGCCTTCAGCTGAGGATAACTCTCGCCCAGGGCGATCAGCTTGCCGAGGGACGCGGTCAGCACCTCCTCCGCGGCCGCCTTGTCAGTGACCCCGAGGCCGGCGCCGGTAGCCGCCCCGCGGGCGGTGACGACGGCTTCGAGCGTGGCCCGCTCGTGGGCGGCGTACCCGCGCGCACCCTCGACCAGGTTCGGTATCAGCTCATGCCGGCGCTTCAGCTGGACGTCGATCTGCGCCCAGGACGCCTGAGTCTGGTTGCGCAGCCGGACCAGCCGGTTGTACGTCCTGACGACCCACCACGCCAGCACTGCCACCAGTGCGGCAAGGATTCCAGCTACGACGACACCCACGATGTCCCCCCGTAAAATGACCTCGTGATCCGGCCGTTCCGGCAGGTCGTGGTGATCCTAGAGGTACTCACCGGTCGACTGCCGCTATTAAAATGAGCGGCCGCGACCGGGCAGGTCGGCGGCCGCTTTCCTCGGCCACCACTTGAGCCGGCGCCGCAGGACCCGCGGCCCGGTCCTGGAGCGGACCTTGACCGCGGGCCCCGCTGGAGGTGACGTCCAGCGCAGCGCGAGCCTGGAAGGGAGACGCCGCGATCGCAGCGTCCCTACGGGAAGCGGATGTTACGGATGGCGGCCCGGTGTCCGGTCCGGGCGCCGGCCCCGGACTCGGCGCCGGCGGCGACGGTCACCGGGGGTCGCCGGCCGGTGTGCGGGTGAGTTCGGCTGGAGCGGTCATCGGTTGCCTTCCAGGACGGCGCGGATCTCGCGGGCGGCGACGGTCAGGCGTTCGAGGGCGGGGCGGACCTCGTCCCATCGGCGGGTCTTGAGGCCGCAGTCGGGGTTGACCCAGAGCCGTTCGGCGGGCAGCCGGTCGATGGCCGAGCGCAGCAGCTCGGTGAACTCGGCGACCGCGGGGACGCGTGGTGCGTGGATGTCGTAGACGCCGGGGCCGACGGCGCGCGGGTAGTGGGCCGCGGCGAGTTCGGTGGTGACGGCCATCCGGGAGCGGGCGGCTTCCAGGGAGATGACGTCGGCGTCGACGTCGTCGATGGCGGGGAGGATGTCGCCGAACTCGGCGTAGCACATGTGGGTGTGGATCTGGGTGTCGGCGCGGACACCGCTGGTGGTGAGGCGGAAGGCCTCGGTGGCCCAGGCGAGGTAGTCGGGATGGGCGGCGCGGCGGAGCGGGAGGGTTTCGCGCAGGGCGGGTTCGTCGACCTGGATGACAGCGGCGCCGGCGGCCTCCAGGTCGTGGACCTCGTCGCGGAGGGCGAGGGCCACCTGGCGGGCGGTGTCGGCGAGGGGCTGGTCGTCGCGGACGAAGGACCAGGCGAGCATGGTGACCGGTCCGGTGAGCATTCCCTTGACCGGACGGTCCGTCAGATTCTGTGCGTAGCGGTACTCAGCCACGGTCATCGGCGCCGGTCGGGAGACGTCGCCGGCCAGGATCGGCGGCCGGACGTAGCGGGTGCCGTAGGACTGCACCCAGCCGTGCCGGGTGGCCAGGTAGCCGGTGAGCCGCTCGGCGAAGTACTGGACCATGTCGCCCCGTTCGGGTTCGCCGTGGACGAGGACGTCCAGACCGGCCTTCTCCTGGAAGGCGACGACCTCGCGGATCTCCGCTTCGATGCGCTCCCGGTAGGCGGCGTCGTCGATCCGCCCGGTGCGCAGGCCTGCGCGCGCGGCGCGCAGGGCGTCGGTCTGCGGGAAGGAGCCGATCGTGGTGGTCGGGAGCGGCGGCAGGTGGAGACGGGCCTGCTGGGCGGCGGCGCGTTCGGGGTACGGCGTGGCGCGGCGGCTGTCGGTGGGGGTGACGGCGGCGCAGCGGGCGCTGACGGCCGGGTCGTGGGTGAGTGCGGAGGCGGCGCGCGAGGCGCGGGCGGCGCGATTGGCGGCGAGTTGCGGGGCGACGGCGTCGCGGCCCTCGGTCAGTGCGCGGGCGAGGGTGACGGTCTCGTCGAGTTTCTGCCGGGCGAAGGCGAGCCAGCGCAGTACCTGAGGGTCGAGTTCGCGTTCACGGGCGGCGTCGAGCGGGACGTGCAGCAGCGAGCAGGAGGGTGCGACGTCGAGCCGGTCGGCGAGGGGGAGCAGGGTGACGAGGGTGGCGAGGGCCTGGTCGAGGTCGGCGGCCCAGATGTTGCGGCCGTCGATCACGCCGGCGACGAGCCGCTTGTCCTGGATGCCGCCGAGGGCGGCGAGGCCGGGCAGGTTGGCGGCGGCGGGGCCGGTGAAGTCGAGGGCGAGACCTTCGACGGGGGAGTTGGCGAGGACGGGCAGCGCTTCGCCGAGGGCGTCGAAGTAGGAGGCGACGAGCAGCTTGGGGCGGCGGGCGGCGGAGGCCAGGTACCGGTAGGCGCGGGCGGTGGCGTTCAGCACGGCCGGCGGCTGGTCGCGGACCAGGGCGGGTTCGTCGAACTGGACCCACTCGGCGCCGACGGCCTGCAGGTCGCCCAGGAGCTCGGCGTAGACCGGCAGCAACCGGCCGAGGAGGGTGAGGGGCTGGAAGTCGGAGGGTGCGTCGGGGACGGGCTTGGCGAGGAGGAGGAAGGTGATCGGGCCGAGCAGCACGGGGCGGGTGGTGAGGCCGAGGAGCTTGGCCTCGGCGAACTCGGTGAGCGGCTTGCCGGGTTGGGCGCGGAAGACGGTGCCGGGGCCGAGTTCGGGCACCAGGTAGTGGTAGTTGGTGTCGAACCACTTGGTCATCTCCAGCGGCTCGACGTGCCCCGTGCCGCGAGCCATGGCGAAGTACACGGCGAGCGTGTGCGCGGGGGTGCCGGGCTGGAGGTCCCGGCCGGCGGCCAGGTGGCGGGGCGGGACGGCGCCGAGCATCCAGGCGGTGTCGAGCACGTGGTCGTAGAGCGAGAAGTGGTTGCCCGGGATCTCGCCGAGTCCGGCGCCGGCCAGCTGCTGGAAGACGCTGCGGCGCAGGCCGGCTGCGGTGTCGAGGAGTTCGGCGGCGGTCCTGCGGCCGGACCAGAAGTCCTCGACGGCGCGCTTGAGTTCACGGTCCGGGCCCTGGCGTGGGTAGCCGTGGACGGTCGCCGTCGGGTGGTGCGGGGTGGGGCGGTTCACGGAACTCTCCTTCGCGAGTTCGCGTGGACCCGGCGGGCAGGGGCGCGCGAAGGAGCGGGCCGGGGCGGTGCTGTCCGCCGTGCCCGTGCCGCCGCCGACCTTCCCGCGAGGTCCCGGTGAGACCGTGCGCCGCTGCGGCGCACGGGCAGCGGCAGGTCTTCGGACTCATGGGCACGCCGGGCCATGGTGGCCGTACCGGCTCCTACCGGCCGTCGCTTCCCGGACGCTTGCTCGCGTCCAGTGCTTGGTTGACGGCTTTCGTTCCCACTCACCGCTGCGGGGCAGTTCCGGACTCGCACCGGATTCCCTCTTGCGACGCAACCCGCCTGGCGGACGGGGCGAACCAGCTGCACCGCCCACCCTAGCCCGAATCGCCCGCTCCGGTCGACGGGTTCAGCGTTGGGCGTGCCGGTGAAGCCGCGGCCCGTTCGGTGGCCGCGCAGGTCACGCGCCCTGAGGATCACTCACCGGTTTTTGAACTCCTCGATGGCCGCGCGGACCGTCTCCTGCATCGCTTGGCTGCCGACGTGCCCCGAGTCCTCGAAGATGTGGAGCCGCGCGTCCGGCCACACCTTCGCCAGATCCCACGCCGTCTGGACCGGGCTGCCCATGTCATGCCGGCCGTGGACCAGCACCGCCGGGATCCCGGCCAGTTCATGGGCGTTGCGCAGCAGTTGGTCCTCCTCCAGCCATGCGCCGTTGCTGAAGAAGTGAGCGCAGATCCGTACGAACGCGATCCGGGCGTCGACCTCGCGATCGCCGTACATGCCGGGGATGCCGTTGGGCTCGTCGGAGATGACCGCGTCCTCCCACGCGAGCCAGGAGGCCGCGGCCTTCTCGCGAATCGCCCGGTCGGGGTTCTCCATCAGTCGCGCGTAGGCCGCGAGCAGGTCGCCGTCCCGCTCGCCCTCGGGGACGCCGTCGCGAAACCGGTCCCAGGCTTCGGGGTAGAACCGACCGGCACCCCGGTACAGCCAGTCGATCTCCGTACGGCGGGTCATCGTCACCGCCTGGATGACGATCTCGCTGACACGCGCGGGGTGCTGTTGCGCATAGGCCAGGATGAGCGTCGAGCCCCAGGAAGCTCCGTTCAGCAACCACCGCTCGATGTCGAGGTGTTGGCGTATCCGCTCCATGTCGTCGATCAGGTGCTGCGTGGTGTTCAGACTCATGTCCGCCGCCGGGTCACTGGCGTGCGGGGTACTACGGCCGCAGTTGCGCTGGTCGAAGCGGATGACGCGGTAGCGCTCGGGGTCCCATGCCCTCGTCGGCCGCTGCGGAGCGCCCGATCCCGGGCCGCCGTGGACGTACAGGACGGGCTTGCCTCCGGGGCTGCCGAGCTGTTCGTAGTAGATGCGGTTGCCGTCTCCGGTGTCGAGAATTCCACTGTCGTAGGGACTGGTCGGAGGGTAGAGATCAACCATGACCGTCGATCCTACGGTTGCTGTCGCAACCGGGGCTCGCGAATGGGAAATCCTCGTCAGCGGAGGCACCCGGTGATGCGAACGGTGGTCTCGGTGTGAGCGGTGAGGTTGTTGGCCGGGTCGGTGGCGGTGAACTTGAGGGCGTAGTTGCCGTCGGCGAGGAGTGGCACGGTGAAGCGGCCCGCGCTACCGGTGCCGATGGTGACCGGGCCGTTGGGGCCGGTGATCTGCCAGACGGTGTGCTTCGGATCGGTGATCGGCTGGTTGCCGGGCTGGGTGCGGGCCGTGCCAGTGAACGTCTCCTCGCAGCCGCGGCGCAGCGTCGCGCCCGAGAGTGGCTGTTCGATGCTGACGGCCGGTGCCTGAGGCTGGGCGGGCGGGTTGCTGCCTTGCGTGGGTGTGGGCGCGGTCGTGCTGCTGGGCGTGGGTGTGGGCGCGGCAGTGCTGCTCGGCCGTGGGGAGGACCCCGGAGTGCGGGAGGTGCTCGCGGTGGTGGACGGGGCAGTGGTGGCGGGTGTGCTTGCCGTGGGGGAGGAAGCAGTGGTGGCGGGTGTGCTCGCGGAAGGCGTGACGGCGGGGGCCGACGTCGTGGGCGCGCTCGGGGAGCCGGCGGGCGTCAAGGGCGGCAGGTCCAGCACGGGTGGGAGATCGGGCCGGGAGACGGGGGGCGCTGTCGGGCCGGGTTCGGTGGGTTTGGCGTCGATGGTGGCGCAGACCGCGCTGCCGGTGATCTGCTGGCCGGCCGGGATCGTGGTGCCGCGCAGTTCCTGGTCGTCGGCGCCGCGTGGGTGGGAGTCGAAGTAGCCGTTGCCGGTGAGTTCTTCGCGGCTGCTGTGCTCGATCCACACCGAGTTGCGGAACCCGGTGCCGGCCTGCTGCCCGTTACGTCCGGTGAGGTGCCAGTCCTTGACGACGTGCCCGGACCTGCCCGGCGCCGGCCCGTCGGCCGAGGCGTACAGCAGGCCGTCACCGAGGTACCGCTGCTGGTAGGTACCGTTCGCGGCGGCCGTGGTGAAGCGGAAGCCGCCGCCGACCGCGAAGGTGTCCCGGGGGCAGTGCAGGTCGAGGTCCGCCGCGCCGCCGGCGGTGACGGCGGCCTGCGCGGTGACCACGGAGACGTCCTTGAGTTTGGCGCAGATCGCGCGGACGCCGACGGCGTAGTTGGCCTGGGGCGGCTGCGGGTCCTCGATCCGGGTTCGGCGTTCGGCGAGATCGCTGCTGCGCATCGGATACGGTCGGGTGCTGAGTTCCGTCCCGGGGTTGACCGAGGCTATCCACTGCATCGGGGTGGAGTGACCGGTGGCGTCGGGAAGTGTGGAGAGCTGGTCCAGGGGCAGGGGTGTGGCGGGGTGTCCGGGAACGGTGCGGCCGGCCCGGAACTCGAGGCCGGTCATCGTGTATCCGGGGGTGCAGGAGTCCGTGCCCAGGTAGGAGGTCGCCAGCCCGGCCCAGGGGCCGTCCGTGGTCAGGTCGTGGATCTGGCCGTCATCACCGGCGGTCACCTTGTCGAGGCGGTCCCGGAAGGCGAGGGCCCGCTGGGTGTAGTCGCCGCGGGGCGCCAACTCCACGCGCGCGTTGACGCACAGGGCGTACACCGTCAGCGTGGCCGGCGCGTCGCCGGGGTTGTAGGCGGCCGCGAGCCAGGCGCTGCCGCCCACGAACTCGCTGATGCTGGCGTACCCGGCGCCCTCGACCGCGTACCCGCCGCCGAGCGCGGTCTCGTTCTCGGCGCAGCCCGCCACCGCCGCCTGCTGGCCGCCCGGCGGCAGCGCCACCTGTGCGTTGCGTTGTACGACCTGAAGGTGCGGGCCCTGAACGGCCCACCAGATGCCGGCGCCCACCGCACCGGTGGTCACCAGTGCGCCGGCCGTCACCACGGCGACGGTCTTGCCGCCGACCATGCCGCCCACTCTCGCCCAGACCGCGGAACCCATCGCCGTCAACCCCTTCCCCCCACGGGGGGCGCATCGCGAGTCACCAGGACTTCCGTCCACTCCCACCACGGCCGGGCAGTTGCGCGGGCGGATGGGAGGCACACTGTAGCGGTGCGGAGAGCGCGGGCCCAGAGCTTGGACAGCCTCATCTGCGGGGCTCGGTGGAGCTTCTCCTCGGCCGGTTCCATCGGGGAGGACACCGGAGCACGCGAGGGCCGCAGCCCGGTGGCGGCGGCCACTGTCGTCCGGGCCGGCGGCAGGTGGCCACACCCCACGTTCCGGCGAAGACCGCGCGCGGGTCTCCCTCCTGGGAGACCATGCCTTCATGGACACCGAGACCGTCGTACGAACCCGCCGCGCCCTGCACGCGGTGGCCGAGCTGGTTCTCGCCGGGCCGCAGTACCGGTCCAGCGGCACGATCCGGCTGCGCGCCTGCGCGGGCGGCTTCGCCACCAGCGTGGAGCCACAGCTGCGGGTGATCGGTGCGGAGCTGGTGGCACCCGGGCAGGTGCTGTCCCTCGAATGGACCACCTGCACCGCGCTCGGCGCGGCCCTCGGGCTCGCGGTCGGTGCTCCCGAGGGGCTGTACCAGGACGGGCCGGGCATCGCCGCTGACGACGCGGTCGAGGTGGATCCGTCCGCTGCCCGCCGGCTCGCGCACTGCTTCGCGATGGGCGACGCCGCGCTGCGCGGGCTGTTCCCGGGCGCGGAGCCGGTCATCTGGCCCGAGCACTTCGACATCGGGGTTACCGCCGACGAGGTGAACTACGGCGTCTCACTCGGCGACGCGTTCCAGCCGGAGCCGTACGCGTACGTCGGCCCGCACACCCCGCGGCAGGGCGAGTTCTGGAACGCGCCGTTCGGTGCCGCCCGGACGATCCGTGAACTCGGCGGCGTCATCGGCATCATGGCGTTCCTGGAGCAGGGCCGCCGACTGGCCGTCATCGCCTGACGGGCCCGAAGGGCGCCGAGCCGTCCGAGACTTCGGGCGTCCCCAGCGGATGAGGGGCCGGACGGCGTGAAGCACGCCGTCCGACGAGTCTCAGCGGCTGCTCAGGCGGCGAACCGGGCAGCGGCACGCAGTGGCTCCAGCGCGGTGCTCCAGGCGAGCAGCTCGTCGACGAGCCTGTGCAGCTCCTCGACCTGCAGCTCCCGCGGCTTGAACTGGGTGTGGTCCACGAAGTCCTCCCGCAGCGACAGCGCCAGCTGCGGTCCGATGTCCGCCATCTGCAGTCGCCCTGCCTGCGCCCGCAGCTCCTGCACCGCCATCACGGCGCCGAAGGAGCCGTAGCCGACGTACGCGACCGCCTTGCGCGTCCACTCCTGGTAGAGGTAGTCGATGGCGTTCTGCAGGGACGCCGGGGCGCCGCAGTTGTACTCGGGCGTGACGAAGATGTAGCCGTCGCAGGAACCGGCCCGCTCCGCCCACCGGACGGTGTGCGGCTGGTTGCCGGGCAGGACGAGCGCGGGGACGGGCTCGTCCAGCAGCGGAAGGTCGAACTCCTTCAGATCGAGCACCTCGAACGAGGCCCTGTCGCCGGCGTGCTGCGCGGCCAGCTCCTGGACCCACGTGGCCACCTGCTCACCGTTCCGGCCCGGCCGGGTGCTGCCGATGATGATGCCGATCCTGGTCATCTCACATGCTCCTGTGTGTTCGGCTTCTCTGTTGCACCCCTTGAGACGAGACAGCGCGGCCGGCTGTGACATGGACGAATGTGACGCGCGTCTCCCCGGCGCCCGGCGTCACGTGCCCGCGGTGCCGCTTGCTCCGCCGAGATCGTCGCGGCCCACGTGCTCGCCCGGTGTGGCCAGGTCCTCGACGGCGCCCGCGGTGACCACCGCGCCGGTGGACTTCTTGCCGCGCCGCAGCCTGACCTCCAACCAGCTCGCGAAGGACGTGAGAGTGAGGTTGAGCACGACGTAGACCGCCGCGACGATGGCGAAGCTCGCGATGGTGTTCGCGCCGTAGTTCGCGCTCATCGGCCGGACCGACGCGAGCAGTTCGGAGAAGCCGAGCAGCGCGCCGCCCAGCGCGGTGTCCTTCACGATGACGACCAGCTGGCTGACGATCGCCGGCATCATCGCGGTGACCGACTGCGGCAGCAGCACGTAGCGCATGACCTGGTTCTTCCGCATGCCGATCGCCTTGGCCGCGTCGCTCTGGCCCTGGGGGAGCGACAGGATTCCGGCTCGTACGATCTCCGCGAGCACCGAGCCGTTGTAGAGGACGAGACCGGTGACCACGGCGTACAGCGGCCGGCTGTCGGAGCTGACACTGGTGTACTTGGCGTAGGCCTCGTTCGCGAAGAGCATCAGGATCAGCACGGGGATGGCGCGGAAGAACTCCACGACGGTGCCGGCCGCGCCCCGCACCCACCAGTGGTCGGAGAGCCGGGCGATACCGAACAGCGCTCCGAGCGGCAGCGCGATGACCATCGCGAGCGAGGCGGCGATGAGCGTGTTCTTGAGGCCGGGCAGGAGGAACGTCGACCAGGCACGGGAATCGGTGAAGAAGGGCCTCCACTTGACCCATTCGAGCTGGTTCTTGTCGGCGAGGCTCTGGACCACCCACCAGACCACGGCGGCGAGAGCGACCAGGAACAGCACCGTCAACAGCACGTTCTGCCGTCTGGCACGGGGCCCCGGGGCGTCGTACAGGACGGACGACGACCTCATCGCTTCACCGACACCTTCCTGCTCACCCAGCCGAGGAACAGCCCGGTCGGGAGGGTGAGGCAGATGAATCCGAACGCGAAGACGGCGGAGATGAGGATGAGCTGCGCCTCGTTCTCGATCATCTCCCGCATCAGCGCCGCGGCCTCGGCGACACCGATCGCCGACGCCACGGTGGTGTTCTTGGTCAGGGCGATCAGCACGTTCGCGAGCGGACCCACCACGGAACGGAAGGCCTGCGGAAGGACGATGAGCATCAGCACCTGGGGGAATCTCAGACCGATGGCACGCGCCGCCTCGCTCTGACCCAAGGGCACCGTGTTGATACCGGACCGGATGGCCTCGCAGACGAACGCCGAGGTGTAGGCGATCAGGCCGAGCACGGCCAGCCGGAAGTCGATCGTCTTGAAGTTGCCGGCGCCGAGAGTGACGCCGAGCGTCTGGAAGAGGCCCAGCGACGTGAAGACGATGATCACGGTGAGGGGGATGTTCCGGACCACGTTGACGTAGGCGGTGCCGAAGCCACGCATCAGCGGCACCGGACTGACGCGCATGGCGGCGAGGACGGTTCCCCAGATCAGGGAGCCGATGGCGGAGTAGAAGGTGAGCTGCACCGTCACCCAGAAGGCTCCCAGCACGTCATAGCGATCAAGAAAGTCGAACACGGTGTTTCTCTCCCGGATCTCTCTCCCGGCCTTGCGCGTGACCGAAGGGCGCGGCGCGCCGCTTCGGGGGCGGCGCGCCGCGGTTGACCGCATCAGCTGACGATGACGCCGATCTGCGGTGCGGGCTCGTTGTGGTAGTTGGCCGGACCGAAGTTCTTCTTGACGTACGCGTCCCAGGAGCCGTCCGCGACCATCTTCTGCAGGGCGGTGTTGATCTGGTCCTTGAGAGCGCTGCCCTTCTGGACCCCGATGCCGTAGTTCTCGTTGCTGAGCTTGAAGCCGCCGAGTTTGAACTTGCCCTTGAACTGGTCCTGCGCGGCGTAGCCGGCGAGGATCGAGTCATCGGTGGTCAGGGCGTCGATGACCTTGTTCTCCAGACCGGTCAGGCACTCCGAGTAGCCGCCGTACTCCTGCAGCTGGGCGTTGGGCGCGATCTTCGTCTTGACGTTCTGCGCCGAGGTGGAGCCGGTGACCGAGCAGAGCTTCTTGTTGTTGAGGTCCGAGGGCGTCTTGATCGTGTCGTCGTCCGCCCGGATGAGTACGTCCTGGTGTGCCAGGAGGTACGGGCCGGCGAAGTCGACCTTCTGCTCGCGCGTGGGGGTGATCGAGTACGAGGCGGCGATGAAGTCGACGTCGCCGTGCTGGAGCAGGGTCTCGCGGTCGGCGCTCTTCGCCTCCTTCCACACGATGTCGCCCGGCTTGTGGCCGAGCTGCCCGGCGACGTACGTGGCCACGTCGACGTCGAAGCCGGTGTACTTGCCGTCGGGGGTCTTCAGGCCGATGCCCGGCTGGTCGAACTTGATGCCGACGGTGATCTTCTTGCCGGTCGTGGCACCGCCACCGCCACCGCCGCCGGATCCGCAGCCTGCGGCGGTCACGGACAGCACGAGCGCAGCGGCGACCGCGACGGTGACCTTACGAAGCTTCATGGTGATCGTCCCTAGTCTCAAGGGGCCCGGTCAGTGGTGAAGGATCTTCGAAAGGAAATCCTTGGCCCGCTCGGTGCGCGGGTTGCTGAAGAACTGATCGGGTGTTGTCTCCTCCACGATCCGGCCATCCGCCATGAACACCACGCGATTGGCGGCCGAACGGGCGAATCCCATCTCGTGGGTCACGACGACCATGGTCATTCCGTCGTGGGCGAGCTGCCGCATCACCTCCAGCACCTCGTTGATCATCTCGGGGTCGAGCGCGGAGGTCGGCTCGTCGAAGAGCATGATCTTCGGGTCCATGGCCAGTGCCCTGGCGATCGCGACGCGCTGCTGCTGGCCCCCGGAGAGCTGTGCGGGGTACTTCTCCGCCTGCGTGGCGACACCCACCCGGTCGAGCAGTCGGCGGGCCCGCTCCTCGGCGGTCTTCCTGCTCTTCCCACGCACCTTGACCTGGCCCAGCATCACGTTCTGCACCACGGTCCTGTGCGCGAAGAGGTTGAAGGACTGGAAGACCATGCCCACGTCGGCCCGCAGTGCGGCCAGCTCGCGGCCTTCGGCGGGCAGGGGTTTGCCGTCGATGACGATCTCCCCGGAATCGATGGTCTCCAGGCGGTTGATCGCGCGGCACAGCGTGGACTTCCCGCCGCCGGACGGCCCGATGACGACCACGACCTCACCGCGGGCGATGGTCAGGTCGATGTCCTGGAGGACGTGAAGATCGCCGAAGTGCTTGTTGACCTTGCTCAGTACGACCAACTCGCCCGTGTCCGGGGTAGGAACTTCCTTGGTCACGGCTGCTCCGTTCGTCGGCTTCATGATCCGTCCCCCCACAGGAGGCCGCACGCCGAGAGCAGGGGCGTGTGCCGATGCGAGGGACAGCGGGAGGAACACGGTCGCGATGATCGCGGCGTGGCGTGCCGTAGACGCCTCACAGCAATGGTTGCTCCTCCGATCAACCGGACGTGCCCCACCGCAGGTGCGGGTACCCGCGGTCCGGGCCTGCCGGGCAAGCGATGGGGAGGTTCCGCCCATGATTCCCGGACCGGCGGAGGCGATGGTGTCCGGGCGCAGTCGTCGGAAAACTGGGAAATGTACGAACTAACCGGCCGCTCTCGCGCTATCTTCGGACGGGTTTCTCCCGGTCCGTGCGCCATGCGGCAGGTCTGAGGGCGGTGAAGCTTGGCCGATTGCGTCAGGATTTCAGAACGGCTTGCGTTGCCAAGGGACTTGGCCGGTCCGATCGTCGCTTCGGCGCGGCGGAGCTACGAGTACGCCGTCCATGTGTGCCGCGACGAGCAGGACGCCGTGGAGCGGCTGTGCTCGGAGATCGGGGGGCGCCGGGTTGCGTTGATCACCGATGACTCGGTGGCGCTGCTGCACGCCCGGCGGCTCGCCGACCGGCTGACCGGTGCGGGCCTGACGGTGGCGATGACCTCCTTCCCCGCCGGGGAGGGCAGCAAGAGCCTGGCAACGGCGGCCGGGCTGTTGGACTGGCTGGCGGGCAGCGCGCTGGCCCGCCGGGACGTGGTGCTCGCCATGGGCGGCGGCGTCGTGATCGACACCGTCGGCTGGGTGGCGAGCGCCTACATGCGGGGCGTTCCCTACATCAACGTGCCCACCACGCTGTTGGCCCACGTGGATGCGGCGATGGGAGGGAAGGTCGCCGTCGACCACGCCTCGGCGAAGAACCTGATCGGTTCGTTCTACCAGCCCTCGGCGGTCGTCTCGAACGTCGGTTACCTGCGCACGCTGGACCGCCGCCATCTGAGGGCGGGGCTCGCCGAGGCGATCAAGAAGGGGATCATCGCCTCGCCCGAGCTGTTCGAGCTGATCGAGCAGCGGCACGCCGACCTCCTCTCCGCCGATCCGGCGGCGACGGCGCGGCTGGTGCACGGTGCGAGTGTGATCAAGTGCCGGCTGATCGCCAAGGACCCGTACGAGGAGGATCTGCGGAGACCGCTGAACTTCGGTCACACGGTCGGCCACGCGGTGGAAACCGTCGCCGGCTACGGGCACGTGCTGCACGGCGAGGCGGTCGCGTACGGAATGGCCTGTGCCTCGCGGATCGCCGAGAGCCGTGGGCTGCTGGCTCCGTCGCTGCTGCGGAGGATCACCGGGCTCCTTCGGGAGGTCGGTCTGCCCGTCGTGCTCGCCGACCTGCCGGTACCGGTCGATCCCGTCGAGACGCTGAACGCGCTGGGCCAGATCCGCAAGATCCGCGACGGCCACATCCGCTTCGTCCTGCCCGTGGAACTCGGCGAGACGGTGGTCGCGGACGACGTGACCGATGCGGAGATCCACAAGGCGTTGGTCGCCAAGGCCGACGGGTCCGGGGGGCCGGATGACTGAGTGGGACGTCGTCGTGGTGGGCGGAGTCGGCGTGGACACCATCGTCCGGGTGCCGCAGCTTCCGCTTCCCGCGCGGGAGACGATCAAGGTGCCGCCCATCCGGCAGTACGTCGGGCACACCGGCAACGGCGTGGCGCTGGGCTGCCACTCCCTGGGCCTGCGGACGCACTTCGCGGACGTGATCGGCGACGATCCCGAGGGGCGACTCGTGCTGGCCCGCTACGAGGAGGCCGGACTGTCCTTCGCCCATCGGATCCATCCGAGCGGCACCCGGCGCAGCGTCAACCTGGTGGATCCGCACGGTGTGCGGGTCTCGCTCTACGACGGCCGGCATCCGCCGGACATGGCGGTGAGCCCGGACCTCTACCGGGGGGAGCTGGGCCGCACCCGGCACGCGCACGTCTCACTCGTCGACTGGGCGCGGCACGCGCTGGCGGACGCGGTCGACGCGGGGCTGTCCACCTCCACCGATCTGCACAACTGGGACGGCCGGGACGAGTACCGGGAGGACTTCGCCTACGGCGCCGATCTGGTGTTCCTGTCCGCCGGTGCCATCGGCGACCGGATGGAGGAGGTGTCCGAGTCCATCCTGACCCGGGGCCGGGCGAAGGCCGTGGTCGTCATGGCGGGCGGGCGCGGGAGCTATCTGAAGCTGTCCGGCCGGCCGTTGCGGCACGTGCGTCCGATGGCGGTGCCGGCGGCGGAGGTCGTGGACACCAACGGCGCAGGGGACAGCTACGTCGCCGGGTTCCTCTACGCCTGGCTGTCCGGGCGGGACTGGGAGACGTGTACCAGGGCGGGCTCGCTGGCCGGGGCACATGCCGTGCGTTCGGCCGGTACGCACACCTCGTTCATCACGTCGGAGGAGCTGAACCGTGCTCTGGACCGAGCAGGCTGAGGGCCAGCCCGTGGCGGTCGGTCGTCAGGTGTTCGCCGGCCAGCACGATGCTGTCCCGTACGGTCACGTCCCGGGCCACCGTTGCGCCGGGAAGCACCACCGAGCGGAGCACGCGCGCCCCGCGTTCGATCCGGCAGCCCGGGTGCAGCACGCTCTGTTCGACCACCGTGCTCCCGGGGAGTTCCGTGCCGAGCAGACTGCCCCGGTCCGGATCGAAGCGCGGCGCGGCACTGCGCAGGGTCCGGGGAAGTGCGTCGGGCGGGATCGGGTGCGGCTGCCGCAGCAGCTTCAACTGTTCGGCGTGGTAACGGTCTACGGTGCCGATGTCCGCCCAGTAGCCGGGGACGGGGAACGCCCGGACGGGTCGGTCCTGCGCGATCATGCGGGGCAGCACGTCGCGGCTGATGTCGTGTTGCCAGGGGTCATCACCGGCCGTCAGGTCGCCGAGCACCTCCCGGAGGGCATCGATGCGGATCAGGCAGAAGGCCGTGAAGATGAGATCCGAGGTCGGGTCGGACGGTTTCTCGACGAGCGCGCGCACGCGCAGATCGGCGTCCACCTCGACCATTCCGAACAGCTTCACGTACCTGCGCTCGATGCGCTGGACACCGATGGTGCAGTGTGCCCCCGAGGCGCGGTGCGCGGCCACCATCGGTCGGTAGTCGAAGACGTAGACGTGGTCGGCGTGTTGGACGAGCAGATCGCTCGCACCCGGTGCGAAGAGGTGCTCCGCGTTGGCCAGGAGTGCGTCCGCGGTGCCGCGTTCGGTCGGGCGGGCCGGAAGGGTGCGGCCGGGGCCCGGTGCGTCGTCGCCGCGGAGCAGTTCGTCATGGGGCCCGAAGTGCAGCCTGGTGCCCGGGTGGTAGTCCCAGTGCGTCATCACGTGGTGGACCAGGTCGGACTCGCGGTGCAGGGAGAGCAGCACCACCTCGGGCAGCCCGGAGCGGACGGCGTTCGCCAGGCTGAAGTCGACCAGCCGGCAGGACGCCGCGTACGGGACGAGCGGCTTGCAGGTCCTCGCGGTCAGCGGTCCCATGCGTTCGCCCAGCCCGCCCGCCAGGAGGGCGCCGCGTACTCCGTCCATGCTCACCAGGTCCTCCCCCGGGCCGCGGTCTCCGGCAGCAGCCCTCGCAGCACCGCCAGCGAGTTGGCCATGCCCTGCTCCGTCGGAAGGAGCGCGTCCTCGTGCTCCACGTAGACGACCCCGCGGTAGCCCTCGTCGAGCAGGGCCGCCACCACGGAGGGCCAGGGCAGCTCGCCGGAGCCGAGGGCTCGGAAGCGGATCGCCGGCCCCGGACCGTAGCGGGTCCAGCCGGCACCGCGCGGATCCCGTGGGTCACGCCACCGTTCGAGGTCCTTGGCGTGCACGGCGGCGACGTGGCCGTCCCAGCCCCGCACGGCGGCCACCGGGTCATGGCCCACCGCGGCGAGGTTCGCCGGGTCGAGGCAGAGCCGTGCCCCGGGGACGGCGGTGAGCAGCGCCCTCGCGCTCGCCGGGTCGTAGACCACCTGCTTCGGGTGCGGTTCCACGAGGACCTGCACACCGAGGCGCTCGGCCAGTTCGAGCACCGGCGCCGCCGCCCGCGACCAGGCCTCGATGTTGTCCTGCCAGCTCACGTCGCTGCCCCACCACGACAGCCAGCGGCCGAGGTCCGGCACGCCCAGCATCAGCCTGGCCTGCGGGGCGCCGATCCCGGCCGCCAGCCGGACGGTGCCGAGGGCGGCCCGCAGTCCGTACGCCCGCTTGGCCTCGGCCGGGCCCGCCAGCACCGCGTCGGTGTGCGGGCCGTGCGGTCCGAGCAGGAGCTGCGTGTCGCGGCTGTTGCTGACGCAACCCACCTCGATCCCGGCCGCGCCGAGCGTGGACCGCAACGCGCGGTGGTGGCTCGCGTCGTCCAGGCGGTCGCCGTCGACCAGCCGGAAGGTACGGTCG
This sequence comes from Streptomyces kaniharaensis, assembly GCF_009569385.1. Lineage (NCBI taxonomy): Bacteria > Bacillati > Actinomycetota > Actinomycetes > Kitasatosporales > Streptomycetaceae > Streptomyces > Streptomyces kaniharaensis. Next base: position 5,945,050 of record NZ_WBOF01000001.1, read on the forward strand.
GCCGGCAGGTCGACCACGCCCACGCCGCTCCGGGCGGCGACCCGCAGCGCGTCCTCCAGGCCGAGGGGTGCGAGCGCCGCGAGGCACAGTCCCACTGCGATCGGTCCTGGCATCATCGCGCCTCACCTCCGTCCAGCTGTCTGCGCCACACCCAGCGCCCGGCGACGGAAGCGGGCAGGTCGTGCTCGTGCGCGCGCAGGGCGGCGAGCACCGCGTGGGCCGGATCGTCGACGACCACGGGTGGGCGATCGGCGCCGAGCTCCTTCACGATCCGGTGGCACAGCGCCTCGGCGAACGCCGGGCAGCCGTGGAACACGCCGCCTCCGAGAGCCGCCGACCAGCCGTCCGTCAGCCCCGCCGCGTCGCGGACCGCACGCACTCCGCCGACGAGCTCCGTGATCGCGGCGCGCACCACCCGGGCGGCCACGGCGTCGCCGTCCAGCCAGCAGCGGCAGACGACGGCGGACAGCGCGGCCACCGCGGCCTTGGGGAAGGGCTCGGCGGCGAGCCGGCGGGCCAGCTCGGGCACCGAGGATCCGGTGTGCTCGGCGAGCGCCGGGCCGAGCGCCGTCGGCGCCCCCCGGCCGTCGGCGCCCCGGACGGCCGCGCGCAGGCCGCCCAGGCCGAGGGCGAACGCGCTGCCCTCGTCGCTGCCCAGGTACTCGCAGCCTCCGACCGAGGCGGGTGGGCGGATCCCGTCGCTCGCGAGGAAGCCCGAACCCGTCCCGCTCACCACGGCGACGCCCCTTCCGCCGAGTGGGGGAGCGAGGAGCAGCGGCACGATGTCCCGTGAGATCACCAGCGTCCCGGTGAGGCCGGACCGTTCCGCCAGACGGCCCAGCCGGTCGAGCTCGCGCTGCGGTTCGTCGGCGTCGACCCCTGCGGTCGCCAGCCAGCCGGTCGACGGCCCGCCGCCCAGGCCGCGGGCGATGGCGCGCAGCAGTCCGAGCAGGGTGTGGTCGGCAGCCGAGGCCCCGACCGAGGCGGGGTTCACCGAACCCTCTCGCCACCGAGTCCCGTCGTCCAGTAGTGCCGTGGTGCGGCTGCCCCCGGCATCGATGACCCAGTTCCTCACGGTTCGCACCTGTGTGGTCGCTTTCCGTCGATCCTTGGGGGTCACGGTATCCGGAGCAACGCGGCTGGTCCTGTCGACGGTGGCGGGATGCCCTCTGAGTGGACGGAGCGCAGGTGCGGCGAAGTGGCGGAGTGGTCGGACTGCTGGCGCCGGCGGTCAGCTGGGGTCTGTTCTGGGGCGGCTGGGCCGCGCTGCTGCCCGGGATCAAGGCGGAGCTCGCGTTGACCGACCAGCAGCTCGGCCTGTCCCTGTTCGCGATCCCCGTCGCCGCGGTGCCGGCGATGCTGCTCACCGGGCCGCTGGCCCACCGGCTGGCGCAGTACACCCTGCCCGTTGTCACGGCGGCCTTCGGCGTGGGCGTTCTGCTGGTGGGACTCGCCCATTCGCGGGCCGCCTTCATCGGTGCCCTGCTGCTGATCGGGGCGTCGAGCGGCGGCGTCGAGGTGGGACTCAACGCGACACTGGCCGCCCAGGAGGCCAGGGACGGCCGGCGGCTGTTCAACCTGGTGCACTCCGCGACTCCGCTGGCGATGGTGGTCGCCGCGCCCGCTGCCGGCCTGGCGCGCTACCTCGGCGCCTCCCCGGAGGCGGTGCTGACGGCGATCTCGGTGCTGGTCGGCCTGAGCGCGGTGCTCGCGATCGACCGGCGGGGCTGGGAGGAACCGGCGTCGGCGGCGACGGAACGGCCCCGGCAGATGACCGGACTCCTGCTGATGCTCGGGGCGGTGGCCGCCATCGCGCTGCTGATGGAGAACAGCGTCGAACAGTGGGGTGCGATCCACCTGGTGCAGCAGCTCGGCGCGGGCCCGCTGATCGCGAGCTTCGGACCGGCGGCCTACATGGCCGGACTGTCCGCGGGGCGCATGCTCGCGCAGTGGCAGGGGGCGAGACTGCCGGATCGCACGCTGGTCTCGATCGGCGGAGTCCTCGGCGGCGCCGGTCTCGCCGTCGGCGCGGCCGCCTGGAGCGTGCCGTGGGCCGTCGTGGGCTACGCGGTCGCCGGGGGCGGACTGGCACCCGTGGTGCCCACGCTGCTCTCGGCGGTCGGCCGCGGCATCGACCCCGCGCGGCGCGCACGGACGATCTCCGCCGTGACGACCGTCTCCTACGCCGGCTTCCTGGTCAGCCCGCCGCTGGTCGGCACCCTCGCCGGTGCCGTCGGCCTGTCCGCGGCGCTCGGCACGGTGGCGGCCTGTGGGGTGCTCGTGGCGGCGGGCGGTCAGCTCCTTCGCCGACTCGCGGACGGCCCGACTGGAGGAGATGCATGACGGACCATCGGCTTCGCGTTCTGGTCGTCGGCGCGGGCTACCTCGCCAGCCAGGTGGGCGAACGGCTCAGTGCCCTCGGACACACCGTCACCCTCAGCTCGCGCCACCGACCCGCCACCGCGCACGGCCGGCACCTCGGCTGGCACCCCGTCGACGCCGGTGACCGCCGGTCCGTCCACGCCCTGCTCGCCGCGACCGGACCGGATGCCGTCGTCGTCGCCCACGGTCCGTCCGACATCACCTGGTGCGAGGCCAACCCCGAGCAGGCGATGGCGGCCCACCGCGGCGGCGCCCGCTACCTGGCCGAGGCGCTCGGGAGCCGCAGAGCGCTGCTGATCTCCACCGACAACGTCTTCCCCGGCAGCAGGAGCAGCTACGGCGAGTACGACCGCGCCGAGCCCGCCAACGTCTACGGCCGCGCGAAACTCGCCGCCGAGGACACGCTGCTGGCCACCGGCGACGTCCTCGTCCTGCGGGTGAGCCTCGTCTACGGTTGGGACCGCGACGGTCTGCGGCCGAACTTCTTCACCACCTGTGCGCAGGAGCTGAGCAGGGGCCGAACCGTGGCGGTACCGGACGACCACTGGAACAGCCCGGTGCTGATCGACGACGTCGCGGTGTGGACCACCACCCTGCTGGCGTCCGCGCACACCGGCATCGTGCACCTCGGCGGGCCGCGGAGGGTGAGCCGGCTCGCCTGGGCACGGCACATCGCCGGGTGCTGCGGTGCGGACCCGGCCCTGGTCCGTACCGCGCCGCAGCGCAGCACCGTGTACGCGTGCCGGCCGCGCAACGCCTGCCTCCACAGCGAGCGCGCCCCGCACCTGCCCGAGCTGGCGGGACTCGACCCGGTGGACGTGCTCGAAGCCAGCAACAGGCTCATCGCCCAGGAAAAGGAGTGCCGATGACGGGACAGCAGATCTTTCTGGCCAGCAAGCGCGCCGCGGTGACCTACGCACCCGACCCCGACAGCGGCGAGCTGCGCCCCTGGCTCGCGCCGGGCGGCACGGGAAACGTGGTCGCCGAGCAGGCGGGGGTGCTCGACGTGTCGTGGATCGCCAGCGCCGACACGGACGACGACCACCGGGCCGCCCGCGAGAACCCGGAGGGTCTCGCGCTCAGCCTCGGCTCGGGTCGACGGATTCGCGTCCAGCTGCTGCGCCACGACCGGAAGACCTTCGAGGTGGTGCAGAACTTCGTCACCGCCGAGTTGCTCTGGGCGGCCAACAACCACGGCTGGGACTCCTGGACGACGCCCACCTTCGGCAGCGAGACGTACCGGGCACTGGAGTGCTTCGACGAGTTCACCCGCGACTTCGCGGAGGCGCTGCTGAAGAGCTCGGCCGATGCTCCGGACCCGCTGTACCTCGTCCACGACTACCAGCTCGTCGGCGTCCCGCAGAAGCTGCGCGAACAGCGGCCCGACGCGCCGATCCTGCTGTTCGTCCACATCCCGTGGCCGACGCCGGACTACTGGCGCATGCTGCCGAAACCGATGCGCGTCGGCCTGCTGGAGGGCATGCTGCCCGCCACCACGATCGGGTTCTTCGCCGACCGGTGGTGCCGCAACTTCCTCGCCTGCGTCGCCGACCTGATCCCCGATGCCGAGGTCGACCGGGAGCGTGGCCTCATCCGCCGTCGGGGTGCCGTCACCCGGGTGCGGACCCTGCCGCTCGGCTACAGCCCGCTGACCATCGCCGGTCGCACCCCCGGACTGCCGGACGGCATCGCCGAATGGGCGGGGGACGGGCCGCTGGTCGTGCACAGCGGACGGACCGACCCGATCAAGAACGCCGAGCGCGCCGTGCGGGCGTTCCGGCTGGCCGTGCGCTCCGACGCGAGGCTGCGCGGCACCAGGATGCTCGTCCGGATGAACCCGAACCGGCTCTACGTCGAGGCCAACGCCGACTACGTCCGCCGCGTGCGGAGCGCCGTCGCCGAGGTCAACGCCGATCTGGGCGCGGACACCGTGCGCTGGCACTGCGACAACCACGTCGAGCACACCCTCGGCAGCTTCCGGCGGGCCGATCTGCTGGTGTTCAACTCCACCGTGGACGGCCAGAACCTGAGCGCCTTCGAGGCGCCGCTGGTCAACGAGCGCGACGCCGACGTGGTCCTGTCCGAGATGTGCGGAGCGGCCGAGGTGCTCGGAGGCGTCTGCCGCACCGTCAACCCCTTCGACCTGGCCGAGCAGGCCGAGGCCATCGCGGGTGCCCTGACGGCGCCGGCCGCGCAGCGGGCCGAGGCCGCCGGGCGCCGCCGTGCGGCCGCCGAGCCGTGGACGCTGGAGGCCTGGGTGCGCTCGCAGCTCGACGCCCTGCAGGCCGATCGGCGGGGCGGTCATGAGTGAGCTCGCGGCCGACCCCCGGCAGGTGGCGCAGTACCGGCTCGGTGATGCCGTGCTGGTCCGGGGCGAAGGCGTGCGCTGCTGGGACGGTGCGGGCCGGGAGTACTTCGACTGCGTGTCGGGCACCTTCAACCTGCTGCTGGGCCACAGCCATCCGGAGGTGGTGGCCGCGATCCGGGCCCAGTCCGAGGAACTGCTGTTCGCCACATCCTCGTTCCAGACCGAGACGACCAACCGGGTGATGCGGGAGCTGGTCAGGATCAGCCCCGCCAACCTGACCCGGGTGAACCTGCGCAGCTCGGGCGGCTCCACCGCGAACGAGGGCGCGATCAAGATCGCCCAGCATCACACCGGGCGGCGCGACGTGATCGTGCCGTTCCGCGGTCACGTGGGCCAGACGCTCGCCGCGGCGAGCCTCAACGGCACCAGCAGGCTGCGGGCGCCCTTCCCGTACCGGTTCCCCGGCGGGGTGCAGGTGCCCGGGCCGTACTGCTTCCGCTGCTTCTACCGGCAGACCCCGGACGTGTGCGGGATGCTGTGCGTGCAGCGCATCGAGGACTTCATCGACTACGCCAGTTCCGGCAGCGTGGCGTGCGTGATCATGGAGCCGGTCAGCGGAGCGGGTGGCAACGTCGTCCCGCCGCCGGGCTACCTCCAGGAGCTGAAGGCGTTCTGCGACGCCCGTGAGATCGTCCTGATCTTCGACGAGATCCAGACCGGGTTCGGCCGCACCGGTGAGATGTTCGCCGCCGACCACTTCGGTGTGCAGCCGCACATCATGACCCTCGCCAAGGGGCTGACGGGCAGTGGCCTTCCGCTGGCCGCGATCCTGACCGAGGAGCGCATGGCCGGCTGGGACCGTTCGATGCACGGCTTCACCTTCGGCGGACACAACCTGTCGGCCGCCGCGGCGGTGAAGACCCTGGAGATCGTGCAGCGGCCCGGCTTCCTCGAGAACGTCCGCGCCAGCGGAGCCGTCCTGCTCGACCGCCTGCGCGGGCTGCGGCAGGACCATCCGGTCATCGGCGACGTCCGCGGCCTCGGCCTGATGCTCGGGGTGGAACTGGTGAAACCCGACGGCGGCAAGGCCGTCGAGGAGGCCCACGCCTACCAGCGTGCGCTGGAGGGGCGGGGCGTGCTCACCCGGGTCTCCGAGCACGGCCTCGGCAACGTCATCGAGGTGCGCCCGCCCCTCGTCCTGACACCCGCCGAGGCGCACCTGGTCGCCGACCGGTTCGGCGAAGCCCTGGAAGCCCTCTGATGAGGGTGGTGCTGGAACCGGGCGGTCCGCGGCTCGACCCCGGTCCGCCCGAACGCCCGCCGGGCGAGCACGCGGTTCGCGTCCGGATCGAACTGGCCGGGGTCTGCCGGTCGGACCTCAAGGAGGTCGCCGGAAGCCGGTACGGAGTGAGCCAGTTCGGGCATGAACTCGTCGGAGTGGTCGAGGAGTCCACCGTCCCGGCCCTCCCGCCGGGGCAGCGGGTCACCCTCGACCCGAACGTCGCGATCGAACGGAGCACCGGCTTCGCCACCACGATGTGGGCAGCCGGACCGGCCGAGCGCCTCAGCACGGCACTGCCGGCCGTGCAGCGTCACATCCCGGCCCGCACCCTGGTCTTCACGGAGCCGCTGGCCTGCGCCCGGCACTGCCTTTCCAGCGCCGCCCGCCACGCGGACCGCGACCTGGCCGGCGTGCGACTCGGCGTGCTCGGCGCGGGAGTCGCCGGCGTGCTCATCGCCGCGCTGGCCCGGACGATGGGTCTCGACGTCGTCCTGACCAACCGGACCTCCGACCGCCGGGCGTTCCTGCGGGAACGAGGGATCGTCGACGTCCCGATCGGCCCGATGACGTCCGTACCGACCGGCGCACTGGACGTCGCCATCGTCGCCACCAGCTTCGTCCACCCCGACGTCCTGCGTGAGGCGCTGCGCATGACCGCGCCGGGCGGCCTGCTCCTGCTCTACGGCGGTACGGCGCCCGGTGACGCGCTTCCGGGGCTGGAGTGCGACCTGGACGCCGTGCGCCGCCGCGAGAGCATCGTCACAACTCGGTGGCAGGGGAGGGAAGTTCGCATCGCGGGCAGCTACGGCACCGTGCGTGCGGACTTCGAGGCGGCCCTCGGGGACCTCGCCGGACCGGCCATCGCACCGGACCGCATCGAGCGGATGATCGCCAGGCAGGTCGGTCTCCCCGAACTGCCCCGTGTCCTCCGGGAGCAGACCACCGGCCGCCACCTCGGAAAGACCCTCGTCGTGCCGTAGCGGCGTGACGCGCAGGAAGGACAGTGAGCATGGCCAGGATCCGCGCACTGGCGCTGGACTTCGGCGACACCCTGGCCCGCCCGGGCCCGGAGCCGGACGGTGTCACGGTCGCGCGGATCCTGCACGGCCTCGACGGGACCGTCGTGCCGGAGGCCTTCCCCAGCGCGTTCGAGCTGGTCGGCCGCCGGATCCGGGAGGAGGACCGGGCGCACTTCACCCAGAGCGCGTTCGCCGATCTGCTGCGCCGCAGCGCGCAGGAGTGCGGGGCCGTGATCCCGGATCCGACGGCCGCGACCGAGGCCGTGTTCACCGCGGTACCCGACGCCGAGGTGGATCCGAGGGCCGCGGACGCGCTACGCCGACTGCACGAGCGGGGGCTGGCGTGTGTACTGGCCTGCGACACCCGACGCCCCGAGATCGTGCGCCGCCGCACCCTCGAGGCCGCCGGTATCGCGGACTGCTTCGACGCCCTGGTCCTCTCCAGCACCCTCGGAGTCCGCAAGCCGAACCCTCTGTTCTACGACGCCGTGGTGAGCGCGGCCGGCTGCCGGCCCGAGAACATCCTGTTCGTCGGCGACGTCCCGGCCAAGGACGCGATCGGGCCGTACCGGTTCGGCATGCGCGCCGTCCTGGTCACGTCGTCGCCCCGCCCGGACGACCTACCCGAGAGCATCGGCGTGATCGGGCACTTCGCCGAGCTACCCGGGTACCTGGAGCACGCCGGTGAGCTGTGACCGGATGTGACTGGACGGCGCTGCCGAGGGATGTGCGACTGGCCGTCGAAGCCGCGATCGGCAGGCCGGTGATCACGGCCGAGCCGCCGAGGGCGGGGACGATCTCCGACTTCGCGGCGACGCTCCGCACCGAGCAGGGCGACGTCTTCTGCAAGGCGGTGCGAACGGCGAATCCAGAGGCATGGAAGCACCGGAAGGAGGCCGAGGTGAATCCCCTCCTCCGGGGGACCGCTCCTCGGCTGGAATGGCTGATCGAGACCGGGGGATGGCTGCTGCTCGGGTTCGAGCACCTTCCCGGGCGCCATGCCGAGCTGCGTCCGGGCTCCCCGGACCTGCCGCTGCTGGCGGCCGCCCTCGCCGCCCTCGCCGAACGGCTCACCCCGGCGCCGCCCGTGCCCACGCAGCCGTTCGCGGTGCGACTGGCGGAACGCCGGATCTGGCGCCTGATGGCCGAGCACGACCGAGGCCTACTGGACGCCTGGGCGGTGGCCCGCCTGGAGCAGCTCGTACGGATCGAGACGACGGCGCCCGGCCTGGTCGACGGCGACACGCTGTCCCACACGGATCTGTCAGCCGGCAACCTTCTCGTCGACGGCTGGACGGTCCGGGCCGTCGACTGGGCGTGGCCCGCCCGCGCCGCCGCCTGGACGGACACGGCGTCGCTGGTGCTGCGCCTCATCCACGCAGGACACAGCCCGCAGCAGGCGGAGGAGTGGGCCGGCGCGGTCCCCGCCTGGAAGAAGGCCGCTCCCGAGGCGATCACCGCCTTCGCCGTCGTCATCGCGGGCGTGCGCGAACACCGGCGGCATCTCGGCTCCGCACCGCGCCTGCGCGCCCTGGCAGCCGCAGGGCGACGGTGGGTGGACTACCGGCTCCACCGCCTGCCGCCCACTCCGTAGGTTCCGCGGGACGCGCCGCGGGGTATCGGGGTCACGCCGAGCCCGGCTCGACGGTCTTCGCGGCGGGCCGCGGAGAGCGCGACGGGGCGCATGGTGCCCGCCCGGGCCAGTATGGAGAGGAGACTGCGGCTCCACCTGTCGGCTTGAATGAGGTTGGTGTGATGGGCATGTCATCGCATGCGTCGTCGCGGCTCGGACACGAGGCCGCCGAGGCGGTGGCAGGGCGCGGTCTCGACGCGGCGGCGCAGATCCTGCGGTCGGCGCCGGAGCGGCTCGGCGCGTACATCGGCGGCCTCTACCTGCTGTCGGAGGAGCGGGAGCTGCTCGAACTGGCCATGACGCTCGGGGCCGCCCGGCAGTTCAGCAGGCCGTGGCAGCGCATCGGCCTGACCGCGCCGATCCCGGTGGTCGAAGCGGCGCGCAGCGGCCGGGTCGTGTGGGTGGGCGGCGCGGAGGAGATGGCGCGCCGGTACCCGCGGGTCGCGGTCGCCATGCCGTACGCGTTCTGCCTCGCGGCCGTTCCGCTCGTCGCGCGGGGGACGACGTACGGAACCGTCTTCCTGATCTGGCCCGCCACGCATCCCACCGAACTGTCGCCCCGTGAACGCGAGGGGCTCGAGGAGTTCGGCCTGGACCTGGCCGAGGTGCTGGCGGAGGCGGCAGGGGCGGGCCGTCCGATCCGGGCCGGCCCGCGCCCGGCCGTGGCGGAGGACCGTTCCGCCGACCCCCTCACCGCGCTGGCGGCACGACTGCCGGAGGGCGTGTGCGGCATCGACCTGGACGGCCGGCTGGCCGCAGTGACGCCGACCGCCGCCGAGCTGCTCGGCGAGCCGGCGGAGCGACTGCTGGGCTCACGGCCGTGGGCCGCGCTGCCGTGGCTGCGTGATCCGGTGTACGAGTACCACTACCGGGCGGCTGTGGTCAGCGGGCAGACCACGTCCTTCGTCGCCCTGTGCCCGCCCGACCGGTGGCTGTCGTTCCAGCTCTTCCCGGATTCCTCCGGCGTCACCGTGCGGATCGTCGCCGCCGATGCCGCCCTGCTCGACGGGCAGACCGAGAAGCCGGCCGAGCACGCGGTGCACACGCGGCCCGGAGCGCTGTACCACCTCCTCCACCTCGCCAGCGCGCTGACCGAGGCCATCACCGTGCAGGACGTGGTGACCATGGTCTCCGAGCAGATCCTGCCGGCCTTCGGCGGGCAGGCCGTCGCGGTCCTGATGGCCGAGGGCGGCCGGCTGCGCATCGCGGGCCACCGCGGCTATCCGCCCGGCCTGGTCGACCAGTTCGACGGCACCCCGCTCACGGAGTCCACGCCCGGCGTCCAGGCGTCGACCAATGCCGTGCCGGCGTTCTTCGAGACCCGCGCGGAGCTGGAGCGGCTGTATCCGGAGCGCCACGAGACCCAGGACGGGATGGCCGCCTGGGCGTACCTGCCGCTGGTGACCTCGCGCCGGCTGATCGGCACCTGCGTACTCGCGTTCGCCGAGCCGCACCGCTTCGACGTCGAGGAGCGCGCCGTCCTCACCTCGCTCGGCGGTCTGATCGCCCAGGCCCTGGACCGCGCCCGGCTCTACGACACCAAGCTCGTCCTCGCCCACGGTCTCCAGGAGAGCCTGCTGCCCCACGCGCTGCCCGTCGTCCCGAGCCTGGAGATCAGCGCCCGGTACCTGCCGTGCACCGAGGGCATGGACGTCGGAGGAGACTTCTACGACCTCATCCGCGTCGGCCCCGACACCGTGGCCGTCGTCATCGGCGACATCCAGGGCCACAACGTCAACGCCGCCGCGCTGATGGGCCAGGTCCGCACCGCCGTGCGTGCCTTCGCGGCGGCCGACGCGGATCCGAGCACCGTGCTGGCCCGCACCAACCGTCTGCTGGTCGACCTGGACACGGCCCTGCTGGCCAGCTGCACCTACCTCTGCATCGATCTCGCCCGCCGCGAGGCCCGGCTGGCCACGGCCGGGCACCCCGTGCCGCTGCTGTACGGCCCGGACGGCCGGGCGGCGGCGGTGGAGCCGGTCATCGGCATGGTCCTGAACGTCGACCCCGCCGCCGAGTACCCGCAGATCCGCGTCGACCTGCCGATCGGCAGCACCCTCGTCCTGTACACCGACGGCCTCGTCGACACGCCCGGCGCCGACCTCGACCAGGCGCTGGCCGACCTCACCGCCACGCTCGCCCGTCACGGCGGCGAACCGCTCGACCGGCTGGCCGACGCGCTCATCGGGCAGGCCGGGCACGCGGAGTACCGCACCGACGACGTCGCGCTGCTGCTGGTGCGGTCCGTACCCCGGTGAACGGTGACGGGAAGGAGACCGCTTCCGTGGCACGCACGCCCCTGCTGGCCGTACGCGGCGTCTCCAAGCGGTTCGGCGCCGTACAGGCGCTGAGCGACGTCGGACTCGACGTCGGCGAGGGTGAGGTCGTCGCGCTGGTCGGGGACAACGGTGCAGGCAAGTCCACCCTGGTCAAGGTCGTCTCCGGGGTGACCCCGCCGGACAGCGGGGTGATCGAGTGGGAGGGCCGGTGCGTCGACCTCCGCAGACCGGTGGACGCCCAGAACCTCGGCATCGCCACCGTCCACCAGGACCTGTCGCTGTGCGACAACCTCGACACGGTCGCCAATCTCTTCCTCGGCCGTGAGCTGCGCAGGTTCGGCATCCTGGACGAGGTCGAGATGGAGCGGCGCTGCCACAGACTGCTGAGCGCCCTGTCCATCCGGATCCCCAGCCTGCGCGTCCCGGTCGGCGCGCTCTCCGGCGGCCAGCGACAGATCATCGCCATCGCGCGCGCGATGATCGGCGAGCCGCGGGTCGTGGTCCTGGACGAGCCCACCGCCGCCCTCGGGGTCGGGGAGACCGCGTTGGTCCTGGAACTGGTCGAGCGCCTGCGGGCCCAGCGGCTCGGCGTGCTGGTGGTCAGCCACGACCTGGAGAACGTCCGGGCGGTCGCCGACCGAGTGGTGGTGCTGCGGCTCGGACGCAACAGCGGCTTCTTCGACACGAAGTACGCCACCCATGAGCAGATCGTCGCGGCCGTCACGGGCGACCACAGCATGGCCGTGACCCTGCAGCAGAGCCTGCTGCCCCGCGGGCTGCCCGAGCAGAACGCCCTGGACGTCGCCTACCGCTACCTGCCGGCGCGGTCGGGCGTCGGCGGGGACTGGTTCGACGTCATCCCGCTGTCCGGCACCCGCGTCGCGCTGGTCGTGGGGGACATCGTCGGGCACGGCGTGCACGCGGCCGCCACGATGGGCCGTCTCAGGACGGCGGTGCACAACTTCTCCATGCTGGACCTGCCTCCCGACGATCTCCTGGCCCACCTCGACGAGCTGGTCAACCGCATCGACAAGGACGACACGACCGGGCGCAGCGACCCCGGGATCACCGGAGCCACCTGCCTGTACGCGATCTACGATCCGGTGTCGAGGCGCTGCGAGCTGGCGCGGGCCGGCCACCTCCCGCCCGCGCTCGTGGCGCCGGACGGCACGGTGGAGTTCCTCGACCTGCCGGCCGGCCCACCGCTCGGCGTGGGCGGCCTGCCGTTCGAGACCACGCAGCTACAGGTGCCCGAGGGCGGCCGGCTGGTCCTGTACACCAACGGCCTCGTCGAGGACCGCCGCCGGGACATCGACTGCGGGCTGGAACTCCTGCGCGACACCCTGACCGACACCGACCGCACGCCCGAGGAGACCTGCGACGCGGTGTTCGACGTGTTGCTGCCCGTGAGCTCCACGGACGACGCGGTCCTGCTCGTGGCGCGCACCCGCGCGTTGTCGGCCGGGCAGGTCGCCCAGTGGGACGTCCCGCTGGATCCGGCCGCCGTGGCCGGGATCCGGGCCTCGGCCGGCCTGAAGCTGGCGCAGTGGCAGCTGGAGGACCTGGCGTTCACCACGGAGCTGATCCTCAGCGAGCTGATCACCAACGCGATCCGCTACGGCAGTGGACCGGTCAGCGTCCGTCTCATCCGGGACCGCACGCTGATCTGCGAGGTCTCGGACACCAGCAGCACCGCCCCGCACCTGCGCTACGCCGAGGCCACGGACGAGGGCGGACGCGGACTGTTCCTCGTCGCCCAGCTCTCCGAGCGCTGGGGTACCCGCTACACCCCCGCCTGCAAGATCATCTGGGCCGAGCAGCCGCTCTGACTCCCGGACGCCGCTCACGGGGCGAAGTCTCAGGAAGGCTCAGAGGGCGAAGTCGAGGCGTACGAACGGGTCGTGGTGGATGCGATCGATCGGCATCCCGGCGCGGTACAGGGCCCGGGCGGCGCTGTAGATCATCGGCCCGGGGCCGCTGACGTAGGCCTCGTGTTCCCGCCAGGGGCCGGCGGCCGTCAGCGCCTCGGGCAGGCCGGGAGCGGCGCCGGGGGTGTCCGCGTCGCAGACGGCGGCCCGTACGGTGAGCCAGTGGTGGTGCTGCGAGAGCCGCTGGATGTCCTCCAGCCCGTGCAGCTCGTTCGCGCTGCGGGCGCCCACGAAGACGTCCATCCGCCGTTGGGTACCGTCCAGGACGGCCTGCTCGACCAGCGCGCGGATCGGCGCGATCCCGGTACCGCCTGCGACGCACACGACGTCGCGGGTGGAGGCCGGATCGAGGGCCATGTCACCGAGGGGCCGGCCGAGCCGGAGGACGTCGCCGACCGCCGCGCGGTGCACCAGGGTGTTGCTGACCGGGCCGCCGGGAACGGCGCGGACGTGGAAGCTGATGGTCCCGTCCGGCCTCGGGGCGTTGGCGGGGGAGTAGTAGCGCCAGCTCTTCGGCCACCACGGGGTCTCCATGCTGACGAACTGCCCGCCGGTGAACGGGTACGGCTGGTCGGTCCGCACGGTGATCTCCGCGAGGTCGGGACCGTACCTGTGGTGGTGCACGATGCGGGCGTCCCAGACGGCCGGCCGCTCGGCGGCGTCGGCCGTGGCCGCGCCGTCCATGGCCTGCGCGGCCGCGGTGTAGGCGCGGGTCCAGGCAGCGGCGACGTCGGCGGTCCAGGCGGGGCCGGCGAAGTGCTCCAGCGTGGCGAGCAGGCACTCGCCGACCGCGGCGTAGTGTTCGCTCTGCGTGCCGAACTTGCGGTGGTCGCGGCCGAGTTCGGAGCAGAAACGGACCAGGGTGTCCGGATCGTCCACCAGGTCGACGATGAGCAGCAGGGCGCGCACCAGCTTGTCGTGCTGGATCTCCATGCGCTGCGGGAACAGATCGCGGACCTGGGGGTAGCGGTGGAACAGGGTCGCGTAGAAGTGGGCCGGGAGGTCCGCGGCATACGGCTCGACGGCGGCCACGCTCGCCCTGAGGAGGGCGATGTCGCGTTCGGAGAGGAGCGCACCGGTGCCGTTGGTCGTCGGCTGCGGACGGTCCTGCGGGTTCTCCGGTGCAGAGGGGTTGCTGACCGGGTGTGTGGCGCGAGACTTCACGCGACGACTCTCCTATCCAGTTCTTCGCGCCGAGAACCGTGTGCTGCGGGCGGAAAAGCGCCCTATTCTGCACATAGCGCGAATCGGATTTGCAAGTCGAGTCCGGTGAACAATTTGTGAAGCGCGTTACTGGCTGGTAGTTCTGGTCTCTGATACCGTTCGCCCGCGCGCGACCCTTGGGCGAGGCGGCCGGGTCGGTAATTTCGCCGGTATTCGATCACCGTCGCGATCGGCCCCGACAGAACTGATGGATTTTCTGATCGTTCTGCAGGGAATTTCGGCACGGATTTCTGACAGCCTTTTCGGGACAGGGCTGCGGAATCGATCTGACAGACGGCCAGCAGGCGGTGACGCCGAGGGCCGGGGCACCCCGTGCCCCGGCCCTCGTGGTGTCACAGCGTGGTCTGCCGCCGGTCGATCACCGTCCGCAGCTTGCCGCTGGTGGGCGTCCGCTCGAAGGCGGCGGTGCCGGCCGTCTCGACCGAGAAGGAGAGCAGTTCCTCGGTCACGGCCGAGTGCAGCTCGGGGATGGCGGCCAGGAAGGCGGCGCGGGCGGGCGCCCCGTCCGCGGCGTACCGCTCGTCCAGCCGGACGGTGGCCTGCTCCCGGCCGTCGCCGGCGTCCAGGATCAGCTGTAGTTCGCCCCGGTAGCCGAGCTCCTCCTCCGCCACCGCGATGAAGCGCCGGACGTTGAAGAAGTACGTGCCGACCCGGACGACGTCCCCGTACCGGCCGAGCAGTTCGATCCGCGGGGTGTGGCTGCCGCAGGGGCAGACGCCCTCGGCCGCGCGGCCGAGGTCGCCGATCTGGTACCGCTCCAGGCGCTGTCCGGCCCGGGTGCGGCTGGTGAAGACCAGGCGGCCCGGCTGCCCGGCGGGGACCGGGCGGTCGGCCTCCGGGTCCAGGATCTCCAGGGTGTGCAGGTCGGTCAGGACGTGGTGGACCGACCCCTCGGCCCGGGCGCACTGGTAGCCGAGCGGCCCGAGGTCGGTGCTGCCGTAGGACGCCGAACGGATCACTTCGACGCCGAAGTCCTCGGTGAGCACCCGGCGTTGCTCTGCCGTGAAGTGCTCGCCGCCGTAGAACACCTTCCGGATCCGGCCGTAGGCGCGCAGCGTGGCGCTCTGCGAGTGGAACAGCTGCCAGAGGTAGGACGGCATGCCGAACACCGTGTCCGCGCCGTACGTCACCAGCGCCTCGGCGGTTGCGGCGTGGTCGGTGCCGGCGGCGATGGGGAGCTGGGTGGCGTTGAGGCGCTCCAGGATCGAGAAGAAGCTGATGAAGCTTCCGTACATGCCACCACAGAAGAACAGGTTGGCGGCGCGGTCCCGGGCCGGGTCGAACCCGGCGGCGAGCAGGCCGTCGGCGGCGGCCCGCATCTGGGTGTCGTAGTCGGCGTTGGTGAACACCGACAGGGCCGGGGCCCCGGTGCTGCCGCCGCTGCGGAAGTACAGGTGGGCGTGCTCGGGCGCGAGGGTGCGCAGCTGCTCCTGCACGCCGGCCTTGTCCAGCAGCGGGCCGCTCGGCGCTGCGGGGACGGCGGCGGGGGCCGCCAGGTCGTCCAGGCAGGCGGTGGTGGCGAAGGCCTCGCCCGCGCGGACGGCCACCCGGCGGCTGTAGCGCTGGAGCGCGTAGACGCCGTCGTGGGGCTCGCCGTGGTAGCTGTCGAGCATCCCCCCGACCGGGGTGACCCGCAGCACGCCGGCGGCGACCATCGCCTGCGACAGCCGGGCGACGTCGGCGCGGCTGCCGCCGATCGCGGCGGTCTGCAGGTAGCGGCGCATCGGGCGCAGCACGGTCATGACGGAGGTGCGGGGCAGCGGCTTGACCCAGACGCTGCGGTTGAGCGGCGAGGCCGCCAGGGCGGGGCGGGTGTCGGCGAGGACGCGCCAGGACCTGTCCTCGGCGGCGACGACCCGGGTGAGACCGAGGTGTTCCTCCAGCCGGGCGATCAGTTCGGTGGTGGTGATCTCGGCGTGCTCGGCCGGTTCGAGCTCGGGCCGGGGCAGCTTGGCGGAGGCGTCGGCGAGGTGGGCCGCGAAGCGCTCGGCGAAGCCGAAGACGTCGCCGTCCTCCTCGGTGTCGAGGTAGATCACCTGGGGGCTTGAGCAGGCCTGCTGCTCGAAGCGGCAGACGTCGGCGGCGAGCGCGTCCAGGGTGGCCTCGTCCGACCAGGCGTCACGGGTCAGGTAGGCGAAGGAGATCCGGTGCCCCCACTCGACCAGCCGGCAGCCGGCCGGGACCAGCCCGGCGACCGAGCGTACGGCGTCCTCGCCGCCCCAGACCGCCACCGCGTCGGCGGGCTCGCACAGCAGCCGCAGCCACTCGGTGCGGGCGGAGGAGAAGCGGAGCACGACGATGCGGCGGGCCAGGGCACCGGTCGGGTCGGCGGCGGCGAGCTCGGCGAGCAGGTGCTGGGCGAGCAGGGTGTCGCCGCTGCTGGTCTTCAGGACGTTGAGATTTCCGGTGAGCAGGCCCTCGATGACGCTCAGCGGTGCGACGGCGGCGGCGTTGCCGGGGGCGATGTGAACCAGCAGCCCGACCGGCGCCCAGGCCTCGAAGGTGGTCTCGCGGGCGTCGGGCCGGGTGAGGCGCTCGGGGCGCAGGCCGCCGAGTTCGCGCCGGAGCTTGCGCTCCAGCGCGGGGCGGGCGATCGCCTCGGCGATCTCGGAGAGGGTCGCCGACGCCTCCTCCGGGTCGGTGCCGTCGGTGAGCACGCCGAGCAGGCGGGCGCGGACGGGGCCGTCCGGCGTGCCGAGGGCGTCGGCCAGCTGCTGGCAGGCGCTCAGGACCAGTTCGGTGGGCAGGGGTTCGGCGAGGGTGCGGGCGGCGAGCTCCGGCAGTTCGGCGAGCCGTCCGGCGGCCTCCTCGTCGCCGATGAACGAGCCCTGCCAGAAGTGGGGTTCGGCGGTCACGGGTACGGCGGTCGCGGATGCGGTGGTCACGACAGTCCCTTCAGGAGTTCGGCGGCGGCCGCCGCGCAGTTGCGGTTGCGGCTGACCCCGGCGCGGCCGTGGATCGTGAACCACGGCGTGGGCAGCGGGCAGGGGCACTCCTGCGCGGGGTGCAGCGAGGCGAGGTCGCCCATGACGACGCTCTGCGCCGGCACCGAGGTGATGTACGGGGAGACGAGGTGGAGGAAGCCGCGTTCGCCGTACGGCAGCGGCCGCAGGGTGCGGGTGTCGCGTACGGCCGCCCGCGACCAGACCGGAACGTGCAGCCGGTGGTGCCCGCACTCGATGTACGGCACGCAGTGCTCGACCGACCCGAAGGTGTCGCGGATCCGCTCGGAGGGGATGCCCAGCTGCTCCGTGACCTCGGCGTAGAACTCGTCCTTGCCGATCTGGCGGTCCGTGTGCCCCTTCCAGCCGCCGCCGAGCAGCACCAGGGAGCCGGCCGGCAGCTGGAGCGGCGGCAGGCCGAGCGCCCGCATCCGCTCCAGGGTGAAGTGCAGGAAGGCGGGGAAGCCCAGGATCCGTACCGGCAGGCCGTCCTCGGCGTACCTCCGGAGCGCCTCGATGCACCCGTGGACGTCGAACTCGTGGCCGCTGCCGGTGTGCCGCAGTGCGTGCGTGGTGTGGTTGGCCGGGGCGAAGTCGCAGAGGTAGTTGTCGGTGAACGAGGTGCCGAGCTTCAGCTGAGGGGCGGGCTCGTAGCTGTAGAGCAGGTAGTTGACGGGCTGCTCGGGGGTGATCCAGCCGTAGTGGTCGAAGATCCGGGCGACCATGCGCTGCGCGGAGCGGATCGTCCAGGTGTCGAAGAACATCTGCGACTTCTGGCCGGTGGTGCCGGAGGAGGTGAGGTGGAGGAAGACGTCGTCCCGCGGGATGGAGAGGACCTCGTGCCGCTTGAAGAAGTTGGCGTGCACCAGGGGCGTGCGGACGCCCTCGCCGACGGTCGGCGCGGCGGTCTCGGCCGGGCCGTCCAGCAGGGAGCGGTAGAACGGGGAGCGCTGCGCGTGCCAGGCGTTGGTCTCAGCCATCGCGGCGGCGAACAGGGCGTCGGTCTCCGGTCCGGCGGCGTACGGGGCGGTCAGGTCGCACAGCTGCTGGACGTGCGGGAGCGCGGCGGGGTCGGGGACCTCGACCGGCGCGAGATGGATGTTCACGGGGCAACCTCGGGAAGTGGTAGGTAGGTCGAGGTCCAGGCGGTCAGGTAGGCCAGCAGGTACGGCTGGAGCGGGCCGCTGACGGCCGTGGTCCTGAAGTCGATCTGGCGGCTGGTGCGGGAGAGCACCACGTAGTCGTGGAAGCGGTCGCCGAGGCGACGCATCGCCGGGTAGACGGCGCTCGGGACGAACCCGGCGGCCAGGAAGGCGCTCAGTCCGGCGGTGTCGGCCAGCGGCAGCAGCGTCTCCACGTAGTCGGCGCCTGCCCGGGAGACGGCGGCCATCAGAGGCTCCAGCGCCCCGGTGACGGCCGCCGGGGACGGGTGCACCGCCACCAGCGAGCAGCTCGCGGCGACCGGGTCCAGGTCGGCGTACGCCTCGAACGCGCCGTCCGGCGGGGTGAGGACGGCGTTCGGGACGTGCAGCGGGAAGAACCGTTCCGCCGGGTCGGGGAAGAGCTCCAGGAAGCGGCGGCGGACGAAGCCGGGCGCGGTGATCAGCTCCATCGGTGCGGTCACCGGTGCGGTCCGCCCGGCAGGCACAGTGGGGCCGTCCGTCACCTGCGGGTCGCCGTAGCCGAGGCCGGTGCTCCGCCGGGCGGCCTCCAGGAGCGGGACGAGGGCGCCCGGCACCTGGTCGACGCTCTCCCGCCGGGCGAGGACGCCGTCGGCGTGCCGGGCGAACAGCGCGAGGCTCTCGCACCCGGCGACCTCGACGGCGTTCGGCATCAGGCCGAGGGCCCGGAAGCCGTTGCGGGCGAAGACCTGCTGCGGGCCGGGGGTGACGACCCGGACGGTCGCGTAGATCGAGTCCGGGGTGCCGGTCGCGAACGCGTCCGCGCAGACCGCGGCGGTCAGCCGTCCGGCCAGCCCGCCGCCCCGTTGCTCGGGGTGGACCGCCAGGCCCACCAGCTTGCCGATCCGGCTGCCGGGGTCGGTCTGCACCGCCACCGACCCGGCCAGGTGGCCGGCGCCCTCCTCGCGCGCGGTGAGCCAGTGGGTGTGCGGGTCGGCGATGAGGCGGCGCATCTCCTCGGGGTCGCTGCCGAGGGCGACGGGGTAGCCGTGGCCGTAGACGTCGAAGTAGAGCTGCCGCAGCTGCGCGACGTCCTGCGGGGTCGCGGGGGCGATCGTCACGGTCATCGGGCACTCTCGATCGTCGCTTCGGGTTCCGGGGCCGCTTCGGGCTCCGGGACGGCCGGTTCGCGCCGACCGGTCCACCACAGCGCCGCGGCGACCGGCAGCACGCCGATGGCCTGGACCAGGCACAGCGTGCGCGGCGAGAGGTGGTCGCCGAGCAGGCCGAAGACCAGCGAGGACACCGGGAAGGTCGCCCCCAGCAGGGCCTGCATCACGGCGAAGAAGCCGGGCCGGTCCTCGGCCGGCACCAGCCGCTGGAACAGCGCCACGAACCGTACGCCGATCACTCCCACGCACCAGCCGGCGACCGCCATCGAGGCGACGGCCGCGGCCTGGGCGGCGGCCACTCCGGGCAGGGCGAGCGCGGCGGCCATCAGGCCCAGGCAGCCGGCGCCGACCACGGTGGGCGTGCCCGGCAGGCGGCCGCCGGTGAACGAGCCCACCAGCGTGCCGGCGCCGAGGGCAGCCTCCAGGGCGGCGACGGTCGAGCCGTCGGCGTGCAGCACCGTCCGGGTGTACAGCGGCATCACCACGAACACCGCCGTGGTGAACACGTTCGCCGCGGTGAAGCAGAGCAACACCCGGCGGACGAAGGGCAGTTCGGCCAGGATGCGGCGCAGCGGGCGCCGTGCGGCGGGTGCGCCGCCGTCAGTGGCCGGGGAGTCCGGGGCGCCGGGGAACCGGGTCGCGCCGATCAGCGCGGCCGCCAGCAGGTAGGCGCCGGCGCACCCGGCGACGATGCCGGCCAGGCCCGCGGCGTCGACCACCAGCGGGCCCAGCAGCCCGCCGGCGAGCCCGGCCAGCGACTGGGTGCTGAGCTCGAAGCCGGTCGCGGCCTCGATGTCGGCGTCCTCGACCAGCTCGGGTACGGACGTGGTCAGGCAGGGGTCGAAGACCGCCTGGCAGCCCGCAAGCAGCAGCGCGGCACCGTACGCGACGGCCATCGGCGGCGTCGCGGCGTACGTCCACCCGGCGGTGCCGAGGGCGACCAGACCGGCGACGGCGGCCGAGCCGCCCAGCACCGTGCGGTGCGGGCAGCGAGCGATGAGCGCGGCCACCAGCGGCACCAGGGCGACCGCGGGCAGGGTGCTGACGGCGAGGAACGCGCCGGAGGCGAGGCCGCGGTCGGCGCCGGCGGCGTAGCCCACCAGCCACCACACGGCGCCGACCTGGAACATCCGTCCGGCGGCCTGGGTGAGGACCTGGGCGGCCCACACGGCGCCGAAGCGACGGTTGCGCAGGACGAGCGGCAGGCGGCGGGTGGCCGGTCCCGGGTCGGACACGGTGGCGGTCACGAGTGCGGCCGTTCGTCGAGGACGCGGATCAGCTTGCCGGTCCGGGCGTTGACAGTGAGTTCGTGCTGGCGGACCCAGGTGACGGACAGCGGGTGCACGTAGCCGGCGGCGACCGCCTCCGGGTACAGCGGGCGCGCCGCGTGGATCGCGGACTCGACGGCGGCGGCCAGTTCGGGGAGCCCGGCGGGGTTCCCGTCGCAGGCCAGGCGCAGCACGAGACCGTCCCGGGCGTCCCAGCGGCGCACCACCAGCTGGACGCCGGTGACCCGGCCGGCCGGATCGGCGGACCGGACGAGGTCGAGCACGTCCTGGGTGTACAGCGACACCGGCCCCACCCGGACGCCCTCCTGGGCCCGGCCGAGGATGCGGAACTGCCCGGCGGCGGCGTCGGTCCACTCGCCGCGGTCGCCGACGGGGTAGCGCAGCACCGGCATCAGCTGTCGCCGCAGGTCGGTCACCACGACCCGGCCCGGCACTCCCTCGCGGGTGATCGGCTCGCCGGTGTGGTCGTCGAGGATCTCCACCACGGTCTCCGGGGCGAACGTCCGGTGCACCCGGGTGTCCGGTCCGGGGACCGGCCGGCCGAGCAGTCCGGCGTCGACGGCGGCGTAACCGATCGACGAGATACGGGCGTTGGGGAACACCTTGCCGAGCAGCGGCTGCTGGTCCTGGTAGAGGCCTTCGCCGCCGAACAACAGCAGCTCCACGTGCGGGAGTTCGCGGCCGGAGGCCAGAAGGTGGTCGGCCAGCCCGCACAGCGTGGTCGGGGTGCCGGCCACCACCTCGACCTCGAACTGCTCCAGGGTCTGGGCGGTCGACTCCAGCGGCGCCGCTCCGCCGATCGGCAGGCGGACGTTGGCGACGGGGGAATGCTGCAGCGCGTCGAGGATGAAGGTGTAGCTGGCGTACAGGTCGCCCGCGTAGAAGAGGTCGGCGACCCGGTGCCCCGGACGCAGCCCGGCGTCGACCAGGCCGGCGCCGAACGAGGTGGTGAACTCCCTCCACTCCTCGCGGCTGTAGAAGGAGAACTTGGGCGAGCCGGTGGTGCCACCGCTCTTGAAGACCACCGCCTCCTCCAGCGGACCGGTCAGCAGCCGGTTGCCGCGGGGCGTGTTCGCCTGCCAGAACTCGGTCTGCGGGACCACCGGGAGATCGGTCAACTTCGCTGTCCGGTCGGGTAGACCGGCGTACAGCTCCGCATAGAAGGGTGAATTGCGGCGCGCGAAGCGTACGAGTTCCGCTATCGGTTGAACGGGCATCAATTCCTGCTCTGAGGAGAACGGACCGAGCGCGCGGCACCAGGGGTTCGGGTGTGCGCAGGTCATTCGGTCGACACTGATAGGAAGTCAGGAGTGCTTGGCCTTCCACTCGCGAGAAGAAAGGCTAGCACCTTGATGTGCCTTCGGATTGCAGCCTGAACTGTCGTCAGTGCGGCAGGAGAGCTATCTGAGGCCTCGTCAACGGTTTTTGCCTGGAGAGGGCGAACGAAATGGTGAGGTACATCTCACGGAAGGTTCGATCGGGGCCGCACCGCAGCGGGACGAAGCGATTCCCGCTGCTTTGTAGTTGAATGCGAGACATTTCATGTGCGGCTGCCGGATTGACGCCCGGATGCCGGAATTGCCACCCGCCGTTCAGGGGGGATGGCGGCTCCGCCGTCCGGGGGGTTTTCCGGGTTTCGTCACCGTTGTGTCACGCCTGGACGGCCGGGGAACCGGCATGGGAGCGGCGCCTGTGTAACCGGGCGGATGCCGACGCCGGGTCGGCTCCGCTCGTTCGTCCGGGAGGCGCCATGCAGTACACGAGAAGCATCCGAAGAGCGGCCGTCGCGATCGTCGCGGCCGCGGCGACGACTGTGCTGGCCACCGCGTGCGGGCCGGGGGACGCCGAGACCGGAGCGGCCACGGCGGCCACGGCGGCGCCGACGTCCGCGGCCGGTGCGAGCGCCGGCTCCTCCGCACCCGCCCCGGGGAGCACGTCGTCACCGGCCGCGAAGGGATCGCCCGCCGCGCCGTCCACCGGGCCGTCCAAGGGGGCTTCGACGGGGGCCTCGGCCGGTGCGGCGCCGGCTTGTGCGGCGGGCGATCTGAAGGCCGACGCGCACCAGGCGAAGGAGCGGCCCGATGGCACGGGGATCGGAGCGGCGATCATCGGGTTCGCCAACACCTCCGGCCACGCGTGCACCCTGAAGGGCTTTCCGACGGTGGCCGGAGCGGGCAACGGCGGCCCGGGCCACAACATGCCGCTGACGGTGACCCACACCGGGTCCGAAGCAGCGGTCAAGCTGGCACCGGGCGGGAAGGCGTGGGTAAAGCTCACCTTCGTCCAGGTCCAGGGCGAGGCCGACGGCTACTGCGTCTCCGGAGCCACGCCCGTCGCCTTCCCCTCGCTCGTGCTGGGCCTGCCGGAGGCGGGATCGCACCAAGTGGGCCTGGACGAAGGCCTCTTCGCGGAGTGCGACAACAAGGTGACCACCACCGCAGTGCTGGCGGTCAGTCCTTCCTGACGCCCGTGCCGACCGTCGACGGGGCGAGCCGCAGCACCGGAAGCGCCGAGAGCGCGGCCGCCGCGGCGGCGCCGGCGGCGGCCATCGCGAGGACCGTCCAGCCGGACGGCCCGTGGGCGATGCCCGCGCCGATGCCGCCCAGCTCGCCCTGCCGGTCGATGACCCAGCGGACGAGCGGGATGCCGAGGGCCGAGCCCGCGGCGACCGTGGCCAGGGCGATGGCCGTCCCCCGGGTGGCCATCACGACGGCGGACTGGGCCGGTGTCAGGCCGATCGCCCGGAGCAGCCCGAGATCCCGGCGGCGGTCGAGGAAGCCGGCGGCGGCCGTGGTGAGCAGGTCGACCAGGCAGATGAGCGCGAGCAGGACCAGCAGGCCGACCACGCAGGCCCGCAGCGCGCCGGGCCGGGTGACCGGTCCGCTCGGGAGGCGGATCTCCACCTGCCCGGCGAGGCCGGCGCGGGCCGGGAGGTCGCGCTGGACCTCGGCCGGGTCGTGGCCGGAGCGCAGGACCAGGCGCCAGAAGTCCGGGTGCGTGGGGTCGCCGGGCCGGTCGAGGGTGTCGAAGCCGGTGGACAGGACGCGCCCGCCGTGTTCCGGTTCGAGGTCGCGCCCGACGATGTGCAGGATGCGCGGGGTGCCGCCGGTGGTGACCCGGATCCACTGGCCGACCCGGGCGCCGAGCAGATCGAGGGCGCCCTGACCGGCGACGGCCTCGTCGGTCGCGCGGATCGCCCGGCCCTCGACGACGGTGTACGGGTACGGCGCGTCGGTGGTCCCCACGGCGCGCAGGGTGAAGGTGGCGGACTGTCCCGGCGCGAGGGCCTGGATCTCGGTGCCCGGATAGACACCCTGCACGGCGGAGTCGGCGGCCAGGGCGCCGGTGAGCTGCCCGTCGCCGGGAGTCGGCTGGGCGGCGGTCCGGCGGACCGTGACGGACGGGGCCGTGACGCCGCCGTCGGGCCGGGTGACGGCGTCGAGCGTGGTCCAGGTACTCAGGGCCAGGGTGGCCGCGACGACCGGGACGGTCAGCCGGACGGCGCTCACGAGCAGGCCCGAGCGCCGGCGCAGGACGCCGCCGAGTCCGAGCACGAGGGCCGGTGGCAGCCGCCGCAGCACGCCGAGCCGGACCGGCCGAGCCGTCATGGCCGGTGGCCGGGTGCCGTCCGTCGGGGGCACGGGGGCGACCCGGGCGGCGCGCAGGGCGGGCAGTGCGGCGGCGGCCCCGATGGCCACGAGGGCGGCGGCGGTGACGGCGCCGGTGGTTGCCGTACCGCCGGGAACGAGCCGGTGGAGCGCGTCGGCCCCGCCGCCGAGGGCCGGGACGGCATGCGCGGCGATCGCGGCGCCGCCGGCGCCGAGCAGGACCCCGGCGCCGGCCAGCAACAGCTGTTCGGCGATGAACATCCAGGCGACCTGGCCGGCGGTGAAGCCGAGCGCCTTGAGCAGGGCGATGTCACCGGTCCTCGCCCTGATCCGCCCGCCGGCCGCGCCGGCCACCGCGAGGGCGGCCGACAGCAGCGCGCCCAGGCCGCTGAGCCCGAGCAGCAGGCCGGCGAGCCGATTGTCCTGCTGCCGTGCGGCCCGCGCGTCCAGCCACGTGGTGATCCGGGACACCCGCTCGGCTCCCATGACGCTAACCACCCGCTGGGCCGTGTACCCGGCGTCGGAGGGCCGGGCCAGCCGGAGCCCGAGGGTGAGGCCGTGTGCCGCCTGGTCCGGCTGGACCAGGTCGAGCGTGGCGGGCAGGGTCCAGCCGAGGTCGTAGCCCGCGGCCTGGCTGGGGAGCTGGTCGGGGCTGTCCGCGATGCCGAGGACCCGCAGCTCGACCGCCGCGCCGTGGCCGTCGAGGACGGTCAGGCGGTCCCCGGGGCGGGCCCAGGCGGCGTCGGCCGCCGACTGTTCGAGCACGATGCCGTGGACGTCGGCGGGGTCGAGCCAGGTGCCGGACCGCAGCAGCGGTCGAGCCGCGCCCGGGGTGTCGCCGCGCAGCACGAGCGTGGTGCGGTCGGTGCGGTCCGCAGCGCCGGTGGGTGCGGCGGCGCCGTCGGCGCGCCGGCCGACCAGGGTGGTCTCGGCCGTGTGCTGTGGCGGTGAGACCGCGAGCACCCCGGGTTCCCGGCCGAGGACGGCGATCGACGGCTCGTCGGCGGCGCTGCCGGTGGTGCCCGCGTTCCCCGCGGACGGGCGCAGGTCGATCCTGACGTCGGGTGAACCGGCGGCCCGGAACTGCTGCTGCCACGGGTCGGCGGCGGCTCCGAGCAGCGTGCCGGCGAGCAGCAGGGCGGCGACGGTGCCGCCGGTGGCGAGGACGATCAGCAGGGCGTGGACGCGGTGCGAGCGCAGGTCGGCCCGGACCCAGCGGAGGAAGGCGCGCACCGGATCACCCGCCGAAGTCGATGACGTCGCGGACCCCGTTGGCACTGCGCCACGCGGCCGGGGGCTCCTCCACCCGGGCGTCGTCGGCGATCCGGCCGTCGAAGAGGCTGACGACCCGGTCGGCGGTGCTCGCCGCCCGGGCGTCGTGGGTGACCAGCACGATGGTGGTGCCCTGTTCGTGGTAGCGGCTGAGCAGGGCGAGGACGTCGCGGGTGCTGCGGCTGTCGAGGTTTCCGGTCGGCTCGTCGGCGAGGAGCAGCTGCGGCCGGTTCACCAGTGCTCGGGCGAGGGCGACCCGCTGGCGCTCACCGCCGGAGAGCTCCCCGGGCCCGGCGCCGGCCTTGTGCGCGAGGCCGAGGTCGTCCAGGAGTTCCTCGCGGCGTTCGCGGGCGGTGCGGCCGGACATGCCCGCGAGGACCGCGGTCAGTTCGATGTTGTCGGCGACGGAGAAGTCGGAGAGCAGGTTGCCGCTCTGGAAGACGATGCCGTAGCGGCGGCGGCGCAGCCGGGCCCACGCGGCCTCCCGGAGCCGGTCGACCCGGCGGCCGTCGAGCCACAGCTCGCCCTCGTCGGGCCGGAGCAGACCGCCGAGGAGGTGCAGCAGGGTGGACTTGCCGGCGCCCGAGGGGCCGGTGACGGCGACGAACTCGCCATGGTCGACGCGCAGGCTGATGCCGCGGACGGCGGGTATCAGGGTCGCGCCGCTCAGGTGCGAGCGCACCAGCGCGTCGGCGGCCAGCAGCGGCGGCGAGGTCGGCTCCGCGCCGGTCATGTGAGCTCCTCCTGGCAGCGTTCCAGCCAGTCGAGGTCGGCCTGCAGGTGCAGGACCGCTCCCTCGATCAGCAGCAGTGAGGTCCGGTTGCCGCGCTCGGTGGCGGCCAGCTTGTTGAGTCCCCGCATCATGTTGATGCAGTGCCGGCGCTGGTTGTTGATCAGCGTCAGCCGGTCGGCGAGGTCGGTGCCTTCGGCGAGGATGAGCTTCATGAAGAACTCGTCCCTGACCCTGGGCCCCTCGGTGGGTGCCCCGAACCAGCCGGCGAGTTCCTCGACGCCCTTCTCGGTGATCTCGTAGACCTTCTTGTCCGGTCTGCCTTCCTGCGTCACCTCGGTGCCCCGGATCAGGCCGGACTTCTCCAGCCGGCTCAGGGTCACGTAGATCTGGCCGATGTTCGGCTGAGGGTACGCCGCGCCGAAGGTCTGCTCAAGGCCCTGCTTGAGCTCGTACCCGTAGGCGGGCTGCCGGGCCAGCAGCGCCAGCAGCTGATGGCGCACCGGGCGTCACCTCTTCCTCTCATGCGTTTGGGCTGGTTACACCTCGGTCACACAGTACGGGCAGGTGGGCACCCCCGAGCAGGGAGGCCGTATAAAGGGACGTGCGTCGGCGCCCACCCGCGCCGACGGAACGAAGGAGTTCCATGGACAGCCGGCCGCCCACCGGGCCCGATATGGGCCGTCGGCGCGTGACGCGCGCGCTGGTGGGCGGGACGGTGCTCGCGGCCGGGGGCGGGTCCGCCTGGTACGGCCTGGCCGGCCGGACGCGGGCGGCGGGCGACCCGGACGGCGTCGGGCCGGTCACGCTGGCCACCGGCCGGGACACCACGCGCTACCTGCGCGGGCTGCTCGCCGACTGGAACGCCGAGCACCCGGACCAGCCGGCCGAGCTGGTCGAGCTGCCCGAGGCGGCGGACGAGGTGCACGCGCAGCTCGCCGGGGAGCTGTCGGCCGGCGGCAGCCGGTTCGACGTCCTCAACCTCGACGTGGTGTGGACGGCAGAGTTCGCAGCCAGGCGCTGGACCGTGCCGCTGGACGAGTCGGACTTCGCGCTGGACCGCTTCCTGCCGCCGGTCGTCCGGACCGGCCGCTACGACGGCCGACTGTACGCGGTGCCGTTCGTCGCCAACGCCGCCCTGCTGTACTACCGCAGTGACGTGCTGGCCGAGGCCGGCGAGCAGCCGCCCACCACGTGGGCCGACCTGGCGCGGCAGGCGAGGACGCTGGCCCCCGCCCACGGGCTGTCCGGGTACGCGGGCCAGCTCAGCCCGTACGAGGGGCTCGCCGTCAACGCCCTGGAGGCCATCCGCTCGGCCGGCGGGGACCTGCTGGCCGGCGACGGATCGGTGGTGGTCGACAGCCCGCAGGCCCGGGCCGGGCTGGAGTTCCTGGCCGAGGGCGTGCGCGACGGCTGGATCGCGCCCGAGGTGCTCGGCTACCGCGAGGAGGAGTCCCGCGAGGCGTTCGGCCGGGGCGGTGTGCTCTTCCTGCGGAACTGGCCGTACGTGTACCACGCGGCCGGTGCGGCCGGTTCGCCGGTCGCGGGGCGGTTCGGCGTGGTGCCGCTGCCCGGTCCGCACGGGCCCGGCAGCGGTGTGCTGGGCGGGTCGGGGCTGGCGGTCAGCCGGTTCTCCCGGCGGCAGCGCACCGCACGGGCGCTGATCGCCTACCTGACGAGCCGTCGGGCGCAGTACCGCGTCCTGACCGACGGCGGGCTGCCGCCGGTGTGGGCGGACCTCTACGCGGATCCGGACCTGACGGCCCGGTTCCCGTACCTTCCCGTGCTGCGCACGGCCATCCTCGCGGCCGGGGCGCGCCCCGGCGTTCCGCAGTACCAGCAGCTGAGCCTCGCGTTCAGCGAGGCGGCGTTCGAGGTCGTGTCGGGCCGCCGGACCGCGGAGGCGGCGCTGCCCCGCCTGGCCGCCGACCTGCGCGCCGTCGTCGGCTGAGCCGAATCTCACGCGGCTTCCAGGCGCTTACCTAACACGTATCTATGCCTGATCCGGGCATCCCCTCCTTGCCTCTGCGAAACTCCAGCGAAAGAAGGTCTTAACAGGGGGCATCTCTGCCTGCTATACCTAACGCGAATGCATAACCGTTGGAGTAGCGAGATGCCCACTTCCACCCTCCCCGACGGCGCCGCGGTCACCCTGCCGCGCGCTCGATCGCACGCCCCCACCACCCCCGCCGCCCGTGCCTGGTGGCGCGACGCCGTGATCTACCAGATCTACGTGCGCAGCTTCCGCGACACCGACGGCGACGGCATCGGCGACCTCGCCGGAGTCCGGGAACAGCTGCCGCACGTGCGGCAGCTGGGCGCGGACGGCGTCTGGCTCAACCCGTTCTACGTCTCGCCCCAGCACGACCACGGCTACGACATCGCCGACCACTGCGCCGTCGACCCGGAGTACGGTGACCTCGCCGAGTTCGACCGCCTGGTGACGGACTGCCGGATGCTCGGCCTGAAGCTGGTCCTGGACGTCGTCCCGAACCACTGCTCCAGCCGACACCCGTGGTTCCGCAAGGCGCTGGCCAACGGCCCGGGCAGCCCCGAGCGGGCGCGGTTCCACTTCGCCGACGGCCGCGGCGAGGACGGCGAACTGCCGCCCAACAACTGGCGGGCCATGTTCGGCGGCCCGGCCTGGAGCCGGGTCCTCGAGGCCGACGGCCGGCCCGGCCAGTGGTACCTCCACCTGTTCACCCCGGAGCAGCCGGACTTCAACTGGCGCCACCCCGACGTCGCCGCCCACTTCGAGGAGGTGCTGCGGTTCTGGCTGGACCGCGGCGTCGACGGGTTCCGGATCGACGTGGCGGCCGGGCTGTTCAAGCACCCCGAGCTGCCGGACTCGCCCGATCCGGCCGCGGACGAGCGCACCCGCGACTCGGTCAACCCGCTGGCCTGGAACCAGCCGGAGGTGCACGAGGTCTGGCGCCGGTGGCGGGCGATCTGCGAGGAGTACACCGCCCGTGACGGTCACGAGCGGCTGCTCGTCGGCGAGGCCTCCGTGCCCACGCCGGCCGAACAGGCGCTGTACGTACGCCCCGACGAACTGCACCAGGCCTTCTTCTTCCACCTGCTGCACGCGCCGTGGGACCTCGCGCACTTCCACAGAGTCATCGACGACGCCGTGCGGGACATCACCGCCACCGGCTCGACGGTCACCTGGGTGCTCAACAACCACGACCAGGTCCGCACCGTGAGCCGGTTCGCGGGCGCGGACCCCGCCAGCGGCCCCGCCCGGGCCACGGCGGCGGCCCTGCTGATGCTGGCCCTGCCCGGAGCCGCCTACATCTACCAGGGCGAGGAACTCGGACTGCCCGAAGTCCTCGACCTGCCGGACGAGTTGGTCACCGACCCGATCTTCCGCCGCACCGGCAGCCGGGTCGGGATCCGCGACGGCTGCCGGATACCGCTGCCCTGGTCGGGCACCGCGGCCCCGTTCGGATTCAGCCCGCCGGACAGCCAGTCCGGCCCGTGGCTGCCGCAGCCGGCCTCGTTCGCCGCCCACACGGTCGAGCGGCAGCGCGCCGACGCCGCGTCCGTCTTCCACCTGTACCGCACCGCCCTGCAGCTGCGCCGTGAACTCCCGCAACTCGGCGAGGGCACGCTGCGGTGGCTGGAGACCCCGCCCGGGGTCCTCGCGTTCGTCCGCGGCGAGGGCCTGGTGTGCGCCGTCAACTTCGGTGACACCCCCGCGCCGGCCCCGGTCGCCGGTCCGCCGCTGCTGGCCAGCGGTCCGTGCGGCGACGGCGTCCTGCCGCCCGCCACCGCCGCCTGGTGGATCAACTCGCTTTCCATCGACCTGATCTGACGATCAGACACCTATCAGGCACCTCTCATGCACCCCACCCGCCCCATGAAAGAGGACTCGACGATGAGAATCCGCCGCACCCTTCCCGCCCTGGCCGCCTCCGTCGTCCTGGCCGCCACCGCAACCGCCTGCGGCAGCAGCGGCGGCGGCGCGGCCGACTCGGCCACCCAGGAACTCAAGGGACAGAGCCTGACCGTCGCCGCCGTGTGGAGCGGCGCCGAGCAGGAGAACTTCAAGAAGGTGCTGGACGCCTTCACCGCGAAGACCGGTGCCACCGTCACCTACACCTCCACCGGTGACAACCTCTCCACCGTGGTCGGCAGCAAGATCGAGGGCGGCGACCCGATGGACGTGGTCATGGTCGCCCAGCCCGGCGTGATCAAGCAGTTCGCCGACAAGGGCTGGCTGGCGCCGCTCTCGCCCGCGATCACCGACGCGGCGAAGAAGAACTACGCCGGCATCTGGTCCAGCCTCGGCACCGTCGGAGGCACGCAGTACGGCCTTTACTTCAAGGCCGCCGACAAGTCGACCGTCTGGTACAGCCCGACCGCCTTCCAGAACGCCGGCGTCCAGCCCCCGGCCACCTTCGACGACCTGCTCAAGGCCGGCCGGACGCTCTCCGACTCCGGCACCCCGGCCTTCACGATCGGCGGCCAGGCCGGCTGGACCCTCACCGACTGGTTCGAGAACGTCTACCTCTCCCAGGCCGGACCCGAGCTCTACGACAAGCTCACCCGGCACGAGATCCCGTGGACCGACCCGTCGGTCCTCAAGGCCCTGACCACCCTCGGCAAGATCTTCGGCGACCGGCAGCTCGTCCTGGGCGGCGGGCAGGGCGCGCTGCAGACCGACTTCCCCACCTCCGTCCAGCAGGTCTTCGGATCGCAGCCCAAGGCCGCCATGACCTACGAGGGCGACTTCGTCGGCGGTGTCATAGCCTCCGAGCTGAAGAAGCAGGTCGGCACGGACGCCAAGGTGTTCCCCTTCCCCGCCGTTGATGGCGGCAAGGCCCCGGTGATGGGCGCGGGCGACGCGGCGGTCGTCCTCAAGGGCTCCAAGCACCCCGAGGCCGCGCAGAAGTTCGTCGAGTTCCTGGCCGGCCCCGAGGCCGCGGCCGTCTGGGCCAAGGCCGGCGGCTTCATCTCGCCGAACAAGGCGGTCGACCCGTCCGTCTACCCGGACGACACCACCCGGCAGTTCGCCAAGTCGGTGATCGACGCCGGCGACGCCTTCCGCTTCGACCTGTCGGACCAGGCCCCCGCCGCGTTCGGCGGCACGGCGGGCCAGGGCGAGTGGAAGGACCTCCAGGACTTCCTCGCCAACCCCTCCGACGTCCAGGGCGCGGCGGCGAAGCTCGAAGCCGACGCGGCCAAGGCGTACAAGGGCTGATCCACCATGTCTCTGCGCTCAACCCGCAGGGACCGGGCCTCCGGTGGCGCGCTCCGGCGCCACCGGGGCCTCGCCCTGCTCCTGGTCCTGCCCACCCTGCTGCTGCTCGGCGCCCTCGTCGTCTACCCCATCGGCTTCTCCGTGGGGCGCAGCCTCTTCGACGCCTCCGGCCACCGCTTCGTCGGGCTGGACAACTACGGCGCGGCCTTCACCGACCACGCCACCCTCACCGCCGTGCGCAACAACGCGATCTGGGTCGCCGTCGCCCCGGCGCTGGTGACCGCGGTCGGCCTGGTGTTCGCGGTGCTGACCGAGAAGATCCGCTGGGCCACCGCGTTCAAGCTGCTCGTCTTCATGCCGATGGCGATCTCCTTCCTCGCCGCCGGGATCATCTTCCGCCTGGTGTACGACGCGGACCCGCACCGCGGTGTGCTCAACGCCGCTGCCGTCGCCGTCCACGACACCTTCACCGACCAGCCGTCCTACCCGGGCGCCCGGCCGCGCCCCGGCGTCGGGCTCGACCAGGCCGAGGGCGGCGACGTCAGGGCGCCTGCCGCCACGCGCGTGGTGCTGCTGCCGCTGGTCGGCGTGCAGCCCGGCGCGATCCCGGCCGCCGCCCGGACGGCCCAGGAGCCGGCCGGCGGTGACGGGGTCAGCGGCACGGTGTTCCTGGACTTCGTCCCGGGCGGCGGCGGTCACCCCGGGCAGCTGGACGCCGGAAAGAAGGGCCTGCCCGGAATCGAGGTCCAACTCCGGGACGGCGACCGGACGATCGCCACCACGACCACGGGCGACGACGGCACCTTCCGGTTCTCCGCGGCTCCGTCGGCCACGAGCTCGGTGGTCCTGCCGGCAGCCGACTTCGCCGCCCCCTACCGCGGCGTCGACTGGCTCGGGCCCGCGTTCGTCACCCCGGCGATCATCGGCGCCTACACCTGGATCTGGGCCGGCTTCGCGATGGTCATCATCGCCGGCGGCCTGGCCAACCTGCCGCGCGAGACGATCGAGGCGGCCCGGATCGACGGCGCGAACGAATGGCAGATCTTCCGCCGCATCACCGTGCCCCAACTCGCCCCGGTCCTCGGCGTCGTGTTCATCACCATGGTCATCAACGTGATGAAGATCTTCGACCTCGTCTACATCATCGCGCCCGGGCCGGTGCAGCAGGACGCCGACGTACTGGCGCTCCGGCTCTACCTGGTCTCCTTCGGCGGCGGCAACGACCAGGGCCTCGGCAGCGCGCTCAGCGTCCTGCTGCTGCTCCTGGTCGTCCCGGTGATGCTCCTCAACGTCCGACGCTTCCGAGGGAGCCGATCATGACCACGACGCAACCGGCCCCGGCCGCGCGGACCACGGCGCCGGCTCCGCCCGGCCGGCTCCGAGTACCGTTCACGACCCGGCTCGCCACCCTCACCCGCAGCGGTCTGGTCCAGGCCGTGCTGATCGTGGCGGCCGTGGCCTGGCTGACGCCCACCGTCGGCCTGCTGGTCTCCTCGCTGCGGCCGAAGCAGGCCGCCGCCACCGGCGGCTGGTGGACGGCGCTGACCAGGCCCGCCCAGCTCACCCTGCAGAACTACACCGCCCTGCTGGACGGCGGCGACGTTCCCAGGGCGCTGTGGAACACCGTGCTCATCAGCGTCCCCGCGACCCTGCTGACCGTCGCCCTCGCCGCGACCGCCGGGTACGCCTTCGCCTGGATGCGCTTCCCCGGCCGGGACGCCGTCTTCGTCGTGGTGGTCGGGCTGCTGGTGGTGCCCGTCCAGGTCGGCCTCATCCCGGTCGCCAGACTCGAAGGCGCCGTCGGGCTGTTCGGCACCATCCCCGGCGTGGTGCTGTTTCACGTCGGCTACGGGCTGCCGTTCGCGGTGTTCCTGATGCGCAACCACTTCCTGGAGATCCCGGCCGAACTCCTGGAGGCGGCGCGGATGGACGGCTGCGGGGAGTGGCGGATCTTCCGCACCCTCGCCCTGCCGCTCGCCGCGCCGGCCGTCGCCTCGCTGTGCATCTTCCAGTTCCTCTGGGTCTGGAACGACATGCTGGTCGCCCTGATCTTCGCCGGCAACGACTCGCAACCGCTGACCGTCTACCTCCAGTCCCAGATGCGGCAGTTCGGCAGCAACATGGACATCCTCGCGCCCGGCGCGTTCCTGTCCCTCCTGGTTCCCGTGGGGGTGTTCCTCTGCTTCCAGCGGTTCTTCGTCCAGGGAGCGATGGCGGGCTCCGTCAAGTGAGGCCTCCCGGCGTGCTCGTGGCGGTGCCCGCGCCCGCGCCCGAGCCCGTGCCCGCGCCCGGCCGCGTCGCCACCGCGGCCGGGCGCGACCGGTTCACCCGGGAGGGTGGGTGTGGTCGAGGAGGGTCAGGTAGCGGCCGAGGTGGGCGGCGGCGTCGAGCATGGCGAGGCTCCGGGCGGTGAGCCGGTGCTGCCAGTCTGAAAGGGCGCGGGACAGGGCCTCGGTGCCGCCGGCCGTCCGGATCTGCCGGACCACGGTGGCGATGTGGTCCAGCGGGTAGCCGCCGCGCCTGAGGAGGTGCGCGAGTTCGGCGTCGCGGACGTCGTCGGCGCGGAAGACGCGGTATCCGGTGGCCCGGTCCCGTGCCGGGGTGAGGATGCCGGCGCCTTCCCAGGCGCGCAGCGTGGCCGGGGTGACGCGGAGGTGGTGGGCGAGTTCGCCGATGGTACGGACGCCCGGGACCGTTGACGAGGCGGGGCCGGCTCCCGACTCGGCTTCTGCCAGGTGCTCGACCGCCTTCCGGACGGCGTCGAGGGTGTCCCGGTCGCGGAGGAGCTGGCCGTGGCCGCGGTCGACGGCCGTCAAGGCGTCGTCGAGCTCGCCGCCGTGGAGCGCCTTCATGATCCGTCGACCGGCCGCGTGACCGTACGCCCGCACGAGGGCGAGGTAGGCGCGGAGCGCCGCCGCGTGCAGCTCGGTGTAGATCCGGTAGCCGCTGGGGGAGCGCTCGGCGGGTGGGAGGCAGCCGTCCCGCCCGTAGTTGCGGACCGCCTGGGTCGAGATGCCGTGTTCGCGGGCGAGGTCGGAGGGGCGCATGGTTGCCGTCGATTTGAGACTTCGTAGGAGGAAAACCGGGCTGAGCCGGGAAAAGTCTCAACCGTTCTTTCAAGGATACGCTTGAGGTCCATGAGTCAGGACATTCGAGACTTCGTGACCTCGCCCTGTGACCTGCTGGCACTCGGTGAGCCGACGCACCGGGAACCGGCCTTCGCCCGGGTCCGCAACGAACTGTTCGCCCAACTGGTCGGCCGCGGCTTCCGGTCGATCGCCCTGGAGACCGACCGGGTCGCCGCACTCGCCGTGAACGACTACGTCCGGGAAGGAGCGGGGACGCTCGACACGGCACTGGGCGACAGCTTCTCCCACGGCTTCGGAGAGCTGGCTGCCAACCGGCAACTCGTCGCCTGGATGCGCGAGTTCAACCGGAACCGGCCGCCGGAGGAGCGGTTGGCGTTCCACGGCTTCGACGCCCCGACGGAGACCATGGGCGCACCGAGCCCACGCCGCTACCTCGAACTCGCGCGCGACTACCTGCGGTTCGACGTGGACGTCGCGAGCCTCGCCGGCGACGACGAACGCTGGAGCCGCCCGGAGGCCGTCATGGACCCGGCCGCGTCGCCCGGCGACACCGCCGAGGCCGAGCGACTGCGGTCGATCGCCGACGACATGCTCGACTCGCTCGACACGCGGGCGCCGGAGCTGATCGCGACGACCTCACGTGCCGAGTGGCAGCGGGTCAGGACCCACCTCACCGCCGGCCTCGGCCTGCTCCGCTACCACCGGCAGTCGGCCCGGTGCCTCGACCGGAGTGCGCGCCTGTCCGACCTCATGGCCGTCCGCGGCGCGCTCATGGCCCAGAACCTCCTCGACATCCGGACCACCGAGGCCCGACGGGGACCGACGCTCGTCCACGCCCAGAACCTCCACCTGCAGAAGAACCCGAGCAACTGGGAGGCCTGGAACCTCAGTTGGATCGGTGTCGGCGTCGTCGCCGGGGCCCTGCTGGGCGATCGGTACAGCTTCGTCGCCGGCAGCCTGGGCCGCAGCGAAGCCCTCGGGCTCGGGGAGCCCGAACCGGACACCTACGAGGGCCTTCTGCAGAGCCGGGTCACCACCTGGGGCCTGGTGGCGGCCACCACGGTCACGTCCGCCTCCGTCCGTACCGACACCACCCCGCAGCAGGGCTACTTCCCGCTCCACCACCAGACCGTGGACGGAGCCGACGCGATCCTGCACATCGCCGACGCCGGCCGCCCGGTCGGCCGCTGACGCGCACCGCCTACCGGGCACCGCGCTGCGGGACGCCGGCCTCAGGTCAGCGTCTCGCAGAGGTTCTCCACCTGGTGCTGCTCCAGCACCTGCGGCTGGCCGTCCGGGTGGATCAGCAGCGTGACGCCGCCGCTGAACACGAAGTCGCCGGGAGCGTGGTACGGGTTGCCGGCGAAGATCCGGGCGCTGATGTGCGAGCTGCGGGGGACCAGCCAGAGCCGGCTGCCGTCGGGCAGGTAGTAGAGGGTGGCCCGGCCGCTCTGGTCGCGGTCGACGCTGCGCCCGCTGTCGACGTTGGTGTAGCGCAGCACCAGCGGGCCGCGGAACAGCACCTTCGACGGCGAGCCGTCCGGGTAGCTGGCCGCCGTCCTGGTCTCCTCCTCGTCCGTCACGATCCCGATGTGCAGGTGGAACGGGCAGAGTGCGCCCGCCGGGTAGTCCTTCGGGGTGTTGCGGTACGGCTGCCAGCCTCCGTCACCGCCCTCGCCGCTCCCCGATCGGGCCTGGGCGGCGGGGGCGGCGGCCAGCAGGACCGCGGCCAGTGCCGCGACCACGGCGGCCGGGCGGCGCAGGCGCGCGAGCGGACGGACGGAGTGTACGGACATGGGTCGCCTCCTCGCGACGACGGACGGGTGCGCGCCCCCCTCCCCCGACGGGGGGCGCGCGGCTATCGTCGAACGGCGGAGTCCGCGCCGGCGAGGCTTTCGGCACAGGCCGAAACCATCCGGCGGGATCGGGGGAGGAACGGTGCTGCGCATCCACTTCACGGCCGAGGACCTGCTCGGCGTCCGGTTCGCCGACGCGCCCGCGCCGCTGCTGGAGCTCGGACTGGCCGTGGCGATGCTGCAACGCGGCGACGGCGGCCCGGGATTCGTCCGTCGGCGCCGCCTGCTGGGCACCGCCCGGACCCGGGCCGCCGTGGCACCGCTGCGCCAGCTGGTGCCGCCCAGCGGCGCGGGACCGCTGTTCCTCGACCCGCCCAGCGACGACCTCGACCAGGGCATGGAACTGGTGCGCCGATCGACCGCCACGCTGGTGCGCGCCGAGCTGACCCGGATCACCACGGCCGGACTGCCCGTCACCGCCCTGATGCGCCGGCTGGCCGAACAGGACCGGGACGCCTGGCAGTACCTGGAGACGGCGATGCGCACCGCCTACCCGGACCTGGTCGGAACCGTCTGGCCGCGCCTGCGGGCCGGCTTCGACACCGACCTCGCCTGGCGCGGAAGGGTCCACCGCGAACAGGGCCTGCGCGGCATGCTCGCGGGCCTCCACCCGGGCAGCCGGTGGCGGGGCAGTACCCTGGAGGTCCCGTCCGAACGGGACAGGGACGTCCGGCTGGACGGTGCCGGGCTGGTGCTGATGCCCTCCGCACAGTGGACCGGCGGGCCACTGGTCGGCTCGTACCCGCAGGGCAAGCTGATGGTCTACCCGGCCCTCACCGCGCTGCCGTACCTCCCCGAGCCCGAGTCCGCGTTCGCGTCCGCCCCGGGCGCCGCCCCGGACGACCCGATCGCCGCACTGCTGGGCCGCACCCGCGCCGCCGTCCTGCGGCTGACCAGCCGTGAACCGACGACCAGTCAACTCGCCCAACTGCTGGGAATCAGCCTCGCCTCCGCCTCCGAGCACGCCCGCGCGCTGCGCCGCGCAGGCCTGGTCGCCACCGTCCGCACCGGCCGGGCGGTCCGGCACGGCTGCACCCCGCTCGGTCATCGCCTGCTCGCCGGATCGGACGGGAATTCCGTCGTGCGGATGACAAACTCCTGACCGGCAGTCAATTATCGGAAAATGATCACGGTGGGGCGCATCTCTTCCGCCTTCTATTCCTCTTCGTATTTCCGCCGGTCACCCGCTGTGTTCGAGGGCCGTGCGGGGCGGCGGGTTCACCGGAATCACCGGGAAATAACAATTCCCGCCGGGGTCTGTCTGAAATTCCGGCCGGGCCCTAGGCTGCGGCGCGTGTCGATCTTCCGAAAGCTTCGCGCTTCCGGTCCGCGCGTGCGACCGGAACTCGACGACGTCAATCTCGGCCGCGTACGGCGGCAACTAAATTCCTCCGGAAGGCTGGGCCCGGACGATATTCAGATCGACCAGGTCGAGCGGCTTCTCCGGGAGGCCGGTACGGACTGGGACCGCCGGACGCACCGCTTCGCGGTGCTCGCCGACGCCGCCGCGCCCTCGGCGATCGCCCGGTCCTGGCGGATGCGCCGCTCGCACAGCGCGGACGCGCTGGTGTTCGAGGCGTGGGTCGAGCTGTGCCGCGGCCGGCACGCGGGGCGGATGGAGGACGCCCGCGCGGCCGCCGACAACTGCTACCGCGCCGCCGAGCTCTTCCCCGCGGACCCCACGCCGTGGGTGGTGCTGCTCGGGATCCTGCGCGTGATGCGCGCCGACTCGCAGAACGCGTTCGCCGTGTGGCACGAGGTGGTCTCGCGCGACCCCTGGAACCGCGAGGCCCATCTGCAGATGCTGCGGTACCTGTCGCCGGAGGAGTGCGGCTCGCGAAGCAGCCAGCTGGACTTCGTCGAGACCGTCCGGGCCTCGGTCCCCTCGAACGCGCCGGCCGTCGGGGTGGGGCTGACCGCGCTGGTCGACGAGCACGCCCGCACGGCCGCCCAGGGGGGTGTCGAGGCGCTGCTGATCCGCCGCCAGTGGACGCACAACCGGGCCACCAGCGCGCTCGACGCCGCTCTGCTCGACTGGCCCCGCCAGGGCCACCTGCGGCACGCGGCGGCCCTGGCCGACCTCAACCTGCTCGCCTTCGCCCTGATCCAGGCCGGCCGCGTGCGCGAGAGCGCCGACACGTTCGAGCTGATCGGGGACATGGTCACCGCGTGGCCGTGGTCAGTCGGCGGCGACCCGATCCAGCAGTTCGGCTACTGGCAGGCCAAGGCACTGGCCTGACACCACGCCCGCCACGACGGGGCCCGCACGGCAGCCGTGCGGGCCCCGACGCCTGTGCTGGGGGGTCTTCGCTCTTCACGCGCGAGCCTCACCGACCGGATCCCAGGTGCCGCGGAGCCAGGGGAGCACCTCGTCGGCGATGGCGCGGTGGACGAGCGGCGCGGTGGACGAGCGTGACCGCTTCCCGCTCGTCCTGGGGCCACTCCACCCCGGTTCGTTCATCGGAGCGACTCCTCAGCGGTGTCGCGTTCCTGGTGGAGCTCAAGGGCGGTCAGGAGGTGGATGGCCGCGTCCGCCCAGGGGCCGATCGCCGCGGTCACGGTGTCCGTGGCGAGGGTGGTGGCGAGGGTCTGGACCACGGCCGCGCCGGTGGTGAGGCCGATGCGGCGGAGGTCGGCGGCCGCCGAGGCGAGCTGGTCACGGGTGGAGCGGGTGGAGGCGCGCAGACCGGTGTGAACGAGCTCGGCGAGAGCGGCGACGCCGGATTCGAGGGCGTGGCCGATCGGATCCGAGGGGCGCCGAGCGGCGGGTGCGAGCGGGAGGGTGCCGGCGCCTGCGGCGAGGTCGGGGACGACCAGACCGTCCGCCGTGAGGACGGCGAGCGGGTCGAGCACCGGGCGGCCGCCCTCCGGGCGCAGCAGGCCGCTGACGAACCGGACCTGCCCGCCGCCGAGCGTCTCGGCGAGGGCGTCGAGCCTGCCCGGGCAGGCGGGGTCGTGCTCGGCGTGGATCAGCACGGTCGTGCCGGACGGGTCGCGGACGACCGCCTCCAGCCGTTGCCGGGCGGGGTCGTAGCCGAGGGAGTCGACGGAGGCGACCGCCAGCACCCGCGCGGTGTCGGCCGCCACCCGGGGCCGGATCAGCCGTGGCGGCCGGTCGTCCCAGGCGCGCAGGTGCGCGGCCGTGTCCCGGACCAGGAGCGAGCCGGGCAGGTCGGCCCAGGCCGAGCCGACCGGGGTGATGCTCGTCGCGGCCACCCGGCCGCGGCCGATGGTCACCGTCCGGCCGGCGCTGCGGGAGATGGTCTCGCTGACGACGTTGGCCCCGGCCAGGGCCCGCAGCGGTGAGCCGAGCAGGCGCCGGGTCGCGAGGTCGGCGCCGGTGAGGCGCTGGTCCTCCGTCGGCTCCCAGCGTTTGCGCAGCACCAGGGCGATGCCGGCGTCCGGCTGCGCGAAGTACACCTCGGCGGTGCGCTCCGTCGTCGCCCGGCCGGAGATCCGGCAGCCGAGGGCGACCAGCCGCACCCGGCGCAGCGGGGTCTCGGCCGGCTCGCGGGTGCCGAGCACGCCCGGCCGGTCGAGCGCGCCGGCCCGGCGGCGGGCGTGGAGTTCGGCGACCAGCTCGGCGACGTGGGCGGCCGCGTAGCGGGTGTCGCGTGCCGCGTAGGAGTCGACCTGGTCGCGCAGTTCCGTGAGTGCGGCTGCGGGCCAGTGCAGCGCGGCTCGGGAGAGCGCGGCACCGGCACGGTCCAGCTGTGCGGCGAACACCGGGGTGGTGTGGGCGACGCCGTCCAGCAGCAGTTCGTCCGCGAGGGCGACGGCCTGGTCGAGGGTCTGGTCCGTGACGGGCGCGGCGGGCGCCCGGCCGCCGACGGAGACCTGGACGTGCGCTGCGCCGCCCTCGGCGGTCGTGTCCGCCGCGCGGAAGGCCCAGACCGCGAGCGCGATGGTCTCCCCGCGTCGCGGGGTCGCGGCGTCGGTCAGCGCGTAGCCGAGTTCGTGCGGGACGGGGAAGCGTACGGTGCAGGAGGCCAGTTCGACCCAGGGCACCGGCTGGTCCTCGCCGCCGCGGTGCACGGTCGCCGTGTACCCGCGGTCGACGGCACGGCGCGCGGCGGTCAGCGCGACCCGGCCCAGCGCCGCCTCCAGCTGCTCGTCGTCGAACGCGCCCGGGGACCAGGCGATGACGGGCTCCGCGGCGGACTCGGCCGGTTCGGCCGCCGTGTGGAGTTCCTGGTAGGCCAGCACCAGCCCGATCCGGTGCCGGCAGACTCCGGTGGCGGCGCAGCTGCACTCGGCGGTATCGAGGCCGACGCCCGATGGCAGGCGGGTCCGGCTGCCGTCCGGGTAAGTGCCGAGGACGCTGCCGTCCTCGCCGAGCTCGATCTGCGGCCCGGCACCGGCCTCCAGGTCCTTGGCGGCGCGTTTGACCAGGCCGCGGTTGGCGAGCGCGGCGAGCGTGTCCGGGGTGAGGGCGAGCAGGTCCTCGCGCCGGGCCGGGCCGGTCATCGGCCCACCGTCTCGGCGACGAACTCGGCGAGCCGGCCCGGGGTCATCGCGCCGACGTGGGCGCCGGCCGCGGCCAGCCGGCCCGCGAGGTCGCGGTCGTAGACGGGGTCGGCCTCCTCGTCGAGCGCGGCCAGGCCGAGGACGGTGGCGCCCTGGTCGACCAGGCTCCGGACCGTGCGGACCAGCCGGTACCGGTCGCCGCCCTCGTAGAAGTCGGAGACGATCGCCACGATGCTGCGGCGCGGGTTGTCGACCAGGCCGGCGGCGTAGTCGACGGCGCGGGCGATGTCGGTGCCACCGCCGAGCTGCACCTTCATGAGCAGCTCGACCGGGTCGGTCACGTCGGAGGTCAGGTCGACCACGGAGGTGTCGAAGGCGACCAGGTGGGTGCGCAGGCCCGGGAGGTTCCACAGGCAGGCGGCCGTGACGGCGGAGTGGATCACCGAGCCCACCATCGAACCCGACTGGTCCACCAGCAGGATCAGCTGCCACTGTTCCAGGTGCCGCCGGGTGCGCGAGTGGAAGCGCGGCCGCTCGATCAGCACCCGGCGCTGCTCCGGCTGGTAGTGGGCCAGGTTGGCGCGGACGGTGCCCTGGAAGTCGAAGTCGCGGGCCAGCGGCAGGCGGCTGGGGCGGCGGGAGCGGGTGCCGGTGAAGGCCCGGCGCAGCTCCGGGCGGAGCCGGTCCATCAGCTCGCGGACCACCGCCTCGACGATGCGCCGGGCCATGGCGAGCACCTCGGGGTTCATCAGGTGCTTGGTGCGCAGCACGGCGCGGAGCAGCGTGGCGTCGGGCTCGACCCGGGAGAGGACGTCGGGGTCGGTGACGATCTCGTCGATGCCGTACCGCTCGACGGCGTCCCGTTCGAGCCGTTCGACGGTCTCCTTGGGGAAGAGCCGGTGGATGTCGTCGAGCCAGTCCACGGCGGTGAGTTGGGACGGGCCGGCGCCGCCGGTGCGTCCGGTGTCGGCGCGCCCGGCGGCGGGGCCGCCGCGGATGCCGCGCCGTTCGAGGTCCGGGTCCCGGCCGTAGAGCCAGTCGAGCGCCGCGTCCCGGGCGGCGGCCCGCGGGCCGAGCGGGCCGGTGGCGCGTTCGGCGGGTGCGCCGAGCACCAGCCGCCAGCGCTCCAGGCCCTCGTCGGTGGTGGGGACGCCGGTCATCGGGCCGTGTCCCGGGCGCGCAGACCGTGCCGGTCGAGCAGTCGGTTCACGTGGTCCTCCAGGGTGCGGGCACGGGCCAGGTCCAGCGGGTCGGCCGAGGTGCGCAGCAGCGAGCGGGCCGAGCCGCGGCGGCCGCGCCGGGCCAGCAGGCGCTCGGCGATCCGCTCGCGCTCGCGGGGCGGGAAGTAGGCGAAGGCCTGCCGCAGGGCGGGCAGGGCGGCGAGGAAGTCGCCGTCGGTCATGGCGGTGAGGATGTCGTCGAGCTCGTCCGGCAACGAGCCACCGGAGTCGTCGCCCTGGCCCGTGACCTCGTCCCGGGCCAGGGCGAACAGCCCGGCCAGCCAGTCGCCGAACTCCCGCGGGTCCGCCGCCGCGAGCGACCGCGCTCGGTCGGCGGCCTCACCGTGGCCGTGGCCGAGGGACCAGCGCAGCCCGAGGGCGGCTCCGCGCAGGTCGGGCGGGGCGGCGGGGTCGGCGGCGATCCGGCGGGCCGCGTCGACGGCGGCCGCGCGGGGGAGGGTCAGCAGGCCGTCCGCGTGCCGGAGCGCGTCCCGGGCGACGGCCATCGCCCGCAGCCGTCCGGGGTCGACGCCGCTGCCGCCGTGCAGTCCCTCGGCGAGCCAGAAGACGCGGTCGACGGCCGCGTCCACGACCTCGGTGAGCAACGGGTCGCCCGCCATGCCGTAGACGCGGTCGTGCCGCCACAGGTGCAGGGCGGTGGCCAGCACCTCGCCCGTCGGGCCGAGGGCGGCGATGGTGCGGGCACGGGAGGCGAGCGCGGCCAGCAGTTCGGCGGAGAGGGCGTTCGCCCCGCACAGGACGGCGTCGAAGAGGACCCGGGAGAGCTCGTCAGGTGCGGTGCTCGTGGTGCCGGACGCTGCCGTCGCGGCGCGTGCCCGCTCGGCGAGGGCGACGGAGGCGGCCTCGTCCAGCCGTGCGCCGTACGCGCCCGCCTCGATCAGCGCCGCCTCGCGGCCGTAGGCCGGGCCGGGCTCCCAGTGTTGGGTGAAGGTCGGGTCCGCCCCGGCCGTCGGGCCGGAGCTGCGGGCGTGGCCCGGGATGCCGAGGATCCGCAGCCGGTGCAGCACCTGACTGCGCAGCAGCCCGTCCGGGTCGGTCAGGTCGGCCGTCGCCGCGCGACCGGGCACGACGCCGCACCGCTCCAACTGGGCCTCGACGTCGTGCACCAGCGGTGGTGCGGGCGTGGCCGGATGCAGGCGGCCGACCCGGTCGCCGGTGCTCGCCGCCACCATCTCGACCACCGCGGGATCGGTGCGGGGCGCGAGGGTGCCGCCTCCGCTCCACGGGAGCGGCTGCTCCAGCGCCTCGCTGATCAGCGCACTCGCGAGGCCGTCGAGCACGTCGGTGCGGGCCGGTACGGGGTGGCCGCGCATCGCCGCGAGGCCTTCGGTGAGGCTCCGGGCGGCGATCAGGTCGGCCGTCGAGACCGGGACGTGCCGGGCGCGCAGCCGCCGGACGAGTTGCTCCGACAGCGCGTCAGCGGCCGCCGACGGCCCGCGTTCCCATAGGAGTTGGTAGTAGCCGGGCGAGGGCATGCCGGACTGGTAGCCGGCGAAGGCGTCCAACTGGCGGAAGGAGTACGGCACCAGGTAGCTGCCGCCCAGTGCCCCGTCCGGCGGTTCCGGCACGGCCGGCCACTCCTCGGCGGGGCCGGCCCCGGCGGCCCGCGCGCGGAGGGCGGGCGTGTGGAAGCCGCCGGTCACCACGAGGACCGGCCGCCCGCCGGCCCGGGCGAGTGCGGCGCGGATCCACCGGGCCATGTACTCCTCCCGCGCCCGGTCACCCGGTTCGGCCTCGGTGTCTCCGCGGACCAGGTCGAAGTAGGCGTCCAGCCGCTCCGGCAGGCCCTCCGGGTCGGCGACCTCGACGAGCCGGTCCCAGAGGGCGTCCACGGAGTCGGTGCCGAAACGCCGGCACAGCCGCCGCGTCGCCTCCGCGTACCGGGCCTCGGCGTCGGCGAAGCGGTTGGCCAACGGCACGGCCCGCTCGACGAACGCCGGGTGCCAGGCCGGCAGGTCGATGAAGCGCACCTGCGCGCCGACCGCCTGACCGCGGGTGAGGGCGACCCACTCCGGGGAGTGGTCGCACAGCGGCGTCCAGGACGTCGCGGTGCGCTCCTCGTCGCGGTAGTGGCTGAACACGGCGATCGGCAGCTCGTGGCCGAGCAGCAGTTCGTCGAGCCGGGGGTTCAGGTCGGCCGGGCCCTCCACCAGCACGTAGGCCGGGCGGAGCGCCTCGACGGTGTC
This sequence comes from Streptomyces kaniharaensis, assembly GCF_009569385.1. Lineage (NCBI taxonomy): Bacteria > Bacillati > Actinomycetota > Actinomycetes > Kitasatosporales > Streptomycetaceae > Streptomyces > Streptomyces kaniharaensis. Next base: position 5,989,281 of record NZ_WBOF01000001.1, read on the forward strand.
CGCCACCAGCCGCGCGCAGGCCGGCGAGTGGTGGCGGACCCCGATGAACACGGCCGAGCCGGTGGGGAGTTCGGTGGTCATCAGTCCGCCAGCAGGTGTCGCGCCTCGTGGAGGGCCTGCCACTGCGTGCCGCGACGGCGGGCCGCCTGCTGCTCCAGGAACCGGCGCAGCCGGGCGAGGTCCTCCGGGCTGTCCTTGGCCGCCGTACCGGCCAGGCAGGTGACGACGTCCGCGGCGTTGCCTGGCTCCCCGCGCAGGAACCACCCGCGCACGCCGACCGCGTGTGCGACCGACACCGCCTCCGCCGTGCTCATCACGGCGGAGACCCGCTCGCCGGAGGCCCGTTCGCCGCGCAGCTCGCGGAACGTGCCGACCAGCACCTCCAGCACGTCGCGCTCCGGCGGCGCCTCGACGCCGGAGCGGCGCAGCAGCGCACTCGCCTCGGCCTCGACCAGGGCGAGCTCGGTGTCGAAGTCCGCGATCGGGAAGACCGTCTCGAAGTTGAACCGGCGCTTGAGGGCCGCGCTCATCTCGTTGACGCCGCGGTCCCGGGTGTTGGCGGTGGCGATGACGTTGAACCCGGCGCGGGCGAAGACCATGCCCTCCGGGCCGTCCAACTCCGGTACGGCCAGTACCCGTTCGGAGAGCAGCGAGAGCAGGCAGTCCTGCACCTCCAGCGGGCAGCGGGTGATCTCCTCGAAGCGGACGATCCGGCCCTCGGCCATGCCGCGCAGCATCGGCGCCGGCACCAGGGAGCGCTCGGAGGGCCCCTCGGAGACGAGCAGCGCGTAGTTCCAGGAGTACTTGATCTGGTCCTCGGTCGTGGCCGCGCCGCCCTGGACGGTCAGCGTCGACGTGCCGCTGACCGCCGCCGCGATGAGCTCGGACAGCAGCGACTTGGCCGTGCCGGGTTCGCCGACCAGCATCAGGCCGCGGCTGGTCGCCAGCGTCACCAGTGCCCGCTCGACCAGGGCGGCGTTGCCGACGAACTTGCGGCTGATCCCGGCGTCCTCGTCCCCGACGACGAACCGGCGCGCGGCCCGCACGCTCAGCTGCCAGCCGGGCGGGCGCGGGGCGTCGTCCGAGGCCCGCAGGGCGGCGAGTTCGTCCGCGTAGCGGACCTCGGCGGGCGGGCGCTGGAGCGTGGTCTCCTCGACGGCGGTCACTTGGCCGTCACCTCCTCCAGGTCGACGAGCAGTTCGGAGGCGAGGACGGGGTCGAGCTCGCCGAAGGTCATCGGGTACCGAGCGCTCCGGCGCCAGAAGTCGCCCGGCACCGGGGCCAGCCAGACCGTCTCGAAGGTCTGGTCGGGGAATATGTCGAGCACGCCGACCGCGATGCCCTCGTTGAGCGCGATGACCAGGTAGCAGCCGTCGGTGAGCTTCTTGGAGAACCAGCGCTCGATACCGGCGTCCTGCGGAGTCCCGCGCTCCCAGCCCCGCTTGGTCAGGCCGAGCAGGCGGCCCACCGGCACGGTGCAGCCCTCGAAGCGGTGCAGGTGGCTGACGGCGGCCTCCTCCGGCGTCACCCGCCGAACCGCGCGGCCGAGTTGCGGGAAGGGCTGCAGGATCTCGTAGTCGGCGAAGAGCTCCGACCACGCCGTCACGGCCTCACCGAGGTGCAGCGGGTGGGCGAGCCGGACGGTCCCGTCCTCGGGGAGGGTGAACTCGTCATCGTCGACGTCGGCGAAGGTGCGGTCCTCGGCGACGCGGAAGGCGGTGGTCGCACCGTCCGCGTCGTCCGCGAGCCAGACCAGCCGCCGGACGAGGTGCCAGACCAGCGGGTGCTGGAGGAACAGCTCGCGGAACTCCGCCGCGGTCCAGCCGCGCCCGGCGACCATGGCCGCCTCCAGACGGCGTATCTGGTCGGAGGCGATCGTGCGGACGTCCTTCTTCAGCGCGACGAAGCGCTTGCGCTCGGCCGGGGCGAGCTCCTGGTCGTCCTTGACGCCCGGGGTGGGCAGGTCCTTGCGCCGCTTGCCGTCGGCGTCCAGGACGAAGGGGCGCAGCTGCTCGTCGAAGCCGACGGTGAAGTGGCGCGGGCCGTAGTCGACGACCGTGGTGCCGTCCGCGTCGAGCCCGAGGTCGGGGACGAGGCGGTCGGACAGCTGCTCGCCGGTGAGGCCCAGGCCCTCCGCGACCTCGGCGATCTTGTCGTGGGCGCGCTCCTTGAGCGCCTTGAACTTCACCCGCTGGGCGATGCCGTGCAGGTGCAGCAGGGCGACGTCGCTGCCGATCGCGGCCAGGACGCCCAGGCCCTCGACGGCGCGGTGGTGCGCGCCCTGCCCGGGCCAGTCGCGCAGGATCGGGGTGAGCCGGCGGACCGTCTCGTCGTCCCCGAGGAAGCCGAGCGCGGACAGCGTCCAGCTCTCCTTGGCGGGCATGGCGGCCTGCCGCCACTCCTCGAACAGCGCCCAGGCGAAGGCGGCCAGTGAGTCGGCGCGGCAGACGTCGACGGCGGCGGCGAGCCCGGGGTACGGATCGCCGGGCTTCGACAGGGCGAGCATCATCAGCACGTGCCGGGCCGACTCCTCCGGCAGCGCCCCGCCCTCGGTCAGCAGCAGCTGCGGCAGCACGGCGGGCTGCACCCAGGCGGGCAGCACGGGCATCCTGGCGGGCAGGGCGTTCTCCAGCGGATCGGCGGCCAGTGCGTCCGCGACGATCTCCGCTGCTTCCTTGCCGTAGCGGTCGGTCACGGCGGCCAGCAGCGCCTCCGCGCCCTCGGCGGAAGCGACCAGGCGCAGCGCCTGCTCGGCGGCGTTGCGGTCCCGGCCGACCGGGCCGACCGCGTCGGGGACGAGCAGCAGACCGGCCGGTATGCCGTGCCGGGCGAACCACGAACGGGCGGTCGTCTGCAGCGACTTGAGCCGGGCCATGCCGTCGGCCATGATCCGCGCCACCGGGACGTCGAGGTACGGCATCAACAGCTCCGCGTGGGCGCCCGGCTTGGCCTGCGCGACCGACACCACCGCCGGCAGCGCGGCCAGGCCGTACTTGGCGACGACGGGGCTCAGGATCTCGCGACCGCAGTACACGTCGGTGGGCCGCCAGGCCTGGACGAAGGGGGTGAGCAGCTCCTCGGGGCCCTGCATCACCAGCCGGGCCGCGTACCAGAGGCCGCCGTACTCGTTGCCCAGGACTCGGGCCGCCTCCGCCTCCCAGTCCATCGGCTCCGAGAACGGCCACCCCGTGTAGTCGTCCTCCCGGGCCGCCCAGCGCTCGCGCTCGCCGGAACGCCACATCAGCTGCGGCTCGTCCTCCGGCCGCGGGAGGTCGAGTACGCGCGGCTTGCGGGCCGTGCGCTTGCGCGTCCACGGCGGCGAGACCAGCACCGGCGGCAGCGCCTCCGGCGCGGCGTCGGCGACGCGCTCCCGGACACCGTCCAGCGAGCGGACCAACTCGGCCGTGGATTCGTCGACTTGGGCCAGCAGTTCGGGCAGGATGGCCCGGTTCATCAGGACGTGGGTGGTGAGGAGCTGCCGCGCGGCCGTCGCGTTCTTGCCCTCCCGGGACGCCGCGGCGGCGAGCAGCCGGGTGGCCCGGACGGGGTAGCGCTGCATGGCCTCCTGGAGGGCGGGCCGGGTGTGCTTGTCGTCCAGCCGGGCGAGCAGCAGACGGAAGGCGTCGTCGGTCGGGAACTGCGCCACCGCCGAGGTGATGCTCCGCACGCCGTCGGAGCCGTAGACGCGCTCGATCGCCTCGCCGAGGAACGGCACACAGGCCGTCCCGAGGACGTCGGCGAGGGAGGCGATGAGCTCCGTCGTCCAGCTGTTCCAGGGAAGCCTCGGGGCCGGGCCGAGGCGCTCCACCTGGGCCGGGTCGTCGAGCGCGTACATCAGCAGCGACCGCAGCACGTCCCCGCCGTCGCCGTACCCGGGTTCGTCGTCGATGCAGTCGTCGGCCCACCCCGGCGTGCCCGGCACGAGGTAGGCCGCCATGACCCGGCGGCGCGGGGTGGTGCGGCACTCCGCGAGCGCGGCGACGGCCTCCTCGTACGTCGCGTCGTCTGCCGCGGCGAGCAGCTCCCGCACCAGCTTCGAGGCCAGGAAGCCGATGTGCCGGGGGACCGACTCCGTCGGGCCCCGGAACCGCAGCCGCGGCTCGGTCCGGACGGAGTTGCGCTCCTGCCAGCCCACCTCGACCTCGAGCAGCTCCACCACCGCGCGGGCGGCGAACGCGAGCCCGTGCCGCGTCACCCAGGCGTCGGGGTACGGCGAGTCCTCACGCTTGTCGGAGTACCACGCGGTCGGCAGCAGCCCGCTCAGCACGGCGGCACCGACCGGATCGGCCTCTCCGGCGAGGTAGGCGCGGGCGGCCCGGACCAGCGCCGGGTCGGCGTGCCGGTCCGTCAGCACCTGTTCGATCCAGTCCCGCTCGGACGCGATGCGCCGCTCCTCCTGCTCGCCGGCCTCCGGCCGCGGCGGTGTCACGGCGCGCACCCTGCCGCCCCGGCGCGGCCGGACCAGCTTCCGCCAGGCGGCGGGCAGGACGAAGGTGTCCTCGTCCGGCAGGCCGGCGGGCTCGGGCTCCGGCTGAGGGGCCGTCGCGATGACCGCGCCTGACGCGACCTCGACGTAGCCCTTGCGCTCCTTCTCCGCCACCAGCTTGTCGAACTGCGCCCGCGCCGCGTCGTCGGAGCCCAGCTCCTTCAGCTGCAGGCGCCCCTCGGCGCCGATGCGGCCGTAGCGCACGCGCACCGACGCGCCCTTGACCTCCGCCTCCCAGAACTTCGCGGACCCGTCACCGACGAACTCCCAGCGCCGCACAGCCTCTCCTCGCATGCCGTGGCCAGCCACCGGGTGACTCGTCCATCCGGTGATCAACAGGCGAAACCCTAGCGATCACCACCGACAAATCCGGCACGGCCCCCGGGGAGGTCAGCGCGGGGGTGCGAGGTACCGGCGGCCCGGTATCTGCTCGAAGATCAGGTTGGTCCGGGTCTGGGCCACCGCGGGGTGGGTGGTGAGGTGGTCGACGACGAAGTCGCGGAGGGCCTCGGGACCGGCGACGCCGACGTGGAGGAGGTAGTCGTCGGAGCCGGCCATGTGGAAGACGGCCAGGACGCCGGGCAGGTCGGGCGCGGTGCCGCGGAAGCTCTCGTTCTGCTCGCGGGTGTGGGCGCGGAGCCGGACGGAGATCATCGCCTGGAGCGGCAGGCCGATCGCGGCGGGGTCGACCTCGGCGCGGAAGGCGCGGATGATGCCACGCTCCTGGAGTGCGCGGACGCGGGCCAGGCAGGTGGAGGGGGCGATGCCCACCGTCTCGGCCAGGGCGTTGTTCGGGAGGCGAGCGTTGTCGGCCAGCGCGCGGATGATCGCCCGGTCCACGTCGTCGATGGGCGCCCTCCGGGCCTGCGGATTGTTCGGCATACCTGCCAGGATCCCATCCGTTTTCGTTGATGTGCAAGATTTGATCAGCTTCTGCCGAATTTTGTTCGAGCAAGCTTCCGTAAAGCGCCGGAAAGTTCCATCCTTTCCGCGAGCGGCGAACGCCCTCAGCCCCCCACCGCCTGGAGTGTCCGCACCATGAGCCCGACCGCGTCCGCCACCTTCGCTCCGACGGCCACCGACCCGGGGCCGGAGCTGGACGGCGGTGACTTCGTGCTCCCCGCGGGCGGGCTGGACGACGAGCAGCGGCTGTGCGCGCTCGACACGGTGGACGAGTACCTGACGCGCAAGCGCAAGCACCTGGTCGGCTACCAGGCCACCCAGGACATGCAGGGCACCGCGCTCGACCTGGCCCGGTTCATGCCGAACAACATCAACAACCTCGGCGACCCGTTCCAGAGCGGCGGCTACAAGCCGAACACCAAGGTCATCGAGTGCGCCGTCCTCGACTACTACGCGACCCTGTGGAACGCGAAGCGCCCGCACGACCCCGCCGACCCCGAGTCGTACTGGGGCTACATGCTGTCCATGGGCTCGACCGAGGGCAACATGTACGCGCTCTGGAACGCCCGCGACTACCTGAGCGGCAAGGCGCTGATCCAGCCGCCGACGGCCCCGTTCGACGCCCTGCGCTACGTCAAGGCCGCGCCCGACCGGAGCAACCCGAACGCCCACCACCCGGTGGCCTTCTACTCCGAGGACACCCACTACTCCTTCGCCAAGGCCGTCCGCGTGCTGGGCGTCGAGACCTTCCACGCCGTCGGCCTGGAGAAGTACGCGGACGAGTGCCCGCTGGTCGACCCGGTGACGGGGCGGCGCGAGTGGCCCACCGAGGTGCCGTCCCGCCCGGGCCCGTCGGGCCTGCCCTGGGACGGGCCGGGCGAGATAGACGTCGACGCGCTGGCGGCGCTGGTCGAGTTCTTCGCCGCCAAGGGGCACCCGATCTTCGTCAACCTCAACCTCGGCAGCACCTTCAAGGGCGCCCACGACAACGTGCGGGAGGTCTGCGAGCGCCTGCTGCCGATCTTCGAGCGGCACGGCCTGGTGCAGCGCGAGGTGGTGTACGGCACGGACCCGCAGACCGGCGAGCCGCTGGCCGACCTGCGCCGCGGCTTCTGGATCCACGTGGACGGCGCCCTCGGCGCCGGCTACGCGCCGTTCCTGCGGATGGCCTCGCAGGACCCGTCGTACGGCTGGACGCCGGAGACCGAGCTGCCGGAGTTCGACTTCGGGCTCACCCTGCCCACCGCCGAGTCCGGCGACGTCGACATGGTCTCCTCGATCGCCATGAGCGGCCACAAGTGGGCCGGCGCGCCGTGGCCCTGCGGCATCTACATGACGAAGGTGAAGTACCAGATCTCGCCGCCGTCCCAGCCCGACTACACGGGCGCGCCCGACACCACCTTCGCCGGCTCCCGCAACGGCTTCTCCCCGCTCATCCTCTGGGACCACCTGTCCCGGTACTCCTACCAGGACCAGGTGGACCGGATCCGCACCGCCCAGGAGCTCGCCGACTACCTGGAGCGGCGCCTGCTGGCCATGGAGCAGGAGCTCGGCGTCGAGCTCTGGCCGGCGCGCACCCCGGGCGCCGTCACCGTGCGGTTCCGCAAGCCCAGCCCCGAGCTGGTGGCGAAGTGGTCGCTGTCCTCCCAGGACGTCCTGACGGTGCCGGGCGACGAGTCCACCCGCCGCAGCTACGTGCACGTCTTCGTGATGCCCTCGGTCGACCGCGCCAAGCTGGACGCCCTCCTCGCCGAACTCGCCGAGGACCCGGCCATCCGTGCGTACACCCCCTGACGGTCGCTGACCGGCCCGTGACGCGCAGCTGCCGACCCGGCCGCCGCGGTTCCGCTACGGTCCGGTAGCGTCACGGATCTCACATGCGCTCAGCCCCGGCCCGGCGCAGACGAATCCGGGCCGGACCGGCGGAGCGGTGAGCCCCACCTCACTGTGCACACGTCTACAGGGAGCTACATCGTGCATTCTCCGCGCCGGACCCTTCCGGCCCTCGCCGCCCTCGGCATAGCCGTCGGCGCCCCGCTCCTGACCGCCGGCACCGCGCACGCCGAGGGCGTGCGCTGCGGCGACGCCGCCGTGCAGTACTCGGTCGACGGCGGCAAGAACTGGATCAACGGCGGCCGGATGTCCGAGCCGCACGGCGTCATCGAGGTCCGGCTGACCGGTGAGTCGCAGGACGGCTGCGACTACAAGGTCTCGCTGGCCTCCTACAGCACCGAGGGCCCGACCTGGGCCACCTCGGGCACCCAGACCTTCCTCGGCTGGGCGACCGCCACGCTCAACCACGGGAACCGGCAGGCGACCCTGGACGTCACCGCCCACCTGCCGAAGTGCTTCGGCCAGATCGACCTGTACAACGGCGACAAGAAGTTCGACGGGGTCGCCAACCCGGCGCCGAAGTACCCGCACGGGGTCTTCCCGGACAACCTGATCTCGGCCTGGAACGGCGGCCACGCCTGCGCGCCGACCCCGACCGGCACGCCGACCGTCCCGGTGCCGACCGCCACGGCCTCGGTGACCCCGAGCCCCACGGCCACGGCCACCGCCACGCCGCAACCGACCGCGTCGCCCACGGCCACCACCACGGCCACGGCCACCGCGAAGCCGTCGACCTCGGCGACTCCGTCGGCCACCCCGAGCCAGGCGGCCACCCCGTCCGCGCCGGCCCCGTCCGCCTCGACGGACTCGGCCGGTCCGGTCGGCACGCCCACGGTCAAGCCGGTCTCGACGACGCCCGCCGAGACCCTGGCCAGCACCGGTGGCAACAGCGGCCAGATGATCGCCTACGCCGCCGGTGGCGCCGCGCTGCTCGCGGTCGGCGCTGGCGCGCTGGTGGTCTCCCGCCGCCGGGCCTCCCGCCGCTGACGCGGTATCGGAGCAGAAGCGTTCGGACGCCCGCGGTCCTCGGACCGCGGGCGTCCGTCCGTTCCCGCCGGCCGCTCAGGCCACCGGGCGGCAGAGCAGCGCGTCCGGGACGCCGCCGTGCAGCCAGCGCCAGGTCATGGCCACGCCCGCGACGTACTCGCCGGAGGCGCACTGGCCCTTGTAGTACCCCGGTGCCCAGTCGCTGGCCGCGGAGTCGGCGCCGGTGGAGGCCGGAGGCCGGTTGTCGCCGTGTTCGAACCAGAGCACCCGTGCCGTCGCCGGCAGAGCTGTGGCCGCCGGTGCGCACAGCAGCGACGCCATCGCGTTGTTGTGGACGCCGTAGCCGACGGCGAGGTGGCCGGCCGGGCACTGGAGCTTGTTGTAGCCGGAGGCCCAGTCGCCGTCGGTGACGTAGCGTTCGTCGGTCACGGTGACCCACTCGCCCGGGCCGGCGGCGGGCTGCCCGGCGTCGGTGCACAGGCCGCGGCTGTCGCTGCGGCCGAGGCCTATCAGGCGCTGGCCGTCGGGGCAGTCACCCTTGCGGTTGCCGCTGCTCCAGTCGGGCAGGGCGAGCATGTGCCGGGACACGTTCTGGTCGGTGTGGTCGAGGTCGAGCAGGTTCCAGCGCGGAGCCTCGGGCACCGGGCCGGTGTAGGACGGGGCGGTGACCAGCCGGTTCCAGGCGTCGGCGCGCCAGTCGCCCGGGTCCTCGATGCTGAGCCGCCGGCCGGCCCGGTCGTAGTGGAGCAGTGCCCAACTGTCCTGCGGCACGCCGCCGTTGTGCCAGCCGACCAGCGGCCAGACGGCGAAGTCGGTGTCGTGGGCGGCGAGGATCGCGGTGAAGTCGTCGAGCCAGGCGTGTTCCTTGGCGTCGGTCGAGCCGCGTCCGCCCGCGCCGAACTCGCTGATCCAGACGGGCGCGGTGAAGTGCTGCCCGGAGCGGGTGACGAAGAGCGCCTCCTCGTCGACCACGGCGGCCAGCTGTTCGGGCGTCAGGTCCTGGTAGCGCGGGTCGCCGGTGGCCCCCATCCCGCTGCTCGCGCCGGTGTTGGCCGAGCCGGTGTAGGCGTAGAAGTGCGCCGAGTAGACCAGTTTGCCGGAGTCGATCAGGGTGTTGGAGAGCGTGGCGACCGGCTTGAGCATCGGACGGCCGTGGGGGAGGCCGGCCAGCGGGATGCCCTGCCAGTTGATGCCCTCCATGATGATCAGCAGGTCGGGGTCGGCCTGGAGGATCCGGTTGCCCGCCTCCTCGAAGGCGGCGTACTCGTCGTGGCCGTCGCCCATGCCCCAGTTGGGGTCGTCCCAGACGTCGCGGCGGACCTCGTTGCGCAGGTCGGCGCCGACGACGCGCTGGTTCGCCCGGTACCGGTTCGCCATGAACAGCCAGTCCTCCACCCACTGCCCGGTGGACTGGCTGCTGTTCCAGCGCTCGTTGCCGTCCAGGCCGCAACAGAACCGGTAGGTGGTGGTGTGGTTGTTGAGGATGACGGCGAACCCGTCGGCGGTGAGGGCCGCCACGACGGCGTCGTAGACCTGGAGCGGAGTGCTGCCGCGCAGCTGCGGGTTGGCGGCGACGGCGGCGTCCGGCACGACCGTGGTGTCGCGGATCATCGCGTCCGCGAAGGGCAGCCGGACGCTGTTGAGCCCGAGGCTGTGGAAGCCGGCCAGGATCTCGGCCAGCGGAGCCCGATCGAGGCCGAGCGGCAGGTTGTACGAGACCTGGCCGGCCTGGTTGTTCGCCGGGTCCGTGGTGGAGCCGCTGCCCTGCCACGTCCCCTGCGCGCCTGACCAGTTGCCCGACCGCAGCTTGAAGCGGTTGCCGGACGCGTCGACGACGTACCGCCCACGGGTGCTCAACGGCCCCGCCCACGAGGCCGCCAGCTGCGCGCCGGTCAGCGGTACGGGGGCGGCGGCCGGGCCCGGGTCCGCCGAGGCGGTTCCGGGTGGCACAACCGCCAACGCGGACAAGGCCATTGCGACGGACAGCAGACGGAACGCAAGCCTTCTCATGATGATCCCGAATCAGTGAGTGGTGGTGGATGCCGTTACGGGGTGAACTCGGCGATGTCGGACGCTCGGGCCGGATCCGGCCGGCTGGAACTCCCTTGGTGGACCACGTCGCTCCCCCGCTGTCCGGCGCATGCCATCTGAAAGCATGTCATCAGGCGAACGGGTGCCGAAGGCGTTCGACGCACGGATGGCCGCCGTCGGCCACCACATGCCAGCCCCCGCGCCGTGGTGGTCCCCACTCCCCGTCATAGCGTTCACTTCTCACCCATTGCAATGATCGGGGCAGTCGTCGTTGCGTTCCTTTCAGTGTCGTTGCAACACTTTCCTCGGTTCCACCTGCATAGATGCATATTTAGCGCAATGTACATGTTGCAAGATAGTGGAAAGCAACGTAGCGTTTCCGGAGTCGGAAACGCCAATGAAGGAGATTCACGATGGGACGGAACGACAGCGGCTTCTCCGAAGCAGGGCTGCGCAAGGTACGCGACGTGCTGGAGCGGCATGTGGAGTCCGGGAGGATTCCCGGAGTCGTCGCGTTGGTCGGCCGGGGCGATGAGACGCACGTCGAAGCGGTCGGGACGATGCGCCACGACGGTGGCGCACCGATGCGCCGGGACACGATCTTCCGGATGGCCTCGACGTCCAAGCCGGTCACAATGGCCGCGGCGATGGTCCTGCTGGACGAGTGCAGGCTGCGGCTGGACGACCTGGTGGAGCCGTGGTTGCCGGAACTCGCCGACCGGCGGGTGCTGAAGCGGATCGACGGCCCGCTGGACGACACCGAGCCGGCACGACGGCCGATCACCGTACGGGACGTGCTGACCTCCACGTTCGGGCTCGGCATGGATCTGACGTCGCTGGGCACTCCGATCATGAACGCGATCTTCGAGCAGGGGCTCACGCCCAATCTGCCGGAGCCGATGCCCGGGCCGGACGAGTGGATGCGCCGCCTCGGCACGCTCCCGCTGATGTCCCAGCCCGGAGAGCGCTGGCAGTACCACATCAGCAACGATCTGCTCGGTGTGCTCGTCGCCAGGGTCACGGGCCAGCCGTTCGGGACGTTCCTGCGCGAACGCGTCTTCGACCCGCTGGGGATGAAGGACACCGGTTTCCACGTGCCCGCCGACAAGATCGACCGGCTGCCGACCAACTACACCCCGGACCCGCGGACCGGGGAGTTCATCGTGTGGGACGAGGCGGCAGGCGGACGGTTCAGCCGGCCTCCGGCCTTCCAGGACGGAGGCGGCGGGCTGGTCTCCACCGTCGACGACTACCACGCCTACTTCCGGATGCTGCTCAACCACGGGATGCACGGGAGCGGACGGATCCTGTCCCGTCCCGCCGTCGAGCTGATGACCACCAACCGCCTCACGCCCGATCAGAACGCCGCCCGCACCGCCATGGCCCGCGACAACGTCCACGTGGGGTTCGGCCAGGGGCAGCACGGAGGCTGGGGCTTCGGGATGGCCGTGCGCACCTACCGCGGCGACTACGCGCCCGTCGGCCAGTTCGGCTGGGACGGCGGAACCGGCACCTCGACCTACGCCGACCCGGTCAACCGGCTCACCGGAATCCTGCTCACCCAGGTCGGGATGTCCACCCCGGACTCGGCGCGCCTCATCCACGACTTCTGGACCACGGTCTACCAGGCGATCGACGACTGACACCGGCAGGGTGCCAACGGACGTGGACGAGACGGGAATCGGCGGCGGCTTCCAGCTCGTTGGTGGCCGGTGACCAGCACGGGCCCGGCCGAGCAGACGGTCACCTCCGGGGTGTCCGGAGCGATGACGAGGTAGCAGCAGGTGACGAGCTGGTCCGGGACATCCAGACCGGCGACGACCGTGCTGGGCGCGTATATGAGATGTAGATGGGGCCCTGCGACAGTCGGTCTCAGAACAACTCGCAAGCCAGGTGCCGTCCACGGGCTCCTGGACGAACAGACAGGGGTCTCCCGTGCAGCGCATCCAGAAGTCGGTCATGCACCGTCTGGCCTTCATCGTTCCCGCCGCCCTGGCCGCCGTCCTGGCCATTGCGGGAACCGTGGCCGGCGCGACCCACTCCGGTGACGCGCGACCGGCTTCCGCGGCCGACCGGCCCGGCAAGGCCATCGGGCACACCGAGTTCAACACCAAGGCCTGACGGCACCCGGGCGCGGGCGGGCGGTGGGGCCGGTGCCGTTCCTCCCGGCGACACCGCTCGCCGACCGGAACGACGACCCGGCCTCCGTCCCGCGGGACGGAGGCCGCCGACGGGACCCAGGAAAGGGCCGCCTGCTGCGATCTCCCGCTCAGGTCGCCGGGTTCGGGGTGGCGGCGGTGTCCACGATCAGGCGCGCCTGTGCGGCCTCGGGCAGTCCGGCCCGGGTGAAGACCGCCAGCGCCTCGCGGGAATGTGCCAGCGCATCGTCACGGTGACCGGCGTCGAGCGAGACGCGGGCGTGGATCAGCAGGGCGTAGCCCTGGTCGCGGTCGCGGTCGGGTACGGTCCGAAGATGGGCGACCGCCTTGGCCGCCGCGTCGAGCGCGGGCTCGGTGAGGCCGAGATCGTTCAGGGTGGCCGCGCACCGGTAGCGCGCCTGTGCCTGCTGGCCCGGGATCCGCACGGCCTCGCAGAGGTCGAGGCACTCCTCGTAGCTGGCCAGCGCCTCGTGCAGGCGGCCCAGTTCGTGCAGGGCCTGGCCGCGGACGCACAGCGCGTGTGCGACACCGTGGTGGTCCGCCAGCGCGCGCAGGGCCTCCAGCGCCTCCTCGCAGGCGGGCAGTGCCTCGTCGGCGCGGCCGCCGCGGATCCTGGCCAGTGCGGCGTTGAGTGTGATGGTCAGTGCGCCCGAGCGGTGCCCCTGCTCCCGGGCCAGTGCGAGCGCCTGGTCGAAACACTCGGCCGCTTCGTCGTAGCGCTGCTCGAACTGGGCGATGACGCCCAGGTCGTTGTACGCCTGCTGGAGGATGGCGCGGTCGCCGGCCCGGCGGCACGCGTCCACCGCCAGGTGGGAGTTGGTGCGCGCCCGGGTCAACTGGGTGGCCTGGAGGGCCGCGTTGCCGCAGATGAAGCGGGCGCGCCCGGCCGCGCGGTGGTTCCCGCTCAGCGTGGCGGCCCGGGCGAGCGTCTCGGCGGTGACGGCTATGCGTGCGTACGGGATGTCCTGGCCGAACGAGCTGAGGGCCACCAGGAGGTCGGCGGCCACCGTCAGCAGTTCCGTTTCGGCGTCGCCCTGCCGTCGGAGCACGAGCTGGACGGCATGGAGGGCGAAGTCGAACTCCGCGACGACCCAGGCCCTGGCCTCGGCCAGGTCCCCGAGCCGTGCGTCGCCCGGCTCCGCGGCCGTGGCGGTGATCGTGCTGTGCACCGGGTCCCCGGGCACGATCCACTGGAAGGCCTCGGCGGCCATACCCATCAGGTGGTGGAGCAGGCGGCGCTGCACCGCGGAGTCCGCTTCGTCCGGGGCAGTGGTGTCCGGTCCGGTCAGGTTCAGCGCGAAGTCCCGGCCGAGCTCGTGGTGCCGGTACCGGCCCGGTTCCGGCGATTCGAGCAGCGCGGCGTCGACCAGCGCTTCCAGCAGCGTCTCCGCGTCCGCCTCCGCCAGGTCCAGCGCCGCGGCCGCTGCGGCCAGGCCGATGCTCGGCCGGGCCACGGAGGCCAGCTGACGGAACACCGCCGCCTGACCGTCCGTCAGCTGGCGGTAGCCGAGTTCGAAGACGGCGGCGACCGCCAGGTCGTCGGCCCGCAGCTCGGCCAGCCGTCGACGCTGGTCGGCCAGCCGGACCACGAGGTGCGCCACCGTCCAGCCCGGCCGGGCCGCCAGCCGTGCGGCCACGATGCGCACCGCGAGCGGCAGGTGGGCGCACGCGCCGACCAGCGCGGCCGCGGCGGACTCCTCCCGGTCCACCCGCTCCGGGCCCACGATCTGCCGCAGCAGGGCCAGGGCCTCCGCCGGGCTGAACTCCGTCAGCTGGACGTGGCTGCCCGACAACAGGCCGGCCAGGCGAGCCCGGCTGGTCACCACCACCGCGCAGTGGGCGGACCCCGGAAGCAGGGGCTTGACCTGGGCGGTGTCGCGCGCATCGTCGAGCAGCAGGAGCACCCGGCGTCCGTCGAGGACCGTACGGAACAGCCGGGCCCGGTCCTCCAGCGAACCGGGTACCTCCCGCCGGGGCACCCCCAGGGCGGACAGGAGACTGGCCAGGACCGTTCCCGGATCGGCCGGGTCCGTGCTGGTGCCGCGCAGGTCGGCGTAGAGCTGGCCGTCGGGGTACTCCTCCTTGACCCGATGCGCCACCCGCAGGGCCAGTGCGCTCTTGCCGATACCGCCCATCCCGCTCACGGTGGCGACGGCCAGGGCGGTACGGTCCCGGTCGGCGAGGGCGTCCGACAGGGCGGTGAGCTCGGCGGTCCGGCCGGTGAAGTCGGCGATTCCGGCGGGGAGTTGGGCCGGCCGGACGAAGGGGGCCGGTCCCTGCTCGCCGGCTTCGCCGGCCTCCGCCCGCGCCGGCGCGGCCCCGGTGGCGGCGGGTGCCCGTACCGTCGCGACCAGTTCGGGGTCGCAGGCCAGGATCCGGCCGTGCAGCGCGCGGAGTTCGGGGCCCGGGTCCAGGCCGAGTTCGTCGGCCAGCACCTCGCGCGCCCTGCCGAACACCGCCAGAGCGTCGCCCTGGCGCCCGGCGGCGTACAGCGCGCGCATCAGGAGCCCGTACGGCCGCTCGCGCAGCGGCTCCTCGCGGATGAAGCCGGTCAGTTCGGGGACCACCTGGGCGTGCCGCCCCAGCGCGACGTCGACGTCGAAGCGCTCTTCCAGCAGGTGGAGGCGCAGCTCGGACAGGCGGGAGCGCTGGTTCTGCGCGAACGGCCCCGGCACCCCCGCCAGCGGCTCGCCCCGCCACAGCGAAACGGCCTCGGCCAGCGACTCGGCGGCCGCGTCGTAGCGGCCCGCCTCGCGAGCGCGCGCCGCGTCGGCGGCCAGCTGTTCGGCCCGGAGCGCGTCGACCGACGTCGGCGGCACCAAGAGCCGGTACCCGTCGTTCGCGGACGCCAGCACCTGCGGGTCGCGGCCACCGGCCTCCAGGAGCTTGCGCAACCGCCACACGTACGTCCGCAGGATCATCACCGCGGAATCCGGCGCCGCCTCGCCCCACACGGCGGTGATCAGCTCGTGCAGGGGAACCACATGGCCCGAGCGGAGAGCCAGTGCGGCCAGGGTCGCCTGCTGCTGCGGCGGACCACCGGACATGACGGACCCGCCGATGCGGATGCCCACGGATCCGAGCACGAAGAATTCCACAGTCCCCCCGGGGCCGCGCGGCTCTCATCGGCGTCTGGTGTCCACGCCGGTGTACGGAACGTCATCCTAAGGGGCAAGATCATGACATTCACTGTCGGGCGGGGTCACACCCAGCCGAGCCGGGCCGCGCGCAGGCCCGCCTCGAAGCGGCTGCGGGCGCCGAGCCGCTCGATGAGCGCCGCCATGATCCGCCGGGCGGTGCGGGCCGAGATGTGCAGTTGGCCCGCGGCGGACTCGTCGGTGTGGCCCTGCGCCAGCAGGGCGAGGAGGGAACGTTCCTGCTCACTCGGCACGTACGAGGCGTCGGAGGGGTCGCTGCCGAGCGGTACGGCCGCTCCCCACTCCCGCTCGAACAGGGCGAGCAGCGGGGCGATCATGCCCGGCGCGGAGAGGAAGAGTGCGCCCTTGCGGCTGTCCGCGGGGTCGATCGGCACCAGGGCGTACGTCCGGTCGACCACCACCATGCGGGTCGGCAGCGCGGCGGCCGTACGGAACTCACCGCCCTGCCCGACCAGCGCGCGGGTGTAACGCAGGGTAGCGGCGTCGCCGCGGACGGAGTCCAGGCCGATGGTGCGGATCGCCACGCCGCGCTGCAGGACGAGGGCGTCGTTGCGCACGGCGGCCTCCAGCGAGGCGGGGGACTGGGGCCCGCCGGGCATGAAGGTCAGGATCTCGTCCCCAGCCTCCAGGGCCAGACGCTCCAATCGCCCCTGCACCGAGTCGAGTCCGGCCAGTCGCTCGACACCGTCCGCCTGCTGGGCGCCGCCGCCCGCGCCGGCCAGGATCCTGATCAGGGCCTGCTGGCTGCCCGCCGCCTGGCGGTGGCTGCGGACCAGTTCCTCGTGCTGCTGCTCCAGTAGCCGCTTCATCCCGAGGACCGGGTCCACGACGGTGAACCTGCTGGGTGCCTCGAAGGACGCCTGGACCAACTGCAGCGCGAACAGCCTGTCAAGGCAGTCGCGGATGCGGTCGGGCTCGACGTCCAGCTTGGCCGCGAGCTCGTCCACGCCCAGCGCCGTGTGGCTGAGCATCTCTTCGTAGACTGTCTGATCCAGCGTCTCCAGGCAGAGCGTCACGGACATCGCCTTCCCTCCTGCGGTCACCCCGTGGTTCTGCGAGCAGCCTGCACGCCGGCCATCTACGAGAGATACATGCCCGGCTCTACGCAGGTGAGCGGGTGTCACAAAGCGGCCTGGACGTTTTTGCCGGTCCTGAACCTGTTCCCCGGAGGAAGCCGGCCGGCGAGGATGGACACGTCGCTCCGGCAGGCGCCGGACGCCCGCCGGGTGCTCACCCGGCCACCTCTCTCCCACTTCTGACGAGGGCACCGCCATGACTTCTCGCATCCACGTCGTCCGTGCGGCCTGCGCCGCTGCCATCGTCCTGGCGACCGCCGCCGGCTGGCAGTCCGGTGGGCAGTCCGGTGGGGATGAGCACCCGCAGGTGCGCGCCACGGGGGCGCTTCACGCCGCAGCACCGGCCGTGGCCGCCCACGGCCTCATCTGGGACTGACGCAGCCCGGCGTGGAGCTGACCCTCATCGCCCTCACCCCTGCCGACCCGGTCGCGGTCCGCCTGCCGGACCGCCGCCGCATCGTCGACCTGCTCTGGGCCGCGGCAGCCCCCGGGGAGCGCCTGGAGCACGTCAGTGTGCAGGTCAACCCGCGCGGCATCCGCCTCGGGATGTTCGCCGTGGCGACACCCGAACTGACCGCCAGAGCCGCCGCGCTGGCCATCTGCCGGCGAGCGCTCGCGACCTCCCCTCCGCTCAGCGGCTGGCGCATCGCCGGCGAACCATCCCTTCGACAAGACGTCATCCGCAACACGACGCGACAGGAGCATCCGTGACGAACCCCTTCGAGGACGAGGAAGCCACCTACCTCGTCCTGGTCAACGAGGAGAACCAGCACTCCCTGTGGCCCGCCTCGCTCGCGGTCCCCGCGGGCTGGACGGTCACCCACGGCCCGGCCGGACGGCAGGACTGCCTGGACCACATCGAGAACACCTGGACCGACCTGCGCCCGGCGAGCCTGATCGCCGCCCTCAAGGAGGCGTGATCCGATGCCGATCCAGCGCACGGCCCGTCGCCGGCACTACCTGATGTGCCGCCCCTCCCACTTCACCGTCGACTACCGCATCAACCCGTGGATGGATCCGGCCAAGCCGACCGACACGGCGCTGGCCGTCCTGCAGTGGGAGCGGCTGTACGCCCTCTTCCAGGAGCTCGGTCACACCGTCGAACTGGTGGAGCCCGTACCCGGTCTGCCCGACATGGTCTACGCCGCCAACGGTGCCACGGTGCTGAACGGCCGCGTTCTGGTAGCCAACTTCCGGCACGCCGAACGAGCCGCAGAGGCGCCCGCCTACCAGGCGTGGTTCGAGCGCAACGGCTACACCGAGGTGCACGCCGCCCGCCACGTCAACGAGGGCGAGGGCGACTACCTGGTCGCCGGCGACCGCATCCTGGCCGGCACCGGTTTCCGTACCCACCGGGCCGCGCACGCCGAGGCCGAGCACGTGCTCGGCGCCCCGGTCGTGAGCCTCACCCTGGTGGACCCGCGCTTCTACCACCTGGACACCGCGCTCGCCGTGCTCGACGACGACGAGATCATGTACTTCCCGGGAGCCTTCTCGGCGGAGTCCCGCGCGACCCTGCGCGAGCTGTACCCCGACGCGCTCATCGCCACCGAGGCCGACGCCGAGGCGTTCGGGCTGAACGCGGTCTCCGACGGGCGCCACGTGCTGCTGTCCCAGACCGCGCGCGACCTCGCGGACCGGTTGGCCGAGCGCGGCTTCGAGCCGATCGGCGTCGACCTCTCCGAGCTGTTCAAGGGCGGCGGCAGCGTCAAGTGCTGCACCCTGGAGCTGCGTCACGCCGCACCGGCCCCGGGCGGTGCGCAGTGACCGACGCACCGACGAACGGCTCACCGGTGGGCGGCGGCGCCCTCGACTGGCACACGGAGCCGGGTGCCCCCGCCACCGTCCAGGCACCCGAGCTGGCCGACGCGGCCGAAGCCCGCGCCTGGCTCGCGGACCACCACGGCGAGCTCCGGGCCGGACTGCACCGGTACGGGGCGGTGTACCTGCGCGGACTGCCGGTGCACAGCGTGGAGGACTTCGCCCTGGTCCGCGACGAGCTGATCCCGCGGGCGACCCCGTACCGGGAGAAGGCCACTCCGCGCAGCGACTTCGGCGGCGGGGTCTTCTCCTCCACGGACCTGCCCGCCGGGCAGGCGATCAGGCCGCACAACGAGAACAGCTACACCCTGACCTTTCCGGGGCTGCTGCTCTTCGGTTGCCTGACCGCGCCCGAGGAGGGCGGTGCCACCCCGGTCGCCGACTGCCGCGAGGTGCTGCGCACCCTTCCGGCCGAGCTGGTCGAGCGGATGCGCGCATCCGGCTGGATCCTGACCCGTAACTACTCGGAAAGCCTCTCGGTCGCCTGGCAGTCCGCGTTCGGGACGGAGCTCCCCGATCAGGTCGAGCGGTACTGCGCCGAGAACCACATCTCCTGCACCTGGGGTGCGGACGGCCGGCTGCGCACCAGCCAGGTGCGGCCCGGGATCATCCGGCACCCGCACACCGGGGAGGACGTGTGGTTCAACCACCTGGCGTTCTGGAGCCAGTTCTCCCTGGACGGCGAGATCCGCGACGTCCTGCTGGACGAACTCGGGCCGGACGGGCTGCCGTTCAACACCGGGCTCGGTGACGGCATCCCGCTGACCGCGGCGGACCTGGAGACCGTCAACACCGCGTACGAGAACGCCACCGTGCGCCGCGCCTGGCAGCCGGGCGACCTCCTGCTGGTCGACAACATCCTGACCGCGCACGCCCGCGACCCCTTCCGGGGTGAGCGCCGGATCGTGGTCGCCATGGGCGAGCCGATCTCGGTGTACGACTGCGCACCGACCGTCGCCCCGAGCGCGACTGCCGCCACGGCGGTGTCCCGTGGTTGACCCGCAGGCCCTGGTGGGCCGATTCCTGCAGAGCGTCCGGTCGTTCCCGGACCGGGCCGCGGTGCACGGCGCCGACGGGACCCTCACCTTCGCCGAACTGGGCGAGCGCACGGCCCGGCTGGCCGGGGCGCTGCGCGCGCTCGGCATCGGCCGTGGCGACCGGGTGGGGGTGAGCGTGCCCAGGGGAGCGGACTGGGTCGTGGCCCCGCTGGCCGTCTGGCGGGCGGGCGCCGCCTACGTGCCGCTCGATCCGGCGTACCCCGACGATCGGCTCGCCTTCGTCGCCGCCGACGCGGGACTGCGCGCGGTGGTCTCGGACACGGGCCGGCCCTCGTGGGCGGACGGACTACCGGTGCTGAGCTCCCACCAGCCGGACCGGCCCGGCGAGGAACCGCACGACGGCGTGGGCGACTCGCGCGCCCCGGCGTACGTCATCTACACCTCGGGGTCGACCGGACGCCCCAAGGGGGTGGAGGTCGCGCACGGGAGCGTCGCCGCACTGGTGGCGGGCCTGGAGGAGCGCGGCGTCTACCCGGCCGGGCACCGGGTGGTCGGATGGAACGCCAGCCTGTCCTTCGACGCGTCCGTGCAGCAGTGGGTCCGGGTCTGCCGGGGCGACACCCTGGTCGTCCTGACCGACGAGGACCGCACCGACCCCGGCCGGCTGGACGCGCTGCTCGACGAGCACGCCGTGACGGACCTCGACTTCACCCCGTCCCACTGGCAGCTGGTCGGTCCGCGGCTGCGGCCCGGTCGGGCCCTGCGGCTGCTGCTCGGCGGCGAGCCGGTGCCCGAGCGGCTGTGGCGGTCGCTGGCCCGGGCGGAACTGCTGGAGGCGTGGAACCTCTACGGTCCGACCGAATGCACCGTCGACGCCACCGCGACCCGGATCACCGGCGACGCACCGCGCCTCGGCGACGGCCTGGCCCATGTGCGCGCCCATGTGCTCGACGAGGCGCTGAGGCCCGCCACCAGGGGAGAGCTGTACCTGGCGGGTCCGGCCGTGGCCGTCGGGTACGTCGGGCGGCCGGGACTGACCGCCGAGCGGTTCGTCGCGGATCCCTTCGCCGCCGACGGCACCCGGATGTACCGCACCGGGGACGAGGTCCGGCGCCGGCCGGACGGCACGCTGGAGTTCCTCGGCCGCACCGACCGCCAGATCAAGATCCGCGGCTTCCGGGTGGAGCCCGGCGAGCTGGAGGACCGGCTGCGCGTTCACCCCCAGGTCACCGCCGCCGTCGCCGCGCCGCGCTCGGGCCCGGACGGGGACGCCTTCCTCGCGGCCTACTACGTCCTGGCGCCGGAAGGGACGGTGAGCGGCGACGAACTGCGCGCCCACTGTGCCGCCGGGCTGCCCGGACACCTCGTACCGTCCGCCCTCGTACGGATGGACGCGCTGCCCCTGACCCCCAACGGCAAGGTGGACACCGCCGCGCTGCCCGCCGTCACCTCGGTGCCGGACACCGCCGGACGGTCCCCCGAGACCGAGCTCGAACAGCTGATCGCCGGAGTCTGGGCCGATGTGCTCGGCCGTGACACCGTCCACGCGGACGAGAACTTCTTCGCCCTCGGCGGCCACTCGCTGGTGGCGCTGCGGGTGGTCTCCCGCCTCAAGCGGGACGCCGGGATCGTGCTGCGGACCAAGGACGTCTACCGGTTCCCCCGGCTGAGGGACCTGGCCCGCCACGCGGAGTCGGTCCGTGCGGAAGCGGCCTCGTGAGCGCCCCGGACACCACCGTGGTGCGGCTGAAGAGCAGCCTGGACCCGGCCCGCACCCTGGTGTGCCTCGGCTTCTGCGGCGGCGGCACCGCGACCTACCACTCCTGGATCCCGGTGCTGCCGGACGACGTCGACCTGGTGGCGATCTGCTATCCGGGGCGCGAAGGCCGCTTCGCCGAGGAGTGCGCGCAGACGTGGAGCGAGCTCGCGGCGGACACCGCGCAGGGCGTCGCCTCGGTCGCGGCGCAGGGGCCGTACGTCCTGTTCGGCCACAGCATGGGCGGCTGGATGGCCTTCGACGTCACCGCCCGGCTCGCGGCGGCGGGCGCCCCCGCGCCACAGGCACTGGTCGTCTCCGCCTGCAACGCCCCGGACCGGGGGGTGACCGACCGGGACCGGTTCCTGGCCCAGGGACAGCGCGACGACGAACTCCTCGACTGGATGCGAACCCACGGCCTGCTGCCCGATCACGTTCTCGACGAACCCGAACTCACCGAGATGGCAGTGGAGTTGATGCGCGCCGACCTGCGCGCCCGGGACACCTTCCACTACACCCCGGGGACCCGGGTCGACGTGCCGCTCCAGGTGTTCTCCGGCGACCGGGATCCGGTGATCGGGGCGGATGTCGGCTCCCGCTGGGCGGGCCTGACCGACGGCGCGTTCCGCCACGACGTCCTGCCGGGAGGCCACTTCTACACGCCCGAGGTCTGGCGCGACCTCCCGACCCGGATCGCCTCGCTCACGTCTCCCGCCACCGCCGCCCTCTGACGAACGGCTCAACCATGACTTTCTCTCCCGCATTCGGCATCAGCCACGTCGAGTTCTACGTCGCCGACGTCGACTCGGCCGCGGCCGAGCTGACCGACCGCTACGGCTTCCGCCCGGTGGCCCGCGCCGCCTCCGCGCAGGCGCAGTCCCTCGCGCTGCGCCAGGGCCGCATCGTCCTCGTGCTCACCCAGGCCCGCTCGCCGCACCACCCGGGCGCCGACTACGTGCTGGCCCACGGCGACGGCGTGGCCGACATCGCGCTGACCGTGACCGACGTACCCGCCGTCTTCGACGAGGCGGTCTCCCGCGGGGCGGTGCCGCTCGCCGTGCCGCGCCGCCACCCCGACGGCCGGACCACGGCGGTGCTGGCCGGCTTCGGCGACGTGGTGCACACGCTCGTCGAACCCGGGCCCACCGGACTCCCGCCGGGCTTCACCGCGCTGCCGGACGCCGTGCCGGAGCGTGATGACGAACTCCTGGAGGAACTCGACCACTTCGCCGTCTGCCTGCTGCCCGGGGAGCTGGAGCGCACGGTGGACTTCTACACGCGGGTGCTCGGCTTCCGCATGGTCTTCCAGGAGCTGATCAGGGTCGGTGCCCAGGCCATGGACTCCAAGGTGGTGCAGAGCCGCACCGGCGAGGTCACCCTGACCCTGATAGAGCCCGACACGAGCGCCGAGCCCGGCCAGATCGACCGCTTCCTGGCCGAACACGGCGGCTGCGGCGTCCAGCACGTGGCCTTCGCCTCCCGGGACATCGTCCGGGCCGTCGGCACGCTGCGCGACCGCGGCGTCGAGTTCCTGAGCGTCCCCGACGCCTACTACACGATGCTCGCCGACCGCCTCGACCTGGCCCGGCACAGCACGTCCGAGCTGCACGAGATCAACGTCCTGGTCGACGAGGACCACGACGGCCAGCTGTTCCAGATCTTCACCCGCTCCACCCATCCGCGGCGCACGCTGTTCCACGAGGTGATCGAGCGCTTCGGCGCCCGCACCTTCGGCAACGGCAACATCAAGGCGCTGTACGAAGCCGTCGAGGCGGAGCGCCTGGACGCCGGGGCGGTGCCGCGGTGAGCGATCAGGGCACGGGCCACGACCCCGTACGGCTGGAGGAGTTCGCCGAGCTCGCGCGCCGGACACTGCCCCGGGAGGTCTGGGACTTCATCGAGGGCGGTAGCGGCGAGGAACTGACCCTGGCCGCCAACCGCGCCGCACTGGACCGGATCGGGATCGTGCCCCGGGTCCTCGTCGGCGGGACGGCGTGCGAGACCGCAACCGAACTCCTCGGCGCCCGGGCGGCCCTGCCGGTCGCCGTCGCACCGATGGCGTACCAGCGGCTGGTCCACCCCGAGGGCGAACTCGCCACCGCCCGCGCGGCCGCGGCCGAGGGCGTGCCGTTCACCGTGAGCACGCTCAGCAGCCAACCGGTCGAGGCCGTCACCGCGCTGGGCGGCACCACCTGGTTCCAGCTCTACTGCCAGCAGGACCCGGCGGCCACGGCCGACCTGGTCCGGCGCGCCGAGGAAGCCGGCTGCGCGGCGCTGATGGTCACGGTGGACGTGCCCTCGATGGGCCGCCGACTGCGCGACCTCCGCAACGGCTTCGCGCTGCCCTCCGACGTGACGGCCGTCCACCTCGACCCGGCCGGCAACCGCCGGGCCGGGGACCGGCAGACCGGTGTCTCGGCCGTGGCGGAACACACGGCCGAGACCTTCGCCCGTTCCCTGAGCTGGGACGACCTCGCCCGGCTCCGCGGCGAGACGCGGCTGCCCCTGATCGTCAAGGGGATCCTCGATCCGGGCGACGCCGCCACCGCCGCCTCCCTCGGCGCGGACGCCATCGTGGTCTCCAACCACGGCGGCCGCCAGCTGGACGGCGCGGTGGCCAGCGTGGACATGCTGCGCGCCGTGCGCGAAGCCGTACCCGCCCGCTGCCGGGTGCTGGTGGACAGCGGGATCCGCAGCGGCACCGACGTCCTCAAGGTCCTGGCACTCGGCGCGAGCGGCGTCCTGCTGGGCCGACCCGTCCTGTGGGGCCTGGCCGCCGACGGCGGGCCGGGGGTGAGCCGGGTCCTGCGCCTGCTGCGGACCGAGCTGCGCTCCGCCCTGGAACTGTCCGGCTGTTCCGGCCCGGCCGACGCACCGTGGCTCTCGGTCCTGGGGGCGGCCCGATGACCGCACCCGTGGTACTGGACCGCGCGGATCTGCACGCCTCGCTCGCCGACCCCGCCCTGCTGTCGATGAACTTCCTCAACGAGGTGGCGGGCCGCTTCCCAGAGGCGGTCTCCTTCGCCCCGGGCCGGCCCACCGAGGACCTCTTCGACCCGGCCGATCTGCACCGCTACCTCGACACCTACCGCCGCTACCTGGCCGAGCACAAGGGCTACGACGAGGCCCGGGTGCGGCGGGAGCTGTTCCAGTACGGCCGCACCAAGGGAATCGTCCACGAGCTGATCGCCCGGCAGCTCGAACAGGACGAGGGCATCACCGTGGACCCGGAGGCCGTCGTGGTCACCGTGGGCGCCCAGGAGGCACTGTGGCTGGTGCTGCGCGCCCTGCGGGCGGGCGAGCGTGACGTCGTGCTCGCGGTGGACCCCACCTACGTCGGCCTGACCGGCGCCGCCCGGCTGGTGGACCTGCCCGTGCGGCCGGTCCACGAAGGCCCTCGGGGCGTGCGCCCCGAGGACGTCCTGGAGCGGATCCGGGAGGTCCGCGCGGCGGGGGAGCGGCCCCGGGCGCTGTACCTGGTGCCCGACTTCTCCAACCCCAGCGGCCACTCGATGGACGTGCGGACCCGCCACCGGCTGCTGGAGATCGCCGCCGAGGAGGACATCCTCCTCCTGGAGGACAACCCCTACGGCTACTTCCGGGCCGCCGGGAGCGGCAGGCCCCCGACCCTGAAGGCACTCGACACCGGGCAGCGCGTGGTCTACCTCGGGTCGCTGGCGAAGACCTGCTTCCCCGGCGCCCGGGTGGGATTCGCCGTGGCGGACCAGCGCGTCGCGGGCCCGGAGGAGACCCTGTTCGCCGACGAGCTGTCGCGGGCCAAGAGCATGGTCACCGTCAACACCTCGCCGGTGAGCCAGGCCCTGGTGGGAGGCATGCTGCTGGAACACGGCGGCAGCCTGCTCCGCGCCAACCGGCGCCAGATCGGCATCTACCGGCGCAACCTCAAACGTCTCGTCCAGGGCCTGCACCGGCGCTTCGCCGAACTGCCCGGGGTGCACTGGAACACCCCCGCCGGCGGCTTCTTCGTGGTGCTCACCGTGCCGTTCGCCGTCACCGACGAACTGGTCGAACACGCCGCCGTACGGCACGGCGTGCTCTTCACCCCGATGCGCCACTTCAGCGACGACGACCGCACGTGCCACCAACTCCGCCTCTCCTGCAGCTCCTTGACCCCTGACCAGATCGACACCGGGCTGGACCGGCTGGCCGCCCTGATCGCCGAGCGCACCTCGACGCCGGGTGCCTGACACCCGCGGCGGACACGACCCGAGAAAAGGGACTCCCATGTACACCGAAGCGAGCGGTTCACGGTGGTCGCTCATCCACTCCCTGCTCGACGCCGTACGCCGCCACCACTCCTCGGTGGCGGTCGTCGACCGCGGCGTCGAGCACAGTTACGCCGAACTCGACCGGCTGTCCGGCGAGATCGCCGGTGGCTTCGCCGCACGCGGCCTGGGACCGGGCAGCCTGGTCGCCGTCCACGGCCACCGGTCCTGGACACGCTGCGCCGCCGTGCTCGGCGCCTGGCGGGCCGGCGCCGGCGTGGTCTGCGTCGACCCCGGCATGCCCGCGCCCCGGGCCGCGAAGATCACCCGGTTCAGCGACCTCGTGCTGCACGCCGACGGGGCCGGGCCGACCGGCCCGGGGGGCACCGAGCTCACCGTCGACGAGGTGCGCGGCAACCCACTGGAGGTGCCCAGGGAAGGCCCGGTCGGCTACGTCATTCCCACCTCGGGGTCCACCGGCGAGCCCAAGTCGGTGGCCGTGCCGCCGGGAGTCCTGGCCGCCCTCGGCGACTGGCACGTCCGGCACTGGTCGCACGACCGCCCGCCGCACACCCTGCAGGTGGCGTCCATCGGCTTCGACGTCGGCTACGAGGAACTGGTCGCCACCTGGCTCGCCGGAGCCCGGCTGGTCGTGGTGGACGACGACCAGCGGCAGGACCCCTTCACGCTGATGGACGTGATCCGCGAGCACCGGGTGGCCCGGCTCTTCCTGCCGGTGGTGGGCCTGCACGCGCTGGCCACGGCCGCCGCGTTCGAACCGGACGCGATGCCCGACCTGCGGGAGATCGCCGTGGCGGGCGAGCGCCTCGTCGTCAACGCCGAGGTCCGCGGGTTCTGCGCGTCGGGCGGCATCACGCTGGTCAACGAGTACGGGCCCAGCGAAACCCATGTCGTCACCCAGTACCGGCTGGCCCCCCACGAGGCCGCCGACTGGCCCGACCATCCGCCGATCGGACGCGCGATCGCCGGAGCGGAACTGCTGCGCCACACGGACGGCGTGCTGCGGCCCTTCGCCCCGGGCGAGGAGGCCGAACTGATGGTCGCCGGCGGCAGCGTCGGCATCGGCTACCTCGGCGACCAGGAGCTCACCGACGCCAGGTTCCGCACCCTGCCGCACGACGACGGCGCGCCGCGCCGCTGCTACGCCACCGGTGACCTGGTCCGCTTCGACGGCACCGACTTCCACTTCGTGGCACGGGCCGACGACCAGCTCAAGGTGAACGGCTACCGCGTCGAGCCCGGTGAGGTCGAAGCGGTCCTCAACGCGCTGCCGGGCGTGCGCCGGGCCGTGGTGGTGGCCGTGGAGGTCGCCGGCTCCCGCCGGCTCGCCGCCGCCTACACCCGAACGGCGACCGACGGCACGCAGCCCGAACAGCTGGCCGCGCACTGCGCCGCGCACCTGCCCGCGTACATGGTGCCCAAGCACTTCCACGCGCTGGAGGAACTGCCGGTGACCGCGAACGGAAAGGTCGACCGGGCAGGGCTGCGCGCTCTGTTCGGCACGGTCCGCACCGCCTGAGAAACCCGCGACAGAACGAGAACAAGGCAGACAACGATGGAGATCGACGTGACAACGCCGGAGCAGATCCTGTGCGGCGTGCTGGCGGACCTGTTCGCGGTGCCGCAGGTCCGACCGCAGGACGGCTTCGTCCGGCTGGGCGGCGACAGCATCATCGCCGTCCAGGTCGTCGGCGCCGCCCGCAGGGCCGGACTGGCCGTCACCGTCCGCGACGTGCTGACCCAGCCGGACGTGGCGGCCCTGGCCGCCACCGCCCGACCGCTGGCGCCCGCCGGCCCGGCCGGCGAGGACGACGGCACCGGGCCGATCCGTCCGACGCCGATCATGCACTGGCTGCGTGAGCGCGGCGGACCGGCCGACAGCTACTACCAGTTCCTGGTGGTGCGCACCCCGGCGGAACTGACCGAGGAGGCCGCGCACACGGTGCTGCAGGCTGTCCTCGACCGGCACGACATGCTTCGGCTGCACACCGTCGACGGAGTGCCGCACACCCGGGCGGCCGGCACGGTCAGGGCCGAGGACTGTCTCGTCCGGGTCCGAACGGACGGCGCGGGAACCGCCGGGGAAGTCGAACGGGAGGTGCACGCGGCCCGGGACCGCCTGTCGACCGCGGACGGCGTGCTCGTCCAGGCCGTCTGGTTCGACGCGGGCCCGCACCGGCCCGGCCGCCTCGCCCTCGTCGTCAACCACCTGGTCGTGGACGGAATCTCCTGGCGGGTGCTGACCGGCGACCTGGCGCAGGCGTGGGCGGCGGTCACGGCCGGCCGCGCCCCGCGCCTCGATCCCGTGCCCACCTCCTTCCGCCGCTGGTCCGAACTGCTCGCGGCGGAAGCCGCCGGCGACCGGAGCGCCGCCGAACTCCCGTACTGGAGCGACGTGCTGCGGCCGGGATCCGACCCCGTCGGCCGCCGTCCGCTCGACCCGGCCCGCGACCACGAGGACCTGGCCGCACACCTCGCCCTGAGCCTTCCCGCCGCCACGGTCGGGCCGCTGCTGACGTCGGTGGCCGACCGGCTGGGCGCGGACACCAACGAGCTGCTGCTGACCGGCCTCGCACTCGCCCTGGCCCGCTGGCCGGTCTGCGGGGCGAGCCTCCTGGTGGACCTGGAGGGGCACGGCCGCGAGGAGATCTCCGTCGAGGCCGATCTCTCCCGCACGGTCGGCTGGTTCACCACCCTCTTCCCCACCCGCTTCGCGCTGGACGGGCTGGACGCATCCGACGCGGAGCACGGCGGCCCCACCGTCGCCCTCGCCCTGCGGCGGGTGAAGGAACAGCTGCGCGCGATCCCCCGCAAGGGGCTCGGCTACGGCCTGCTGCGCCATCTCGACCCGCACGCCCGCCAGGTGCTGGCCGCCACGGACCCGGCGCAGCTCGGCTTCAACTACCTCGGCCGCTTCGGCGGGGCAGGCGGCGCCGACTGGCAGCTGCTGCCTGAGTACGGTGCCCGGCTGGACGCCCCCGGCCCCGGCATGCCCATGGCGCACGCCGTCGAGGTCAACGCGTTCGTCCTCGACTCGGCCGACGGGCCCGTCCTGCACGCCGCCTGGGCCTGGGCGCCGGGCGTGCTCGACGAGCCGCAGGTGCGCGCCCTCGCCGAATCCTGGTTCCGGATGCTCACCGCCCTCGTCGCCCACGCCGACCGTCCGGACACCGGCGCCGCGGTCGCCGCCGATCTCACGCTCTCCTCGATCGACCAGGACGAGCTGGACGAACTCGCAGCCGCCCTCGACGTCCTCTGACGCACTCCAGAAAGCGAACCCAGCCCATGAACACCAGCCAGCCGGCGATCGAGGACGTCCTGCCGCTCTCCCCGCTGCAGGAGGGCATGCTCTTCCACTCCGGATACGACCCGGAGTCGAAGCACCTCTACATCGCGCAGTTCACGGTCGACCTGGACGGCGCGCTCGACCGGGCCCGGCTCAAGGAGGCCGCCGACGCCCTGCTGCGCCGCCACGCCAACCTCCGGGTCGCCTTCACGAACCGCAGGAACGGCGACCCCGTCCAGGTGGTCCGCCGGGACATGCCGCTGGCCTGGCAGGAGCACGACCTCGGCGGCCTCGACGCGCCGGCCGCCGAAGCCCGCACCGCCGAACTGACCGAGCAGGACTGGGCACTGGGCGTGGACAGCCGCCGCCCGCCGCTGCTGCGCTTCACCCTCGTCAGGCTCGGCGCCGCACGGCACCGGCTCCTGGTGACGGCCCACCACCTGCTCCTGGACGGCTGGTCGTTCGGGTTGCTCTTCCGCGAACTGTTCACCCTCTACGGGACCGGTGAGCTGCCGCCGGTACGGCCGTACCGCACCTACCTGAACCACCTGGCGCAGCGCGACCGCCCGGCGGCCGAGCGGGCCTGGCGCACCGCACTGGCCGGTCTCGACCAGCCCACCCGGCTCGCTCCGGCCGGCCAGGTGTCGCCCGGGGCCACCCCCGAGGACGTGGTCCTGCACCTGGGCGAGCGGCAGACGGCGGCCCTGACCGCCCGGGCCCGGGACTGCGGCCTGCTGCTCACCAGCGTGATCCAGGGCGCCTGGGCCGTCCTGCTCGCGCGCAGCACCGGCCACGACGACGTCGTGTTCGGCTGCACGGTCAGCGGCCGGCCCGCGGAACTGGCCGGGGTTGACCAGATGATCGGCATGCTCATCAACACCGTGCCGGTCCGCGCCCGGATCGACGGCGCCGCCCCGCTGCGCGAGACGTGCCAGGCGCTGCAGCGCCAGCGCGCCGACCTGGTCGACCACGACCACCTCGGACTGACCGAACTCCAGCGCCTGGCAGGCTCCCCGGCCGCCCTCTTCGACACGAACCTGGTCTTCGAGAACTTCCCGATGAGCGACTACGCGCTCGACCTGCCGGGCGTCGATCTGGACGTGCGGATCCGGTTCCGGGACACCACGCACTTCCCGCTCACCCTGGTGGTCGAGCCGGGCGCCGCCCTCGGGCTCAGGCTCAGCCACCACCCCGAACTGCTCGACCGGGAGCGGACGGCGGAGCTCGGCGCCCGGCTGGTGCGACTGCTGGAGCGGTGGACGGCCGACCCCGACGCCCCGGTCAGCGCCCTCGACGCCCTCACCGACCAGGAGCGGGGCCGCGTCCTCGCGGACTGGAACGACACCGCCGCCGACTTCCCCGCCGCAGCCCTGCCCGATCTGATCGAGGCCCAGGTCGCCCGTACCCCCGAGGCCACCGCCGTCGTCTTCGAGGGGCAGCACCTGAGCTACCGCGAGCTGGACGAACGCGCCGGCCGCCTGGCGTCCGTGCTGACCGGCCGCGGCATCGGCCCCGAGAGCCTGGTCGCGGTGGCGCTGCCGCGCTCCGTGGACCTGATCGTCGCGCTGTGCGCCGTGCTCAAGGCCGGCGCCGCGTACCTGCCCGTCGACCTCGGCCAGCCCGAGGCGCGCAACCTCGGCATCATGGCGGACGCCGCTCCGGCGCTGCTGCTGAGTTCCGGCTGGCAGGCGCCGGGGACACCGACCCTGCGCCTGGACGCCCCGCTGCCCGCGGCCGAGGCCGTTCCCCGGCCCGCCCTCGACCCCCGCCACCCCGCCTACGCCATCTTCACCTCGGGCTCCACCGGCCGCCCCAAGGGCGCCCTCGTCTCCCACGAGGCCATCGTCAACCGGCTGGAGTGGATGCAGCGCACCTACCGGCTCGGTCCCGACGACCGCGTGCTGCAGAAGACGCCGTGCGGCTTCGACGTGTCGGTGTGGGAGTTCTTCTGGCCGCTGCTGACCGGCGCCACCCTGGTGGTGGCCCGGCCCGACGGTCACCAGGACCCGTCCTACCTCGCCGAGTTGATCGAACGCGAGTCCGTCACCACCGCGCACTTCGTGCCGTCCATGCTGGACGCGTTCCTGGGCGGGCCGAACGCGTCGCGGGCCCGCTCGCTGCGCCGGGTCATCAGCAGCGGCGAAGCGCTCTCCCCCCACACCCAGGAGACGTTCTTCCGCACCCTCCCGGACACCGAGCTCCACAACCTCTACGGCCCGACCGAGGCCGCCGTCGACGTCACCCTCTGGGCCTGCCGGCCCGGCCCCGGCCCCGTCCCGATCGGACGCCCCGCCGCCAACACGCGCGCATACGTGCTCGACGGCCGGCTCGAACCGACGGCGCCCGGTACGGCCGGTGAGCTCTACCTGGCCGGCGTCCAGCTGGCACGCGGCTACCTCGGCCGGCCCGGCCTGACCGCCGAGCGATTCGTGGCCTGCCCCTTCGCACCGGGCGAGCGCATGTACCGCACCGGTGACCTGGTGCGCTGGCGCCCGGACGGCGTCCTGGAATACCTGGGACGGACCGACGACCAGGTGAAGATCCGCGGCTTCCGGATCGAGCTCGGCGAGGTGCAGAACGCCGCCGCGGGCTGCGACGGCGTCGCCCGCGCGGCCGTCGTCGTCCGCGAGGACCGGCCGGGCGATCCGCGGCTGGTCGCCTACGTGGTACCCGCCACGGGTGCCGACCCGACGCCCGCCGCGCTGCGCCGCGCCCTGGCCGCCGCGCTGCCGGAGCACATGGTGCCGGCGGTGGTCGTCCTGGACGCCCTGCCGGTGACGCCGAACGGCAAGCTGGACCGGCGGGCCCTGCCCGCACCCGGCCACCGCACGGGCGGCCGCACCGGGCGCACCGCCCACGAGGAGGTCCTGGCGGGCCTGTTCGCCGCAGTGCTGGGCCTGCCCAAGGTCGGCGTGGACGACGACTTCTTCGAACTGGGCGGCCACTCCCTGCTGGCCATGCGCCTGGTGACCCAGGTACGTGGCGCCCTCGGCGTGGAGCTGGGGGTCCGCGAGGTCTTCAACACCCCCACGGTCGCGGGCCTCGCCGCCCGCCTCGACGGCGCGGGCGGCGCCCGCCCGGCACTGCGGCCCGCGCAGCGCCCCGCCCGACTGCCGCTCTCCGCCGCCCAGCGGCGGCTGTGGTTCCTCGACCGCCTCGACGGGCCGAACCCCGCCTACCACAGCGCGGTGGCCGTCCGGCTCAGCGGCCCGATCGACGTGCCCGCGCTGCGCGCCGCGCTGGCCGACCTCGCCGAGCGGCACGAGATCCTGCGCACCGTCTACCCGGAGGTGGACGGCGAGCCGTGCCAGCGCGTGCTGCCCGCGGCCGCGCCGGAGCTGGAGGTCCTCGACGCGGCCCGGGCCGACGCCGCCGAGGTGGCGGGTCGCGCCTTCGACCTGGCCACGGCCGCCCCGGTCCGCGCCGCCCTGCTGACGGCCGGGCCGGCCGAGCACACCCTGGTCCTGGCGCTCCACCACATCGCCACCGACGGCGAGTCCTGGGGGCCGCTGCTCGGCGACCTCGCGGCGGCGTACGCGAGCCGGCGGGAGGGCCGGGAGCCGGACTGCGCACCGCTGCCGGTGCAGTACGCCGACTACACGCTCTGGCAGCGGGAACTGATGGAGGGCGCGGGGCCGGAGCAGCTCGCCTACTGGCGAGAGGCGCTGTCCGGGCTGCCCGAGGAGCTGGCGCTGCCCGCCGACCGGCCCCGGCCGGCGGTGGCGAGCCCGGCGGGCGACGCGGTCGCCTTCGACCTGGACGCCGCGCTCACCGGCGAGCTGGAGGCGCTGGCCCGCCGGCACGGCTGCACGCTGTTCATGGTGCTGCAGGCGGCGCTCGCGGTGCTGTTGTCCCGCCTCGGCGCGGGCACGGACATCCCGGTGGGAACGGTGGTCGCGGGGCGCTCGGACGAGGCGCTGGACGACCTGGTCGGCTTCTTCGTCAACACCCTGGTCCTGCGCACCGACGTCTCGGGCGACCCCGCCTTCGGCGAGCTGCTGCACCGGGTGCGGGAGAGTGACCTGGCCGCGTTCGCCCACCAGGACGTGCCCTTCGAACAGGTCGTCGAGGCGGTCAATCCGCGGCGCTCGCTGGCCCGTCACCCCCTCTTCCAGGTGGCGCTGACCCTGCGGCGCGCGGCGTCCACGGCCGCCCTGGAGCTGGCCGGGCTCACCGCCGACACCGCGGAAGTCGACGTCACCGAGGCCGAGTTCGACCTCGCGTTCCAGTTCACCGAGGGGGCCGGCGCGGCGGGCGGACTGCGCGCCGTGGCCAAGTACCGCACCGAGCTCTTCGACCGCGACACCGTCCGCACGCTCGGCGCACGGCTGCGCACGGTCCTGGAGTCGGCGGTCTCCCGGCCGCGCGCACGGGTGTCGGACCTGGAGCTGCTGCTGCCCGGGGAGCACGCCCGGCTGGTCGGGGACCGGCTGCCGGCCGCGCCGCCGCGCCCGGACGCCCTCGAGGGTGTCCACCTGGCGTTCGCCCGCCAGGCGGCGCGCACCCCTGACGACGTCGCGCTCAAGGCCGGACCGGTCGAGCTGACGTACCGCGAGCTCGACGAGCGCGCGAACCGGCTGGCACACCGGCTGACCCGGCTCGGTGTCGGCACCGAGACCCCGGTCGGCGTGCTGATGGGGCGTTCCCCCGGCGTGGTCGTGGCGATGCTGGCCGTCCTCAAGGCCGGCGGCGCGTACGTGCCGCTGCACACCGGCCACCCCGTCACGCGCCTGCAGCGGATCCTCGACGACGCCGGCTGCCCGGTCCTGCTGGTGGACGAGGAGTTCCACCGGCTGGGGCTCGGCTGCGGGCAGACCGTCCTGGTGAGCGGCGCCGGAGCCGACGGCCCGGCGGGAACCGGCGACAGCGGCGACACGGCCCCGCCGGTGCGGTGCCGCCCCGACCAGCTGGCCTACCTCATGCA
The DNA here is from genome assembly GCF_009569385.1 of Streptomyces kaniharaensis. NCBI lineage: Bacteria > Bacillati > Actinomycetota > Actinomycetes > Kitasatosporales > Streptomycetaceae > Streptomyces > Streptomyces kaniharaensis. The sequence continues at coordinate 6,023,006 of NZ_WBOF01000001.1, forward strand.
CACCTCGGGCTCCACCGGCGAGCCCAAGGGCGTCGCCGTCACCCACCGGGACGTCCTGGACCTGGTGGCGGACCGCGGCTGGCACACGGGCGGACCCCGGCGCGTGCTGTTCCACGCCCCGCACGCCTTCGACATCGCCGACTACGAGCTGTGGGTGGCCCTCCTGTCCGGCTGGCAGGTGGTCGTCGCCCCCGAGGGCGAGCTCACCGTCGCCGCACTCGGCGCACTGGTCCGCGACGAGCGGATCACGGCCCTCCACCTCACCGCCGGACTGTTCCGGGTGGTCGCCGAGGAGCACCCCGGCATCCTGGCCACCGTGCGCGAGGTGCTGACCGGCGGCGACGTGGTCAGCCCCGCCGCGGTACGGGCGGTACAGGCCGCCTGTCCGGCCACGGCCATCCGCCACCTGTACGGTCCGACCGAGGTGACCCTCTGCGCGACCTCCCACCTCGTCACGAGCCGCGCCGACGGCCCGGTGCCGATCGGCCGGCCGCTGGACAACACCCGCGTCCACGTGCTCGACGACCGCCTGCGCCCGGTGCCGCCCGGCACCCCCGGCGAGCTGTACGTCGCCGGAGCGGGGGTGGCGCGCGGCTACCACCGGCGCCCGGCAGCGACCGCGCAGCGGTTCGTCGCCGACCCCTTCGGCGCACCCGGGACCCGGATGTACCGCACCGGCGACCTGGCCCGCCGGCGGACGGACGGCCTGCTGGAATTCCTCGGCCGGGCCGACGAACAGGTGAAGGTCCGCGGCTTCAGGGTCGAGCCGGGCGAGGTGGAGTCGGCGCTCGCCGCCTGCCCGGGCGTACGCCAGGCCGTGGTCACCGCCAGGGCGGCCGGGGACGGCGAGAGGCGGCTGGTCGGCTACGTGGTCGGCGCGGTCTCCCGGTCCGACGTGCGCGCCCGGCTCGCCGGCCTGCTGCCGGACTACATGATCCCCGCGCACCTCGTCGTCCTGGACGCCCTGCCGCTGACCGCCAACGGCAAGGTGGACTACCGGGCCCTGCCCGAACCCGCGCCGTCCGCCGCAGGCGGCCGCCCGCCGCGCACCCCGCGGGAGGAGATCCTGGCGGGTCTCTTCGCGGAACTCCTGGACCTCGACGCCGTCGCCGCCGACGCCGGGTTCTTCGACCTGGGCGGCCACTCCCTGCTCGCGACCAGGCTGGTCAGCCGCGTCCGCACGGCCCTGGGCGTCGAACTGTCGCTGCGGGACGTCTTCCAGGCGCAGACCGTCGCCGCGCTCGCCGAGCTGGCGGGCCGCGCCGAACAGGCCCGGCCGCCACTGCGCCGCACGTCGTGCGGGCAGGAGCCCCCGCTGTCCTTCGCCCAGCACCGGCTGTGGTTCGCCCAGCAGGCCGAGGAGCGGTCCGCGAACCACAACGTCCCCTTCGCCTACCGGCTGCACGGCCCGCTCGACCCGGCCGCCCTGAGCGCGGCACTCGGCGATCTCACCGCCCGGCACGACGTGCTGCGGACGCTGTTCGACGAGATCGACGGGGAGCCCCGGATCCGGCTGCGCACCGCGGCGCAGGCACCGGTGACGCTGGAGTGCGAGCGCGTCACCGAGGCGGACCTGCCCGCGGCCGTACGCGAGGCGACGGGCCACCACTTCGACCTCGCGCAGGACCTGCCCCTGCACGCCCGGCTGTTCGAACTGGGCGGCGACGAATGGGTGCTGGTGCTGGTGGTGCACCACATCGCGACGGACGGCTGGTCATGGGCGCCCCTGCTGGGCGACCTGGCGACCGCCTACGCGGCCCGACGGGAAGGCCGCGCGCCCGACTTCGAGCCGCTCCCGGCGCAGTACACCGACTACACCCTGTGGCAACGCGAGCTGCTCGGCGACGAGCACGACCCGAACAGCCTGATCCGTCGCCAACTCGACTTCTGGAAGAAGGAGTTGGAAGGCGCCCCGGCCGAACTGGCCCTTCCCCACGACCGGCCCCGGCCGGCCGTGGCGAGCTTCGCGGGCGGCTCCGTCCCGGTGGAGCTCGACGCAGACCTCCACGCCCGCCTGCTGGAGCTGGCACGGCAGCACGGCTGCACCCTGTTCATGGTGCTCCAGGCCGGCCTCGCGGTGCTGCTGTCGCGCCTCGGCGCGGGCGCCGACATCCCCATCGGCACCGTGGTCGCGGGCCGCTCGGACGAAGCACTCGACGACCTCGTCGGCTTCTTCGTCAACACCCTCGTGCTGCGCACCGACGTCTCCGGCGACCCCACCTTCACCGACCTCCTGCACCGGGTGCGCGAGAGCGACCTCGCCGCGTACGAGCACCAGGACGTGCCCTTCGAACGGGTCGTCGTCGACGTCAACCCCGAACGGTCCCTGGCCCGCCACCCCCTCTTCCAGGTGCTGCTCCAGGTGCAGACCGAACCCCCGGCCCTGCCCCGCCTGGCGGCCCTCGACGCGCAGTCGCACCCCGTCGAGTGGCAGGTGTCGAAGTTCGACCTGGGAGTCGACCTCGGCGAACAGCGCGCGGCGGACGGCAGCCCGCTCGGCCTCGTGGGCGAACTCACCTACGCCACCGAACTGTTCGACCACCGGACCGCCGAGCGGCTGGCGCAGGACCTGGCCGCCGTGCTGCGGCACCTCGCGGCCGGCCCCGAGCAGCCGGTGGGCGCGGTCGCACACCTGCCGCACCCCGCCCACGACCGACCGTCCGGGAGCACGGCCGAACCGGACACCGGCGACGGGACCGAGCAGCGGGTCCGCGAGCTGTACGCGCAGGTGCTCGGCAAGGAGTCGGTCGGCCCCGACGACAACTTCTTCGCCCTCGGCGGCCACTCGCTGCTGGTGACCCGCCTCATCAGCCGGATCCGGGCGGAGCTGGGCCGCGAGCTGAAGATCCGCGACCTGTTCCAGAACCCCACACCGGCCATGACCGCCGCCCGGCTGGACGACGCGCCCCGGGCACGCCCCGCGCTGCGCCCCGCGAAGTCCTGAACCCGCACCGTCGCACACCCGCACGTCCCAGGAGGTCCTGTGTTTCCCGTTTCGTTCGCCCAGCGGCGGCTGTGGTTCCTCAACCAGATGGGCGAGACCGGCTCGGCGTACAACTGCCCGCTGGCCACCCGGCTGCACGGCCCGCTCGACCCGGCCGCCCTCGGTGCGGCGCTCGGCGATCTCGCCGCCCGGCACGACGTGCTGCGAACTGTGTTCCCCGAGATCGACGGAGAACCCGTACAGCAGGTGTCGGACCGCCTTCCGCACCTTCGGGTCACCCCGACGACGGAGGCGGGCCTCGCGCCCGCCCTCGCCGAGGAGGCCGGGCACGTCTTCGACCTCACCACCGAACTTCCGCTCCGGGCAGAGCTGTTCGAGCTGGGCGGCGACCACTGGGTGCTGCTGCTGGTGGTGCACCACATCGCGACGGACGGCTGGTCGTGGGGACCGCTGCTCGGCGACCTGGCCGCCGCCTACGCGGCCCGCCGCGAGGGCCGCAAGCCCGGCTTCGAGCCGCTGCCGGTGCAGTACACCGACTACACGCTCTGGCAACGGCAGGTCCTGGGGGAGGCGGACGACCCCGACAGCCTGATCACCCGCCAACTCGACTTCTGGAAGGAGGAGCTGGCAGGATCCCCCGCGGAACTCGCCCTGCCCCACGACCGGCCCCGGCCGGCCGTGGCGAGCTTCGCGGGCGGCTCCGTCCCCGTCACACTGCACGCCGAACTGCACGCACGGCTGCTCGACCTGGCACGGGAACACGGCTGCACCCTGTTCATGGTCCTCCAGGCCGGCCTGGCCGTCCTGCTGTCCCGCCTCGGCGCGGGCACCGACATCCCCGTCGGCACGGTCGTCGCCGGCCGCTCGGACGAAGCACTCGACGACCTCGTCGGCTTCTTCGTCAACACCCTGGTGCTGCGCACCGACACATCCGGCGACCCCACCTTCACCGACCTCCTCCACCGCGTACGCGAGGACGACCTCGCCGCGTACGAGAACCAGGACGTCCCCTTCGAACGGGTCGTCGAGGCGCTCAACCCAGAGCGCTCCATGGCCCGCCACCCCCTCTTCCAGGTGATGATGACGCTGGAGAGCGGACAAGGCCCGGCGTTCACCCTGCCCGGCACGCACAGCGCCGAGCAACCGGTCGGCTGGGACATCGCCAAGTTCGACCTGACGGTGGACTTCCACGAGCAGACGGACACCGACGGCGCCCCGGCCGGGGTCACCGGAGCACTGGAGTACGCGACGGACCTCTTCGACCGCGAGACGGCCGCGGACCTGGCGGACGGGATAGCCCGCGTGCTGGAGCGCCTGGCCGCCGACCCCGGCGCGCCGCTCTCCCACGTCGACCCCCTCTCCGCCGAGCAGCGCGAGCAGGTCCTGGCCCAGTGGAACGACACCGCGGCCCCCGTCCCCCCGCAGACCCTCCCGGAGCTGTTCGAGGCGCAGGCCGCCCGCACCCCCGACGCGACCGCCCTGGTCTTCCAGGACACGGCACTGAGCTTCGCCGAACTCGACGCACGCGCCAACACGCTGGCGCACCGCCTCGCGGACCACGGGGTCGGCCCCGAGCACCTCGTCGCCCTGGCCCTGCCTCGGTCCGCCACCTCGGTGATCGCACTCCTCGCGGTGCTCAAGGCCGGCGCGGCGTTCGTCCCGGTCGACACCGACTACCCGCCCGAGCGCATCGCCCACCTGCTGCGCACCACGACCACCGTCGTCACGGACCTCGCCACCGCGGCGACCCTCCCGGACACCGGTGCGGCCCACGTCCTCGCCGACGCCCCCGGCCACTTCCCGGACACGCCCCTCGGCCGCGAGATCCACCTCCGCAGCGCCGCCTACGTCATCCACACCTCCGGCTCCACCGGCGAACCCAAGGGCGTGGTGATCGACCACGCCGGACTGCGCAACCTGTACGCCTTCCACCGGGCCGGCGTCATCTCCCGCGCGCAGGAGATCGGCCGGGGCCGCAGCATGCGCATGGCGCTCACCGCCGCGCTCTCCTTCGACACCTCCTGGGAGGGCCTGCTCTGGATGGTCGCGGGCCACGAACTCCACCTGATCGACGACGACACCCGCCGCGACGCCGCCGCCCTGGTCCGGCACATCGCCCGAGCGGGCATCGACGCCCTCGACGTCACCCCGACGTACGCCGAGCAACTGGTCGAGGAGGGACTGCTCGACGACCCCGCACACCGCCCCCGGGTGCTGCTGCTGGGCGGTGAAGCGGCGGGCGCAGCCCTGTGGACCCGGGTCCGCGCGGCCGACGGGATGCTGTGCCACAACCTCTACGGCCCCACCGAGTGCAGCGTCGACACCCTGTGGTGGGACGCGGCCCACAGCGAACAACCGCTGGTGGGACGTCCGATCGCCAACACCCGCGCCTACGTGCTCGACGCGGGGCTGCGCCCCGTCGCCCCCGGCGTACCCGGCGAGCTGTACCTGGCCGGCCCGAGCCTGGCCCGCGGCTACCTCGGCCGCCCCTCGCTCACCGCCCACCGCTTCGTCGCCTGCCCCTTCGAGGCCGGCGCCCGCATGTACCGCACGGGTGACCTGGTCCGCTGGGACCGCGAGGGCCGCCTCGAATACCTCGGACGCGCGGACGACCAGGTCAAGATCCGGGGCTTCCGGATCGAACCCGGCGAGGTGGAGGCCGCGCTGCGGGGCTGCCCCGAGGTGGCCCAGGCCGCGGTGATCGCCCTGGACGGCGGCCCCGGCGGCAAGCGCCTGGTGGCGTACGTGACCGCGGCCGCGGGCCGCACCCCGGAGGCCGGCGTCCTGCGCAAGCGGCTCGCCGGCAGCCTGCCCGACCACATGGTCCCCTCGGCCTTCGTGGTCCTGGAGACGCTCCCGATGAACCGCAACGGGAAGCTGGACCGTGCCGCGCTGCCCGCACCGGACCTCACCGCGCAGGCCTCCTCCCGGGCGCCGCGCGGGCCCCGCGAGGAGATCCTGGCGGAGCTCTTCGCACAGGTGCTCGGCCTGTCCGCCGTCGGCGCCGACGACGGCTTCTTCGACCTCGGCGGACACTCCCTGCTGGCCACCCGTCTGCTCTCCCGCATCCGTTCGACCCTCGGCGACGACCTCGGCATCCGGGACCTCTTCCAGCACCCCACCGTGGCCGGGCTCGCCGCCCGCCTCGGCGACCCCGACGGCCCGGGGCGCGCCCGTCCCGCCCTGACCGCGGCCCCGGACCGCCCGGACACCCTGCCCCTGTCGCCCGCCCAGCGCCGCCTGTGGTTCCTGAGCCGCGCGGGCCAGGGCACCGGCTACCACTGCCCGTTCGCCCTGCGGCTGCGCGGGCGGCTGGACACCGACGCGCTGTCCCGGGCCCTCGCCGACGTCATCGCCCGCCACGAAGGACTGCGGACGGTGTTCCCGGAGCAGGACGGCGAGCCCTACCAGCAGGTGCTGCCGGCCGAGGCCGCAGTGCGCCTCGACGTCGTGCCGTGCGGCCCCGAGGGCACCGCCGAGGCCCTCGACGCCCTGGTGGCCCGTCCCTTCGACCTGGCCGGGCGCCCGCCCGTACGCGCGGCGCTCCTGGCCGTCGGCGCGGACGAGTGGGTGCTGGTGCTGGTGGTCCACCACATCGCGCTCGACGGCTGGTCCTGGGGCCCCCTCTTCGGTGACGTGGCCGACGCCTACCGGGCCCGGACCGAGGGACGCGCCCCCGACTGGTCGCCGCTTCCGGTGCAGTACGCGGACTACACCCTGTGGCAGCGGCAGGTCCTGGGGGAGGAGGACGACCGGGAAAGCCTGATCTCACGCCAGCTCGCCTTCTGGCGCGAGGAGCTGATCGCAGCACCGGCGGAACTCGCCCTGCCCTACGACCGGCCCCGGCCGGCGACGGCGACCTTCGCGGGCGGCTCGGTGCCGGTGGAACTGGACGCCGACCTCCACGCCCGCCTGCTGGGCCTGGCACGGGAACACGGCTGCACCCTGTTCATGGTGCTCCAGGCGGGCCTGGCCGTCCTCCTGTCCCGCCTCGGCGCGGGCACCGACCTCCCGATCGGCACACCGGTCGCCGGCCGACCGGACGAGGCGCTGGACGACCTGGTCGGCTTCTTCGTCAACACCCTGGTGCTGCGCACCGACGTCTCCGGCGATCCCACGTTCGGCGAACTCCTCCGCCGCGTACGCGAGGCCGACCTCGCCGCGTACGAGAACCAGGACGTCCCCTTCGAGCGGGTCGTCGAGGCGCTCAACCCCGAGCGCTCGCTCGCCCGCCACCCCCTCTTCCAGGTCCTGCTCCAGGTGCAGGACGGGGCCGACGCCGCGCTGGAACTCGCCGGGCTGGACGTCCGGAGCGAGCCGTTCCGCTTCGAAGTCGCGCAGTTCGACCTGACCGTCGACCTCCAGGAGCGCCGCGCTGCAGACGGCGCGCCCGCCGGGATCGGCGGCTTCCTGGAGTACGCGGCCGAACTGTTCGACCACGCCACGGCCCAGGACATCGCCGCCGCCCTGGAACGGGTGCTGCACCTGCTCGCGACGCAACCCGACCGGCCCGTCGGCGCGGCCGACCCCCTGACGCGGGCCGACCGGCAGCGCCTGCTGACGGAGTGGAACGACACCGCACTGCCGGTGCTGCCCGCCACGCTCCCCGAACTGTTCGAGGCCCAGTGCGCCCGCACCCCGCAGGCCACCGCCCTCGTGCACGGCGCCACGAAGATCACCTTCGCCGACCTCGACGCCCGGTCGAACCGCCTGGCCCACCGCCTCGCACGGGCCGGCGCGGGCCCCGAGCAGGTGGTCGCGCTCGCTCTGCCCCGCTCGCCCGCGGCAGTGTGCGCCCTGTTCGCCGTTCTCAGGACGGGCGCGGCGTTCGTGTTCGTCGACACGGACCAGCCCGCCGAGCGGATCGCACACATCCTGACGGACTGCGCCCCGGCGCTCCTCGTCACCGACGGCGAGACCACCGGCCGGCTCCCGCTGGACGCCGCCGCACACGTCCCCCTCGTCCTCACCGACGACGAGAACGCGACCGCGGCCGAGTCCTGCGAGAGCCCCGCCCGCGTGCCCCGCCCCGCCGACGCCGCGTACCTGGTGTACACCTCCGGATCCACGGGCCGCCCCAAGGGCGTCGTCGTCGACCACGCGGCCCTGCGCAACCTCCATGCCTTCCACCGCGCCCACACCATCGCCGCCGCCGAACGAGCCGTCGCCGAACGAGCCGTCGACGCGAGGCAGTTGCGCGTGGCGCTCACCGCGTCCCTGTCGTTCGACGCCTCCTGGGACGCCCTGATGTGGATGGTCGCCGGGCACGAGCTGCACCTCATCGGCGACGACGTCCGACGCGACGCCGCAGCCTTCGTCCGGTACATCGGCGACTCGGCCCTCGACGTCGTCGACGTGACCCCCACCCACGCCGCCCAACTGGTGGAGGAAGGACTGCTCGACGCCCCGCCACGCATGCTGCTCATCGGCGGCGAAGCAGCCGACGAACAGTTGTGGAGCCGCCTGCGCGCCACACCGGGGATGCTCTGCCACAACCTCTACGGCCCCACCGAGTGCACGGTCGACGCTCTGTGGTGGGACACGGCCCGCAGCGAACGCCCCCTGGTGGGCGGCCCCGTCGCCAACACCCGCGCGTACGTCCTCGACGCGGAGCTGCGCCCGGTGGCGCCGGGCGTGCGGGGCGAGCTGTACCTCGCGGGCGCCGGACTGGCGCGGGGCTACCACCGCAGGCCGGGGCTGACGGCCCAGCGGTTCGTGGCGTGCCCGTTCGAGGAGGGCGCCCGGATGTACCGCACGGGTGACCTGGTGCGCTGGGACCGCGAAGGGCGCCTGGAGTACCTCGGCCGCACCGACGACCAGGTGAAGATCCGTGGCTTCCGCGTCGAACTCGGCGAGGTCGAGGCGGTGCTCGCAGCCGCCCCGGGCATCACCCGGGCCGCCGTGACCCTGCGGTCCGACGGTCCGGGCGGCGGCCAGCGGCTGGTCGGGTACGTCGTCCCGGGCCAGGGCGGCGCGGCCGTGGAGCCCGCCGCGCTCCGCGCCCACGTGGCGGAGGCCCTGCCGGCCCACATGGTCCCGTCCGCGATCGTCGTGCTCGACGCGTTCCCGCGCACACCCAACGACAAGCTCGACCGCGCGGCGCTGCCGGCACCGGAGCCGTCCCACACGGCGGCAACGGCACCGCGGGCACCCCTGACCAGGCGCGAGGAAGTCCTCGCGGTCCTGTTCGCCGAAGCGCTGGGCCTGCCCCGCGACGCCGTCGGCGCCGACGACGGCTTCTTCGACCTCGGCGGCCATTCCCTGCTGGCCGCCCGGCTGATGTCCCGCGTCCGGCAGGCCCTGGGCGAGGACCTGGGCGTCCAGGACCTCTTCGCGGCCCCCACCGTCGCGGGCCTCGCCGCCCGCGTACCGGAGCGCGGCACCGCGGAGCCCGGCCGTACGGACGACGCGCTCGCCCCCCTGATCACCCTGCGGTCCGGCGCCGCCGGCGAGCCCGCCCTGTTCTGCGTCCACCCGGGCGCCGGCACCGGCTGGGTGTACCGGGCCCTCCTCGACCACCTCGAACCGGCCCGGCCCGTCCACGCGCTGCAGGCCCGTGGCCTCAGCGAGCCCGGGGCGCGGCCCGCGAGCGTCGCGGAGATGGCAGACGACTACGCCACCCTGATCCGCACGGTCCAGCCGAGCGGCCCCTACCACCTCCTGGGCTGGTCGTTCGGCGCGCTGGTCGCCCACGAGGTGGCGGTACGGCTCCAGGCGGACGGCGAGGACGTGGCGCAACTCGTGCTCCTGGACGGCTACCCGGCCACCGAGGCGCAGCCACCGACCGGGACGGCCGCGGCGGACCCCCTGCGGGACCTGCTGGACTCGCTCGGCTACCCGGTGCAGGAGCCGTCCGGCACGACGGGGCCCGCTCCGATGACCCTCGCCGACCTCGTCCGCGTGGCCCGTACGGCGGACGGCCCGCTGGCGGCCTTCGACGAGGAGACCATCGCCGCGCTGGGAGAGGCGTACGTCCATCACGACACGCTCGCCACCGCCCACCGCCCGGGCGTCTTCCGGGGCGACCTCACGCTCGTCGGCGCCGCACACGAGGCCGACGCACCGGAGCCCGGAACCTGGCAGCCCTACGCCTCGGGCCGCATCGACCACCACGAGGCACCGTGCACGCACGGCGACATGATGGCCGCGAAGCCGGCCTCGCAGATCGCCGCGCTGCTGTGCGAGGGCGCGGTCCTCTAATGAGCACGACGACGAGCACGACACCCCGCGCCCTGCGCCGCCGCGACTTCCGCCTCCTGTGGGCAGGCGAGTCCGTCAGTCAGTTCGGCAGTGCGACCACCCGCGTGCTCCTGCCGTTGATCGCGGTGAACACACTGGACGCCGACTCCTTCACCATGGGCCTGCTGGGCGCCGCGGCCTGGGTGCCGTGGCTCCTGATCGGCCTGCCCGTAGGAGCCTGGACGGACCGGATGCGACGCCGACCGGTGATGATCGTGTGCAACACGGTGTCGGCGGTACTGATGCTCTCCCTGGCGGCGGCGGACTGGCTGGACCTCCTCACGACCGGTCAGGTCCTCCTCGTCGCCCTCCTGTCCGGCACCGCCGACGTGTTCTTCCGTGCGGCCTACAGCGCGTACCTCCCCGCGCTCCTGCCCCAGGAGGAACTGGCGGACGGCAACGCGAAGCTCCAGACCAGCGAGTCCGCCGCCGAGGTCGTTGCCCCGGGAGTGGGCGGCGTGCTGGCCCAGACGGCGAGCGCGGCCCTGGGCTTCCTCGCCGACGGCCTGAGCTTCCTGCTCTCGGCCGTGCTCCTCACCCGGATCCGCGCCCGCGAGAGCCCGCCCGGCGGCGAGGAGCGGTCGGGAGCCGACCGGTCCCTGGTCTCCGAGATCCGGGAGGGCCTCGCGTTCCTCGCCCGGGACCCGTTTCTGCGGACGATCCTGGCGTGCGATGCGGCGATGAACCTGTTCCTGGGCGGCGCCCAGTGCCTGGCGATCGTCTTCCTCAGCCGCACGGTCGGCGCCGGCGGCGGCGTCATCGGCGTCCTGATCGCCCTGACCGGCCTCGGCGGCGTCCTGGGCGCGGTGATCTCGCCCCGCCTGGCCCGCCGGGTCGGCACCGCCCGAGCGGTCGTCCTCTGCGCCTTCTGCAGCGGCCCGTTCGGACTGCTGATCCCGCTCACCACGGACGGCACGGGCCTGCTGGCCTTCCTGGTCGGAGACTTCTGCCTGATGACCGGGGTCGTCGCGGGCAACGTGATCATCGTGAGCTTCCGTCAGGCCTACTGCCCCCGGACATGCTCGGCAGGGTCAGCTCCAGCATCCGCTTCGTGATGTACGGGACGATTCCGATCGGCAGCCTCCTCGGCGGAACCCTGGGCACCGTCCTCGGCGTCCGGGGCGCCCTGTGGCTCCTCTACACCGGCAACGCGCTCTGCGCGCTGCTGCTCCTCATGGGCCCCCTGCGCACCCGACGGGAGCTGCCGGTGCCGTGAGGCGAGGGGCCCGAACGGGCGCCATGGCCGCCTCGTCCCGGGCCCGCCCCGACGTGAAGCGGAAGGCACGGTTGCCGGGTACCGGTCGAGTCCTGCTCGACCGGCCCCGGTGCCCCGGCCGGACATCCCGGAACCGGGGGAGCGCACGTGATCTGAGGGACCGCCCGGCAGCGGCCGCCCAGGGGGCGGACCGCATGCCGATCGGGGTGCGTACACGGCTGTCCCCGGCGTCTCCTACGATGACCGCCATGAATTCAGCGGAGGCGGAGAGACGCCTCATCGACGGCCGGTTCGAGCTGCTCCAGCAGCTCGGTGGCGGCGGCATGGGCCTGGTCTGGAGGGCGCGCGACACCGCGCTGAAGCGCGAGGTGGTCCTCAAGGAGGTCCGCCCGATGGACCCGGCCATGGCGGCCGCCGACCCGGCCGCGGCGCGGGAACTGCGCGAGCGCGTCCTGCGCGAGGCGCAGGCGCTCGCCCGGCTCCAGCACCCCAACGTGGTGATCATCCACCACATCGTCGACAGCCCGGAGCACCCGCACCCCTGGCTGGTCATGGAGCTGGTGACCGGCGGCAGCCTCGCCGACCGCCTGGCCCAGGGCCCCCTCGGCACCGCCGAGGCCGCCCGGATCGGCCGCGGCGTGCTCGCCGCCCTGCGCGCCGCACACGCCGTCGGCATCCAGCACCGGGACGTCAAACCCGGCAACGTGCTGCTGCGGCCCGACGGCACGCCGGTGCTCGCCGACTTCGGCATCGCCGCGATGCAGGACGCCACCGCCCTCACCGCGACCGGCGCGCTGATCGGCTCGCCCGAGTACATCGCCCCGGAACGGATCCGCGGTCAGGAGGGCAACGCCTCCTCAGACCTCTGGTCGCTCGGCATGCTGCTGTACGTCGCCGTCGAGGGCCGCCACCCGCTGCGCCGCGCGACCACCCTCGCCACGCTCGCCGCCGTCCTCGACGAACCGCTGCCACACCCGGAGCGGGCCGGGCGACTCGGTCCGATGCTGACCGCGCTGCTCGCCAAGGACCCGGCCACCCGCCCGGACGCCGACCAGCTCGACCGGCTGCTCGCTGCGGCCGAGCAGGACGCCCCCGTGCCCGCGGTCGAACACACTCCCACGGCCTACGTCGCCCCTGGGCCCGTGGCCGACCGGATTCCCACGGGTTATGCCGCCCCTGTGCCCGTGGCCGACCGCATACCCACGGGCTACGCCGCGCCCGTGCCAGTGGTCGACGGGATTCCCACGGGCTACGCCGCACCGCCGACCTCCGGCCGGGGCCGTACGGTCGCGGTGGTGGCGGCCGTCGCCGCCGTGGCGGTGGTGGGCGCCGGCACCTTCGTACTCCTGAGGCCCGACGGCAGGACAGCCACCTCCGGCGCCACCGCGTCTGTCACCACGTCCGTCGCGCCTGCCGCGGCGCTGCCTTCGGCGGCGGGGCTGCCGTCCAAGGTGCCGTCCGCGGCCGCTTCCACCGCCAAGGGCGACCTGATGACCCCGGACGGCGTCCGCCGTACGATTCAGGCCCTCCAGCCCTACGCCTCCGACGGCAAGGTCTACGAGCTCGTCATCTACCCGGACTTCGCCACCGCCAAGGTGCCCGTCGGTGCCAAGCTCTACGACGACATCACGTACCGGGACGGCAAGGCCACCCGCAAGCCCGGCGGCGAGAACATTCGCGATGAAAAGCCCATAGACCTGCAGGCCTACAACTGGGACGTCATCCCGTCCCTGCTCCAGAAGGCCCAGGACACCCTCAACGTCCCCAACCCGACCATGCGCTTCCTCAAAGTCGACTCCGACCTCATGGACGGCACCCCCTGCCTCATGGTCTACCGCATCGACGACTACGGCACCGGCTACCTCGAAACGGACCCCAAGGGCACCGTCACGCGCACGTACGCACGGTCTTCCTGACCCACGGGAAGAGCGGACGGCCCCGCGCCTTCGGGCGGGGCCGTCGGGCCGTCAGAGGTTGGTGACCTGGTCGCCCTTGGCGTCCTGGAGGGTGTGGTCGACGCAGACGGCCAGGATCAGCAGGATGAGGGCGTCCTGCTGGCTGAGGACGTCCACGGCGTAGGCGTCGCGGATGGTGAACCAGCGGCGGGAGATGTGGGCGAGCGTGGTGCCGTCGTGGCGGATGTCGAACTCCCGGTCCCAGAGGTTGCCGGCTATCGTCAGCCGGCGGCCGTCCCGCAGGCGGACCTTGAAGCGGTCGCCGAAGAGCGTGAACATCTTCTTGCTGATCTTGGCCGTCAGCTCGCCGTCCTGCTTGATCAGCAGGGTGTGGTGGATGGTGAAGGCCTTGCGGACGATGCTCGCGACGTGCTCGCCGCGGGTGTCGACCAGGGCGAAGGTGCGGCGCAGCCGGAGGAACTTCCGGTTGACGCGGTAGAGCTTCTCCCGGTGCTCGGTCTCGATCCAGGCCTCCTCGTGGAAGGCGAACATGCGGTCGCGGACCAGGTAGCGCAAAGGAATTTCCCCCGTGACGGTTCGTTTCCGCCGGGCCCGGTGGCGCGGCGCGGCCCAGAGCGTAGCGGCTGATCAGCGCGGGGGATCGCGGGGGGCGCCCTTACTGCCGCTCCCAGAGGTTGGGGTCCGGGTTGACGGCCTGCCCGTCGAGGGGTTCCCCCCACTCGTCATCGCCGTCGGCGCCCACGCAGTAGCCGGAGCCCTCCACCGTCCCGCCGGCATCCCGGCACTGCTGCGCGGTGACGTCGCGCAGGCCGGGCGCAGGGGCCGCGGTGGCCGTGGCACCCGCGGTGAGGAGCACGGCGGTGACGACTGTCAGGGTCACCCGGGCGTGGGGTGAAGTGAACATGGGGTCAACGACAGCACGGAGCCGACGACACCGCGAAGCGGACACGCCCGCCGGCCGGGCGGCGGAGCCGCGGCAGTCTAGCGGTTCGGGCGGATCCCGCCTCGCCGTCGGGCGGATGGCGCTAGCCTCGCGACGGTAGGCAGGCACGGGCATGGGAAAGGACGTGCGGGGTGGCCGACCAGGCGAACCAACGACCGGGGTGGCCCGGCGATGCCGTGGAGCCAGGAGGACCAGGAGTGCCAGGAGGGCCGGTAGGCACCGGAGGTCCGGACCGGCCCGCGCTGCGCGAGCGGGAGCCGGAGATCGCGTCGGCCGCGGAGGCTGTCCGCGCCGTCTGCCGGCGCGTGGAGGAGCGGGGCGACATCGCGCTCGGGGAACTGCTGCTCTACGTCGGGCCGGCCGGTCTCGGCAAGACCTCCCTCCTCACCGAGGCGCGCCGCCTGGCGAAGCACGCCGGGTGCACCGTGCTGTTCGCCCGCGGCGGCGAGCAGCGCCGCAACGAGCCGTTCCACGTGGTGCGCCAGCTGCTCCAGCCCGCGCTGGCCGAACTGTCCGCGAGTGAACGGGACGAGGTCTTCGGGTCGTGGTTCGACATCGTCGGACCGGCCGCGGGCCTGCTGCCGCCGGCCGGCCGGCTCGACCCCCAGGGGGTGCGGGACGGCCTGGACTTCGTCCTGATCCAGCTCCTGCGACGGCGGGCGCCGCTGGCCGTGATGGTTGACGACCTGCACTGGGCCGATCCGGAGTCCCTCGGCTGGCTGGCGGGGTTCACGGTCCGTTCGCGCGAGCTCCCGGTGCTGCTCGTGTTCGCCTGCCGGGACGAATTCCCCGACGGAGTGGCGGAGTTCCGGCAGACCATCGTCGGCCGGGCGGACCGCCTGCACGAGCTGCGACCGCTCCAGCCCGCTTCGGTCGCCGACCTGGTCCGGGCCGCACTGGGCGATGCGGCCGAGGACGCGTTCTGCCGCCACGTGTGGGCGGTCACCGGCGGAAACCCGTACGAGACCGCCGAGTTGCTGCGCGAGGTCCGCAACCAGCGCCTGGATCCGGTCGAGACGAACGCCGGACAGCTGCGCGAACTCGCCGCCGACGCCATGGGAATGACCCTCGGCCACTGGGTGGAGAAACTCGGGCCCGGCACCCTCAGGTTCGCCTGGGCCGCGTCCCTGCTCGGCACCGGCATCCGCCAGGACCTCGCGGGAGCCATCTGCGCCCAGGGCCCGGACGCCGCCGCCGACTCCGTCCGGGAGCTGCGCCGCCACCGCGTGCTGACCTCCACGGCCGACGGACGGCTGGAGTTCGTCCACCCGCTGATCGCCAGCTCGATCTACCAGTCGATGCCGCCCGCCACCCGCACCGGCATGCACGGAATGGCCGCGACCGAGGTCGAGAACGCCGGTCTGGGCCTGCTGGCCGCCTCCCGCCACCTGCTGGAGACCCATCCGGAGGGCGACGACGAGATCGTGCGCAAGCTGCGCCTCGCCGCTGCCGAGCACCTGGCCATCGGCGCCCCCGAAGCGGCGGTGCGCTGCCTGCGCCGGGCGATGAGCGAGCCGCCCGACGACGAGGACCGCGCCGCCGTCCTGTACGAGCTCGGCTGTTCGGCGCTGCTGACCGACCCGGCCGCCACGGTCAACCAGTTGCGCCTCGCCCTCGACGAGAAGTACGGGCTCACGCCCGAACTCCGGGTGGACGCCACCTTCCGGCTCGCCCAGGCGCTGGCCCACAGCAACCGGCTCGGCGAGGCGGCCGCGGTCTGCGCCGACGAGGCGGCCCGCACCGCCGCCGGGCCGGGCCGGCGGCGGCTGGAGGTGGCGCAGTTCATGTTCGAGACCTTCCAGGCCGAGGAGCCGGACGGCCCGGACCGGTCGCGGCGGCTGGCGGAGTACAGCCGGCACCTGCCCGGGGACGACGGCCTGACCGCGGCCGTGTCCGTGCTGCGCTGCTGGGACCTCGTCCTGCGCGGCGCCGACGTCACCGGGGCGATGGCGCTCGCCGAGTCGGTGACCGACGACGGCCGACTGCCGGCGAGCCTCGGCTGGACCGACACGACCTGGGGTTTCGAACTGCCCGGCATCCTGGGCATCAGCTACCTCTACGCGGACCGGGTGGACCGTGCGGAGGCCCTGTTCGGCGAGGCGGTCCTGGCCTACCAGGTCGCCGGGTGGAGCGGCGCCCACCTGGGGTTCGCGCTCTTCCTCATGGGCCTGCTCCGGTTCAGGAGCGGCGCCCTCGACGAGGCCGAGACCTTCCTGCGGCGCGCCCTGCTGACCGCGGAGCGCATCGCACCGGGCATCCCCCTGCAGTGGTTCGCCGTCGGAGTCCTGGCCGACACCCTGCTCGCCCGGGGCCGCCCCGACGAGGCGTGGGAACTCGCGCGGACGTATGACTTCGGGCCGCCGTACCCCACGGTCATGGTGCTGCCCGACGCCCCCACGCTGTACGGCAGGCTGCTGCTCGCCGGGGGCGACCTCGCGGGCGCGGCCGAGGCCCTGACGGCTGCCGGGGCGGCGCTGGACGCCCGCGGCTGGCGAAATCCGGTGTGGGCGCCGTGGATCGGCCACCTGGCGCTGGCCGTCGCACCGAAGGACCCGGACCGGGCCCGGGAGCTGGCCGCCGAGGCGGTGCGCCGCGCGCGGGAGTTCGGCCCCGGCACGGCGGTCGGCAGCACGCTGCGACTGTGCGCGGCGGTCCACGACGGACCCTCCGCCCTGGCGATGCTGGAGGAGGCCGTCCACCGGCTGGCGGACGCCCCCAACCGGTACGAGCACGCCCTCGCGCTGGCCGACCTCGGCTCGGCCGTCGCCGCGGCCGGCCGCCCGGCCGAGGCGCGCCGCCACCTCGATCAGGCGCTGGGCCTGGCCGTCCGGTGCGGCGCGCACGGCCTGGCGGACCGTGCCCGCGCGGAACTGGCGGGCTTGCCGGCCGGCCGCCTGTGACCGTCCCCGCCGTCAGACGTCGGTGGGCAGCACCGGCGAGCGGTGGACGGGGGAGAAGGTGCGGGGCTGGCGGGGGAGCGGGAGGGTGAGGGCTTCGCGGGAGGCGGACGGCAGGGCGAGGGCCGAGACGGTCTCGGCGGGCAGGTCGCGCAGGCCGAGCAGCGCGGTGGCCAGACGGGCGGTGGCGCGGTGCCAGTCGGGGATGCGCTGGAGCATGGCGTGGCCGCTGCCGGTGACGGTGTAGCCGCAGACGCGGGCGCCGGCGGCACGGCTGCGGGCGGCGAAGGCGCGGGTGTCGGCGGGCGGGGTGACCTTGTCGCGGTCGCCGTGCAGCATCAGGACGTCGCGGTCGGCCAGGTGCTCGCACGGCTCCTCGCGCGGGCACCAGGGGGCCAGCGCCACCAGTCCGGTGACGTTCGGGTGGCCGCCCGCGGCCAGGGCCGCCCGGCCGCCCATCGAGTGCCCGACCAGGACGGTCGGCACCGGGCCGAGCTCCTCGGCGAGGTCGTCGAGTGCGGCGAGCGCGTCCCGGGCGGCGTCGGCGCGCTCGTCGTTCCAGCCGCGGTGGCGGTAGCGGACGGTGCCGATGGCGACGTCGGCACCCGCGGTGTCCGTACGCAGCGCGCGGAGGAAGCCGTGCATCCGCAGAAGCGGCAGGTTGAGGAGTCCGGGCCGGGAGAGGTTGCGCTCCTCGCCGCCGTGCAGCACGAGGACCGCCGCGCCGGGCCGCTCGGGCCGGACCCGCCACTGCAACGCCCGGTGTCCGGCCGTGCCGCCGTCCGTCGTGCTCCCGCTCATTCCGCACCCTCCCGCCCGGCCGCTCTGCCCGTGGACCGCCACTGTACGCGCGGCCAGGACGGGCCGGGGAGTGGGCCCGGATCACCCGGGGGGATCAGGTCACGTCGCCATGGGCTGAGCCTGACCAGGGCAGCGACCCCGGCCCGTCGAAGCGGTGCGTCGTCACGCCGCGAGCAGGCCCTGCTCGCGCACCAGCCAGCAGATCGCGGTGAGCCGGCCGACCGCGAAGTCGTAGCCCACCGGCTCCCGCCAGCCGATCTCGGCGAGCTCGTCCAGGAAGCCCAGCGCGTAGTCCGACAGTTCCGCCCGGTCCAGCCGCCGCGGCAGCAGCTCCGGCCCCTGCGCGTACAGCAGCTCGCGCAGCTCGGCGGCATGCTGGTCGATCTTCGCGACGAGGCCGGGTTCGAAGGCGAACTCGGCCAGGCGGGGCGTGAAGGCGGCGACGATGCCCGGCAGCGGGCAGCCGGCCGGCTCGTCGGGGGAGCGCCCGGAGGGCTTGTCGGAGGGGGCGAACATCCGTCCAACGGTAGGCGAGCCGTCCGGCGGGCGCGGCGGGGCGTAACGCTTCCGTGCTGAGACCTTGGCCACCTCGGGGACGCGCCGCACGTTGGCCGGTTCTGCTCCGTGACCGCCGCGTCGTCAGCGCCGAAGAATCGAGGAGACCCGCGGATCGGCGGACCGGCACCCCCTCCGCAGCCTGCCTGACCACGGCTCTTTACTCTCTCTTGGCAGTGCGGGATGCTCCATGGGGAGAACGGCAGGGGGGAAGCTCGGTGACCAGGACGCGACGGGCGGAGGCGGCGGTGCCCTGGGTGCCGCCGCCTCGGCCCGCCCGGGCCGTCCCCGTGCTGCGCCCGCACGGCCTGCACGACCTGCGGCACGGCCCCGCCCCGGCGGCGCTGCACTACCCCGCCGGTGACCTCCTCGTCGTCTCCGGCCTGCCCGGCAGCGGCAAGAGCACCCTGCTGCGGCGCAGCGTCCGCGCCCCCGTCGTCGACTCCCAGCCGGTCCGCGAGGAGTACGCGGCCCGGCTGCCCGCCCGCCTCCCGTACGCGCTCTACCGCCCGCTCGTCCGGTTCACCCACTACCGGCGGCTGCGGCGCGCGGTGCTCGACGGCGGGCCGCTCGCGGTGCACGACTGCGGGACGCTGCCCTGGGTCCGGTCCTGGCTCGCCGCCACCGCCGCACGGCAGGGCCGACGCGTCCACCTGCTGCTGCTCGACGCCGACGCCGCCGAGGCGCGCGACGGCCAGCAGGCCCGCGGGCAGGCCGTCTCCCGGTACGCCTTCGCCCGCCACCGGGCCGCCACCCGGCGGCTGCACGACGGGCTCGCCGGCACCGGGAACCCGCCGGCCGGGTGTGCGTCGGCCGTGGTACTCGACCGGGCCGCCGCGCGCGCCCTGCGGGAGATCGTCTTCGCGGCGTCGTAGGGTCGGCGAGTCCGCGCGCGGCCGAAGCTGCCGACACTCCGTCAACTCCCCTGTCAGGAGCGCAGATGCGTCGTTCTGTCCGGGTGCCCTCGCGTGCCCCCCGCCTGTTCCCCTGCGCCGCCGCGCTCGTCGCCGCCGCCGGCCTCGGCCAGCTCGGGGCCCCGGCCCCGCACCCCGTGCCGGCGCCCGCCGCGGCCGCTTCCGTGTGCGACGGCACCGACGCGGCCGCCCGCAGGCCCGCCAACAGTCACGCCGGGCGGGACCCGAACGCCGTCAGCGCGGCCCGGGCCCGGGCCATGGACGCCGACCTCCGCGCCCGCCTCGCCCAGCTCCCCGTCCACACCCATGAGGGCGGCACCACGACGGTCCCGGTGTACGTCCACGTGATCCACGCCGGAAGCACCGGGAATCTCGCCGCGAGCACCGTCGCCGCCCAGATCGACCACCTCAACTCGACCTACGGGGGCCGGGGCCAGGGCAACACACCCACCGGGTTCCAGTTCGCGCTGGCCGGCACCGACTACACCGACAACGCCGGCTGGTACAACGGCATGACCCCGGGCTCGCCGGCCGAGCGCGCCATGAAGAGCGCCCTGCGCAAGGGCGGTGCGGGCGCGCTCAACCTCTACACCGCCAACCTCGGCCAGTCCCTGCTCGGCTGGGCGACCTTCCCCAACTCCTACCGGTCCGACCCGACCGACGACGGCGTCGTCGTCCTCGACGCCTCCCTGCCCGGCGGCTCGGCCCCCAACTACAACGAGGGCTCCACCGCCACCCACGAGACCGGCCACTGGCTCGGCCTCTTCCACACCTTCCAGGGCGGCTGCCCGTCCCCGGGCGACTACGTCGACGACACCCCGGCGGAGGGCAGCCCCTCCTACGGCTGCCCCGAGGGCCGCCACACCTGCACGACGCCGGGGCTCGACCCGATCCACAACTTCATGGACTACAGCTACGACTCCTGCATGACCCAGTTCACCCCGGGCCAGGTCCAGCGGATGGCCGGCTCGTGGGCCGCCTACCGGAGCTGAACCCGCCCGGCCGACGCCCGCGCGCTCACCCGAACGGACCGCCGAACGCGTTCCCGGCGCGGCGATTTCGGGCCGTATGTCTGATGTGATCGATGTTCGGGTGTCGGAACGCAACCGCGTCGACACCCGGCAAGGCACGGTAAGGAGAAACGCCAATGAGCGCCATTCCCCGGATCGTCGTCGGCGTGGACGGCTCGCCCGCCTCGGAGCACGCGCTGCGGTGGGCGGTCGACTACGCGAAGGCCGTCGGCGGCACCGTCAACGCGATCGCCGCCTGGGAGTACCCCGCCTTCTACGGCGGGGTCGGGATGAGGGTGCCGCCCATCGAGGGGTACAACCCGGAGGAACTCGCCGGGAAGACCCTCGCCCAGACCGTCACGAGGGTCCTCGGCGACGACCCGGGCGTGCGGATCAGCGAGACCGTGATGCCCGGCAACGCCGCCCAGGCCCTCCTCGACGCCGCGGACGGAGCCGCGCTCGTCGTCGTCGGCAGCCGCGGCCTCGGAGGTTTCTCCCGTGCGCTGCTCGGCTCCGTCAGCCGCCACCTCACCGAGCACGCGCCCTGCCCGGTCGTCGTCGTCCGGGACACGCACGTGATGTCACCCGGCGAGCGGTAGCGGCGACGGCGCCGGTCCGGCAGCAGCCCGCACCGGGCCGGCGCGCGGGGCAGGATGGAGACATGCCAGAAGGTGACTCCGTCTACCGCGCGGCGGCCCGGATGCGCGACACCCTCGCCGGGGTGCAGCTGACCAGCGCCGACCTGCGGGTACCCGCGCACGCCACCGCCGCACTCGCCGGCCGCTGGGTCCTGGAGGTCGCCCCGCGTGGCAAGCACCTCCTCACCCGCCTCGAAGGCGGCCTCACCCTGCACACCCACCTCCGGATGGACGGCCGCTGGGAGATCTACCGCCCCGGCGAACGCTGGGGCGGCGGCCCCGCCTGGCAGATCCGCGCCGTCCTCGGCACCGAGCGCGGCACCGCCGTCGGCTACCGGCTGCCCGTCGTCGAACTGCTGCGCACCACCGACGAGGAACGCGCCGTCGGCCACCTCGGACCCGACCTGCTCGGCCCCGACTGGGACCCGGTCGAAGCCGTCCACCGCCTGCTCGCCCACCCCGGCCGCCCGCTCGCCGACGCCCTGCTCGACCAGCGCAACCTCGCCGGGATCGGCAACGTCTACGCCAACGAACTGAGCTTCCTGGCCGGCGTCACCCCGTGGACCCCGGTCGGCGAACTCCGCAGCCCCGACCGCGTGGTGGAACGCGCCCGGGAACTGCTGGAAGTCAACAAGCTGCGCCCCGGCCACATCACCACGGGCGACACCCGGCGCGGCCACCAGCACTGGGTCTACGGCCGCGCCGGCCGCCCTTGCCCCCGGTGTGGCAGCCTGGTGCTGACCGCCCGCCAGGGCACTCCGCCGCAGGACCGGGTGGCGTACTGGTGTCCGTACTGCCAGCGCGGCCCGGCACCGGTGCAGCAGACGAGGAGCAGGCGGCCGGCTCGTTGAGGGGACTACCCGGGGGTGTCAGGGACGTACGACCAGGGCGGGGTGGCGCGGGTCGTCGACTCGGACGGTGACGTCGGCGGCCTCGGCGGGGGCGGTCTCGGCCTCGTAGCGGGAGAAGGCGGGCAGGGTCCACTGTTCGTCGGGCGGGGTGCGGCGGGCGAGGGCGGCCGGGGTGAGGGCGAGGTGGACGGTCAGCTCCAGCGGCAGCCAGCGGCCGAGCAGCAGGGCGCCGTCCAGCAGCAGTACGCCGCCGGGCGCGAGCCCGGTGTACGGGGCGCGGGTGGCGCGGTCCGTGGCCGGGTCGCGCAGCGAGGGCAGCACGCGGCCGGTGCCGCCGGGTTCCAGCGGGTCGAGCACCTCGCGGAGCAGGGCGCCGTCGTCCAGCCAGAGGTCGTGGAAGGCGTCCGGGTCGCGCTTGCCGTACTCGAGGCGGACGGAGGCCGGCCGCAGGAAGTCCCCGGCGGACACCCGCAGGGCCGGGCGGCCGCGCAGCCGCAGCGGTTCGACGAGCGCGTCGGCGAGTGCTCCTGGGCGGGCCGCGGCTGCGCCGTCGACGGCGACCCGCAGCCACCGCTGCCCCGCGCCGGGCAGGGCGGTGATGCGGTCGGCGAGGAACTCGGCGAGCCGCTCGGGCGAGATCGGGCGTACCTGCATGCCGGCCCCGTCCGTCAGACCCTCGCGAGCGGCAGGGCGTGCAGGACGTCGTCGTGGCCGGCGTAGAGCCGGTCGTCGTCGGCGGCGAGCGACCACACGTCCTTGCCGGGGCCCGAGTCGCGGAAGGTCCAGAGCAGCCTGCCCCGCGTCGCGTCGATCGCGCAGACGCCGGCGGCGGCCGGGCCGGGGACGTAGACGACGCCGTTGACCACCAGCGGGTGGCTGCGGCGGTCCAGCAGGAACGGCAGCTGGAGCGACCAGAGGCCGCCCGGCGCGGTCTCGGCGTGGCCGCTGACCAGGCCGTTGTCACGCGGGACGTAGAGCATGCCGGAGTCGGCGACCGGCGGCATGGTGCGCCACTGCGCGGGCGGGGTGGGGGAGAACCTCCACCGTTCGGTGCCGGTGGCCAGGTCCAGGGCGCGCAGGCCGCCGGAGCCGTCGGGCACGTAGACGGCCCGCTGCCCGACCGTGCACCAGCGCAGGTTCTCGTTGCCCTGCGCCGTCCAGCGCTGCCGGCCGGTCGCGGCGTCCCGGATGACGAGCTCGGCGCGGCCCTCCGGGCTGCGGATGGCGGCGATGGCGCCGTCGGGGCCGGCCGCGGGAGTGAGCAGTTGCTCGCCGGTGTCGGCGGGGGAGGTCCACAGGAGCGCGCCGTCCGCGATGCGCAGCGCGAACACCTGCCGCCCCAGGGCCGTGGCGCCCTTCTTGGGCCGGCTGTACGCGGTGCCGTAGAGGGTGGTGCCGTCGCAGCCGGCGAGCACGACGTCGTCGTTCAGGCCGTCGGGCAGGGCGACGGTCACGTCGGCGGCCGGGTCGGTGAGGTGACGGCCGTCGATGTGGCCCCGGGAGATGGTGAAGACGCGGTCGGCGACCATGACGGCGCGGCCGGAGGCCGGGTCGTCGCTCCCGAGGTCCCGGTCCGGTGGCGCGAGGCGGATGATGCGGGTCGGGTCGCCGGTGGCCGGGTCGAGCAGTTGGAGGCCGGTGCTGGTGGCGAAGACCGGGCGGCCCGGCCGGCCGGTGAGCCGCTCCGGCATCGCCGCCTCGCTCCCGCGGTACGTCCAGAGCGGGGTCGGCCCGGAGAGGGCGGTGGGGTGCGGTTTCGTCGGCGCGGGGGCCGGCTGGTCCGCGCCCGGCCGGCCGAATGCCCAGGTCGCCGCGCCGGCCGCCAGCACCCCGGCCCCGACCAGCAGCCCGCGCCGGCTCAGCCTCGGCCCGTCCCCGCCCGCACCGACCACGTCCCCGGGGGCCTCGTCCGCACCGTCCGCCTCCCCGTCCCACTGCCAGGACGCCTGCCCGGCGGTTCGCTCGGACGAGGACGACTGCATGCTGGCTCTCGCTTCGCCGGGGGCAGCCCTGGTGCTGCCGGTCGATATCGGAGGATATCGAACGGTCCCCGAACTGCCGGACTCGCTCACTGTCCGGTGCCGTGGTCGGCGAGGGGGCGGCGGGCGCCTCGGGCTCGCCTTGACACGCCCCGGGGCCCGGCGTAGCAAAAGAGCATGCGCCAGGGTGCGCCGGCGGACCGGCACCGTCAGCACGCGGGGCGGCCCGACACCGCCGCCGGGGCGGTGACGGACCGGGACACCCTGTTGGCGTCGTGCGTGCGTGCGGTGCTCGGCAGCACCGGGGCGTACGGGGCGATGGTGTACCTGCGCTCGCGGGACCGGCGCTCACTGGTGCTGTGCACCATAGCCGGGGTGCCGCTGTCGATCATGAGCCCGTTCCGGCGGGTCGCGGCGGCCGGGCCGCTGCCGGTGGCGGTCACCTTCCGCACCGGACGGACGATCACCCTCGCCGACACCGAGGACACCATGCGGCGCTTTCCGCAGCTCGCGGTCGGCATGCCCTACGACTTCGCGTCCGCCTATGTGCCGGTGACGGCGGGCGAGGAGCGGCTCGGGGTGCTGAGCGTGCTGTGGGTGGCCTCCGACGACGGGGTGCCGGTGGGCGCGCCGCGGCGGCTGCGGTCGGCGGCGGAGCGGCTGGCGGTCGGGCTGGCCGGTCTGGAGGCGGAAGGGCACATGGTAGAAGCGAACGGCGACAACCCGGTGGTGGAGCTGGCGCCGCCGTCCGCGCCGACCACCCGGGTCGGGCTGTTCGACTGGAACGTGGCGACCGGCGCGCTCGCCGCCGACGAGCAGTTCCGGGAGATCTTCGGCTTCGCGCCCGGCGAGTTCGACGGCCGGGTCACCACGCTCACCGGCAGGATCGCGCCCGGCGACCGGGCCGAGTTCCGGGCCGCCGCCAAGCTCGCCCTGGAACGCGGCGAGGTGCTGGCCGCGCGGGTGCGGGTGCTTGGGCGCGACGGCAACCCCTACCCGGTGGAGCTGTGGGCGCGTGTCCCGTCCACGATCGAGGACGGCCGTACCCATCTGGTCGGCGCCGTTCTGGACGTCCGCACGCTCACCGCCGCCGCCGCGGCCGTCGAGCGGCTGCGCGAGGGTGTGTTCTCGCTCGACCCGGACGGCCGGATCACCTACGCCAACCGCGGCGTGGAGCCGCTGCTGCAGGCCGCCCGCGAGGAGCTGATCGGCCACCATCCGTGGGAGGTGCTGCCCTGGCTCGCCGACCCCTTCTACGAGAACCGCTACCGGGCCGCGATGCTCTCCCAGCAGCCCACCGCCTTCCTCGCCGCCCGCCCGCCGGACGGCTGGCTGGCCTTCTCGCTCTACCCGGACGCGCACGGCGTCACCGGCCGGGTGGTCGCCGCGGAGGCGCCGGCGGGCGCGGCCGAGCCGCCCGCCGCCCCGCCGCCCGGCACCCGCCCGGACATCGGCGGCACCTACCACCTGCTCCAGCTCGCCAGCGCGCTCACCGAGGCGGCCAGTGTGCGGGACGTCTGCCAGGCCGTCGCCGAGCAGATCCTCCCGGCCTTCGGCGGTCAGGAGCTCGCCATCTACGCCGTCAGAGACAAGCGCCTCCACCTGGTCTCGCAGAGCGGCTACCCGGACGGCTTCCTGGACGGCTTCGAGGGCACTCCGGTGGCCGCCCGGATCCCCGGCGCGGAGGCCCTCAGCACCGGCACACCGATCTTCTTCGAGAACGTCCGCCAACTCGCCGCCGCCTACCCCGGCATCGCCCTGGACGAGATGCGCGCCTGGGCCTTCCTGCCGCTCATCGCCTCCGGCCACCCGGTCGGCAGCTGCATCCTCGGCTTCGACGAGCCGCACCGCTTCACCGTGGAGGAGCGCGGCCTGCTCACCGCCCTCGGCGGCTTCATCGCCCAGGCCCTGGAGCGCGCCCGCCTCTACGACGCCGAGTTCGCGCTGGCCCGTGGCCTCCAGCAGGCGCTGCTGCCGCACCGCCTGCCGAACGTGCCGGGCATCCGGATCGCCGCGCGCTACCTGCCCGGCACCCAGGGCATGGAGATCGGCGGCGACTGGTACGACGCGATCGTCACCGGGCGCGACCTCACCCTGGTGATCGGCGACGTCGAGGGCCACAGCGTCGGCGCCGCCGCCACCATGGGCCAGCTGCGCAGCGCCGTCCGCGCCTTCGCCAGCGGCGGGGAACCGCCCGGCGAGGTGCTCGCCCGCACCAACCGGCTGCTCCTCGACCTCGACCCGGGGCTGCTCGCCAGCTGCTGCCTCGTCCGGCTGACCCCGGCCGACGGAACCCTCCGGATCGCCCGGGCCGGGCACCTGCCGCCGCTGCTGCGCCAACCCGGCGGCCGGGCGGAGGCACTGAACGTGCCGGGCGGGCCGCTGCTGGGCGTCGACGACGGGGCGGAGTACCCGGTGAGTGAGCTGTGCCTGGAGGCGGGCTCGGTGATGGCCCTTTACACGGACGGGCTGGTGGAGGATCCGGCGGTACCGATCGACCAGGGTGTGGACCGGCTGCGGGTCGCCTTCGGGCACTCACCCGGCGGAGCCGGGCTGGAGTCGCTCGCCGACCGGCTGCTGCGCGAGGTCGGTTCGACGCACCGGGTGGACGACGTCGCGTTGCTGCTCACGGAGTTCCGGGGCACGGCGGCCGGGTGAACCCTCGGATCACGACTTTCGTCGGCCGCAGGCGCTACGAACGGTGACGGCGGCCGGTTCGTCCATCCGGCTAGCCTCAGCGGGTGAACGCGATTGCACGGGCCTGGAAGAAGGCGGTAGGAAAGGCGCTGCCAGGGCCCTGGCGGCCCTGGCTGGTGGTGCGCGAGGCACTGCTCGCCCTGGTGATGGGCGGGCTCGCCGTCCTGCTGGAGTGGGCCGGCCACACCGGCTACGCCGTGCCGGTCGGCCTCGGCACCGCGGTGCTGTGTCTGCTGCGGCGGGCCTTCCCGGCGAGCGTGCTGCTGGTGACGGCGGCCGCGACCGGCTGGGCGCCCGGTCCGTTCCTGCTGCTGGTCCTCGCAGGTGGGACAGCAGGGGCCCGGGTGCGCCGGGCCGGCCCGCTGGTCGGCACCTTCGTCCTCAGCTGGGTGCTGTTCACCGTGACCGGGGTGTTGAAGGACGTGGGCACGGCGTCGCCCAAGTTGCTGGTCGGGCTCTCGCTCGGCGGCTTCCTGCTGATGGCCGTCCTGCCCGCGCTGTGGGGCCGCTACCAGGCGCAGCGCCGCGAGCTGGAGGACGCGCTGCGCGAGCGCAACGACCAGCTGGTGCGCGAGCGTCTGATGGTGGTGCACCAGGCGCGGCTGCGCGAGCGTCACCGGATCGCCCAGGACATGCACGACAGCCTGGGCCACCAGCTCGCGCTGATCTCCGTCCACTCGGGCGCGCTGGAGGTGGACCGGAGCCTGACCGACCGGCAGCGCGAGGCGGTCGGTGTGCTGCGGCAGGCGGCGGTGGCCGCGATGCGCGAGCTGCGCGAGGTGGTCGGCGTCCTGCACGACGAGTCGACGGCCGTCCCGCCGGCGCCCGCCGGCGCGAGCGGAGCGCCCGGCCGGGGCGGCGTGGACGGGATCGAGGGGCTGGTGGAGTCCTCGCGCGCCGCCGGGACATTGGTCTCGCTCTCGCGGGACGGCGAACGGCGCCCGCTGGCCGCCGCCGTCGACCACGCGGCGTACCGGATCGTGCAGGAGGCGCTCACCAACGCGCACAAGCACGCCCCCGGCGCGCCGATCGGGGTCGCGCTCCGCTACGAGCCGGACGCCCTGGTTGTGGAGGTCACCAACCCGGCTGCGCCGGAGCCCGTCGGCGTGCGCGCCGGTACGGGCCAGGTCGTCAGCGGCGGGCAGGGGCTGACCGGCCTGCGCGAACGCGCGCGGCTGGTGGGCGGCATGGTGCACGCCGGGCAGACGCCCGACCAGGGCTTCCGGCTGGCCGCCGTGCTCCCGTACGGCGGCACGGCGGACGGCGCGGGCGACGGCGTCGCGGGCCTCGCCGGGGTCGATGACTGGGTGCTGGAGGGCCTGCCCCCGGTCGCGGACGGCGGCGGCGCGCGGCGGCGCAGCCCGGCGCTGGGCTGCGCGGTCGGCGTGGTCGCCGTCGGGCTGACCGTGCTGGGCCTGCTCGTCTGGGGCCTGTGGGCGTTCGTCCAGGCCACCGGCGACGCGACGGTGAAGACGTCGGTGTACGACGACGTCCGGCTCGGCCGGTCGGAGGCCGACGTGATGCGCGAACTGCCTTCAGGCAACGGCTTCTTCACCGACACCTTCAAGGGGAGCGGCCCGCCGGCGCCCGCGGGCTCGCACTGCCGGTACTACCTGTCCAGCGACGTCAGCGAGAAGTGGGACCGGGACAACGTGGTGCGGTTCTGCTTCAAGGACGGGGTGCTGGTGGACAAGCAGCACTACGAGGCGAAGAACTGACCGGCCGGAGGGCGCCGTCGGCCCGGATGTGAGGATGGTGCCGACGTACCGTGCCGCGGCACCGGCACCAGCACCGCTTGAGGGGATGACCAGCGTGATCCGAGTCCTCGTCGCCGACGACGAGCCGCTCATCCGAGCCGGTATCAGGATGATCCTGGGCTCCGCCGACGACATCGAGGTGGTCGCGGAGGCCGCCGACGGGCGGCAGGCGCTGGAACTGGTAAGGGCGCACCGGGTGGACGTCGTGCTGCTGGACATCCAGATGCCGGTGATGGACGGGCTGACGGCGCTCGCGGAGCTGCCGAAGGCCGCCCCCGGCGCACGGGCGCTGGTCCTCACCACCTTCGGTGAGCGCGAGAACGTCCTGCGCGCCGTGACCTCGGGCGGCGCGGGCTTCCTGCTGAAGGACACCGCGCCGGCCGAGCTGATCCAGGCCGTGCGCGCCGCCGCGAGCGGGAACGCCTTCCTCTCGCCGGCCGCCACCCGGCACATCGTCGACTCGCTGGCGTCCGGGCGCAGCGGCTCGGCCGCCGCCCGGAGCGCGCAGGCCCGGCGCCGCCTAGACGTGCTGACCGAGCGTGAGCTGGAGGTGCTGGCGCTGCTCGGTGAGGGCCTGTCGAACGCCGACGCCGGGGCGCGGATCCACATGAGCGAGGCGACGGTGAAGACGTACGTCAGCCGGATCCTGGCGAAGCTGGGCTGCGAGAACCGGGTGCAGGCGGCGCTGCTGGCGCGGGACGCCGAGCTGGACGGCCACGACTGAGCGCATCCATGTGGTCGCGGAGCGTGGTGGGTGTGGCGGATGCCACGTGGCGGCGGCATGGAGTCGGGAACTCCGGTTGCTGCGGTGACGGTGTGTCAGATCTCGGTTGCTGTCGGTAGACAATGCGCCGGATCCTACCGATCGACAGATGTGAGCGGGGGCACGGAAGTTGACCGGTTGATCTTGAAAATGCGGTCAAACCTGGTCGAACTGAGCCCCGCTCCTTGATCGATACCGGCGGTAACAGTCAACTGACCTGCGGCGTCCAAGAATTGCTTGCTGCGCGCCGGGATGGCCCCCTAGCTTCATTGGCGGCGCAACGAGCGCCACCCGGGTTCACCCCGACGCACGGCCCGCCGACTGACACCCGGCATGCGAGGGCCGTGCCCGCCGACGCGACCGGCTCGTACAGGCCGTCGGCGAGCGGAGGTGGCCGGGACGGTGCGGCACGTCCGACACGTGCAGAGCCGTCCATCGAGTGAGGCAAGCGCGACAACTGGCCCTGTCCCGGGTCTGGTTCCACCTGCCTGCCCGGGGCTTGACGAGAGGAACTTCATGACTTTCCGTCACGAGACCGCCGCTGCCACCGACACCACCACTGCCACCGATGCGACCGCCGCTCCCAAGCGCAACCGCGTCCGGATGGCCGTCGTCGCGGGTGCCGCCGTCGCGGCCCTGCCCGTGGCCGGCCTCGTCACGGCCACCTCGGCCTCCGCCGCGACCACCTCCGCCTGGGACGCCGTCGCCCAGTGCGAGAGCGGCGGGAACTGGAGCATCAGCACCGGCAACGGCTTCTACGGCGGACTGCAGTTCACCCCCTCCACCTGGGCCGCGTACGGCGGCACCGCGTACGCGCCGCAGGCCAACCAGGCCAGCAGGGCGCAGCAGATCGCCGTCGCCGAGAAGGTGCTCGCCTCGCAGGGCCCCGGAGCGTGGCCCGTGTGCTCCCGCAAGGCGGGCCTCAGCAAGGGCGGCGCGCCGGCGGCGGTCGACACCTCCGAGGACACCGCGCCGGCGGCACCGGCGAAGCCGGCCTCGAAGCCCGCGTCGAAGCCTGCCGCGAAGCCGGCCGCCAAGTCGACGCCCAAGACCCGGCAGAAGGCACCGCAGACGTTCCAGCAGCCGGCCAAGCCCGCGTCGCCCCCGTCCGGGGTGGGGAAGAACACCTCCGGCGGCACCTACACCGTCAAGAGCGGTGACACGCTGAGCGACATCGCGGCCAAGTTCGGCGTCGCCACCGACACGCTGTACGGCAAGAACGCCCGCGTCATCGGCGGCAACCCGGACCTGATCTTCCCCGGGCAGACCCTCACCGTCTGACGCCTCCTCACGCACGCACCGAGCGGCCACCCTCGACCGGGGGTGGCCGCTCGGCGTGTCGGCGGGGTGGGGCTGGCCCGGGCAGCTGGCCGCTCGGCGTGTCGGCGAGGCGCCCGGCTGGCTGGACCTGTGCAGCGGGCAGGGTCGGGCGCTCGCGGAGGCGGCGCGCCGGCAGCCGGACGGGGTGGAGCTGACCGGGGTGGACCTGGTCGGCCCGCTGGCGCCGCCGCCAGACGTGGCGGCGCTGCCCGGGCTGCGGCTGGTCGCGACGGCGGTCGCGGACTGGGTGCCGCGCCGGTCTATCTGCTGGTGCTGGAGGGCGGACGGGCGGTGCGGCCGCCGTTCCGCTACGTCGGGGCGGACGCGGGAGCCGGGCCGAACTACACGGGCCAGCCGGCGGTCGGGTCGTACTACCGGGCGCCGGCATGAAGGGGTGTGCGCGGGGCGGTTCAGGTTGTCGTTGAAGATTCAACGCGACGTCCGAATACCGCCGGACGTCCCGGGCGCCGCGGCCGAGGATCGAGTCATGTCCGACAACGGGACGAGGAGTTCTGGAGATATGACGATGAACGGTACGGCGAGGCTCGACGGCAAGGTGGCCCTGGTGACCGGCGGCAGCCGGGGGATCGGGGCGGCGGTCGCGCTCCGGCTGGCCGAGGACGGCGCCGACGTCGCCCTGACCTACCAGGGCGGCGCCGAGCGGGCCGAGGCCGTCGCCGCGAAGATCACCGCGCTCGGGCGGCGCGGCTGGGCGGTGCGGGCCGAGAGCGCGGACCCGCAGGAGGTGCAGGCGGTGGTCGCGGCCGTCGCCGAGCGGTTCGGGCGGCTCGACATCCTGGTGAACAACGCCGGCGTGGGCGTGCTGGGCCCGATCGGCGAGATGGCGCTGGAGGACGTCGACCGGGTGCTGGAGGTGAACGTCCGGGCCCCGTTCCTGTTCGCGCAGGCGGCCTCGGACCGGTTGGCCGAGGGCGGACGGATCGTCACGATCGGCAGCTGCATCGCCCGGCGCGTCGCCTTCCCGGGCGCCAGCCTCTACGCGACCAGCAAGGCCGCGACGATCGGACTGACCAAGGCGCTGGCCCGGGAGCTCGGCCCGCGCGGGATCACGGTGAACGTCGTCCACCCCGGGCCGATCGACACCGACATGAACCCGGCGGACGGCGACTCGGCCGAGTTCCAGCGGGGGCTCACCGCACTCGGGACGTACGGCGCGGGCACGGACGTCGCGGGCGCCGTCGCGTACCTGGTGAGCGCGGACGGCCGGTACGTCTCCGGCGCGGAGCTCGCGGTCGACGGCGGCTTCGCGGCCTGACGGTGCCGGTGGCGGCCCGGCTTCCGGTTCCGGCGTGGCGTCGGGGCCGGAGGCCGGGCCGTTGTCTGTGGACGCGGTTACCATCGCCGGGTCCGACCACGTGTACCGGCCCACGAGGGGTGCGCCATGACCGCAACGGAAGACCCGATCGACCTGCTCGCCCGGGCGCTCGCGCAGACCGCGGGGCTGATCGACGGGGTGGGCGTCGAGCTGGCCGGTCATCCGACGCCGTGCCGCTCGTGGGACGTCGGGATGCTGATCAGCCATCTGCTGCACGACGTAAGGCAGTTCACCGTCCGGGCGGAGGGCGGCCGGCCCGACTGGTCGCAGCCCTTCGAGCGGGTCGAGAACGACTGGCTGCACGCCTTCGAGGCCGGCGCCGAGGAACTGATGGACGCCTGGCGGGCGGCCGGGGACCTCTCCGGCACGATTGAGGTCCCCGGCATGGGCATGCTGCCCGCCCGGTTCCCGGTCGACCAGGCGATTGCCGAATTCGCCGTCCACGCCTGGGACTTGGCACGCGCGACCGGCCAGTCCACGGACGGGCTGGACCACGAGGTGGCACTCGCCTCGCTCGCCTGGGCGCGCGGCGCGCTCAAGCCCGAGTTCCGGGGGCCGGAGGAGGAGAGTCACAGCTTCGGCCCGGAGGTCGCGGTGCCGGAGGACGCGCCGCCGTACGACCGGCTCGCGGGATTCTTCGGCCGCGACCCCGGAGCCGCGCCGCTGCACGTCTGAATCTACGACCACGAAGGTTCACCGGGGCGGCGTCGTGGTGGACGAAGGGCAGGAACCGAGCGCGCCGGTGCCCAGCGCGGTCGTGGCCAGGGCGGCGGTGCCGAGGCGGACGGCGGCGCCGCGTCGGGCCACCGCGCACGGGGCGTCCGGGCGGTGGACTGATCGGTGCACTGCTCCGATTCCGTTCAGTATCGGTAGTCAGTACCGGGGGGAGCCCGGTTCAGGCCCGGTCGTCGGGGCGGCGGCAGGCGGCGGGATCGGGCGCGGGGGAGGCCTGGCAGAGGTAGCCGCGGTCGTCGCGGTCCTCGCTGAGGTACCGGCCGGAGCAGTGCTCGGGGCCGTACTCGGCGCAGAAGGCGAGCGCCTCGTAGCCGTTGGCGAACGCGCCGGGGGCGCGCACGATCCAGTAACCCGACGGCAGTGACGGCCAGTTGTCGCTGTCGACGAGGCTGGCGCCGGGCACCTGCTGCGGGAGGTAGGCGAGGACGCTCAGGGCCGCTTGTGGACGGGGACGCGCAGGAGGAAGCGGGCCCCGCCCCGCGCGCTGCGCTCCACGGTGAGCGAGCCGCCGTGCGCGTGCGACACCCAGGCGGTGATCGACAACCCCAGGCCGCTCGACCCGGCGCCGCTGTGGAAGCGCTCGAACAGCGACTGCGCCTGTTCGGGTGGCACACCCGGCCCGGCGTCGTCGACGGCGACGGTGCCGTCCGCGCCGACGGTGATCTCGATGTCGGCCTGCTCGCCCGGGGCGTGGCCGTGGGCGAGCGCGTTGCCCAGCAGGTTGGCGACGGCACGGCGTAGCAGGCCCGCGTCGGCGAGTACGACCACCGGCACCGACTCGACGCGCACCCGGTGCCTGTCCACCGGGGTGTCGGCGACCACGGCGTCGACGAGCTGGTCGAGCCGCAGCGGTTCGAGGTCGAGCGCAACGGCGCCGGCCTTCAGCCGGGCGCGGGTCAGCAGGTCGTCGACCAGCTCGCTCATCCGGGTCGACTGGCGCAGCGTGCGGCGCATGACCTCGGTGGAGTCGGCCTCGCCGCGCAGGCCGGTCTCGGCGAGCAGCCGCAGGGAGGCGACAGGGGTGCGCAGGTCGTGGGCGGCGTCCGCGAAGAACGCCTCCTGCTGGTCGAGCGCGGTCAGCGCCGGTCGGACGGCCCGCCCGGCGAGCCAGCGGCCGGCCAACGCGGAGACGGCCACCAGGACCGTGCAGACGACGGTGAGGAGCAGCGTCAGCCGTTCGTGGTCGTTCTGGCTTCCGGAGATGTCAACGGCCGCGACCACGACGGCGTCCGCGTTCTCCCCGGGTGGTCCGGCGAACGGCTGGGCGGACAGGCGCAGTTGGTGTCCGTTGTCCGCCCGGGCGGTGGTCAACGCGACGTCCTGCTCCCTGCCGGCCTCGGCGGCGAGCTCCTGCGCCGCCGGGGCCGGGACCGCGAGGCAGGGCCGGTGCGGGCCTGCGAGGGCGGTGAGCCGGTCCGCGGTGCCGGTGAACAGCGTCACAGGAGGGCAGTCGTACCCGCCCTCCTTCGGATCCGGGTATTCGAGTGCGCCCGCGTCGTCGTACCGGAGGTCGGCGACGAACTCACCGGTCCGGAGCTTGAGGTCGACATCGACCTGGGCGCGCCAGGACGAGTCGTCCGCGCGCACGGCGATGACCGTCATGCCGACCAGCCCGGCGGCGCTGACCAGGGCGAACAGCAGCGCGATGCGCCGCCGCAGCCGGCGGATCCGGCCGGCCGGCGTCGGCGGGACCCGGCGGCGCAGACGGCGGTGCGGACGACGGCGCGACCGACGGATCAGGCCGGCCGGGGCCGGTGGTCTCACGCCTGAGACTCCAGCCGGTAGCCGACGCCGCGCACGGTGTGGATCAGCGGCGGATCGCCGAGTTTGCGGCGCAGCTGTGAGACCAGGACCTCGACGACGTTGGAGTTGGGCTCGGTCAGCTCGTCCCAGCAGCGTTCGATGAGTTCGGTGCGGCGCACCGCCTCGCCGGGCCGGGCGGCGAGGGTCTCCAGGACGGCGAACTCCTTGGTCGTGAGGGAGAGCAGCACACCGTCGCGGTGCACCGTGCGGCGGGCCGTGTCGATCTCCAGGCCGCCGCACCGGACCACCGGCGGGCGGGCGACGGCGGTGCGCCGGCACAGGTTCCGTATCCGGGCGACCAGTTCGGGGACGGCGAAGGGCTTGACCAGGTAGTCGTCGCCACCGGTCGCGAAGCCCTCGACCCGGTCGGCGACGGTGTCCCGGGCGGTGAGGAACAGTACCGGCACCGTCCGGCCCTCCCGCCGTATTCGCTGGACGTACGCCGCCGAGTCGCCGGAAGGCAGCATCCGGTCGAAGACGACGCAGTCGTAGGCGGTGACGAACAGCGCCTCGTCCGCGGCGGGGAGGTCGGCGGCCTCGTCGACGGCCAGACCGCTGCCGCGCAGTGCTGCGGCCACCGCGAACCGCAGGTCATCGTCGTCCTCGACCACCAGTACGCGCATGCGGGACAGGATAGCCGTGGCCGCCGGCGGGGCCGCAGGCGCCGACGTGCGCTGTCGACGACCGTTCGCCGGCTCACGTCCGTCGTCCACGGCCGCGAGCCGGCAGCATCGGCGGAGCGCCTCCCCGTGGGGGAGCGGGAAGGCGCGGCCGCCGACGTGGAAGATCATCACAGCGGAAGCCTGAGGATTTGATGAGCCCCGCCGTGCCCTGGCGCTGACGCCCCGTCCGCCGGACGCACCACGGGCATCCGGCGCCCCTGATCTCCCCGGCAGTAGCGCATCGCGAGCCGATGGTGCCCCGCAGCCTCGGCTCGCCCGCACACGACCTCGAGCGGCTTCGCACCCGCATGCGCCACCACCCTGGCCGCCGCCCCCGTCGCCATGACCGCCGCGAACGCGACGACCACCCATCCGGCCTGCCGAAGAACCCGCCCGGCCTGCGCCCGCAGCCGACGCCGAGCCCGTATGAATCCCCGCACCGCCCCGCTCCTCCCGTTCCCGCCGTCCGTACGCGGGAAGAGCCTGACGGTGTGTGCCTGAGGATCTGATGAGAGCCCTGGCCCGGCCGACCCGCAGACGAGAGTCCCAAGACAGCCCCTACCGGCGCTCGGCGCGCGGCGGGGACTCCCGGAGGGTGCGGCGGGCGGCTCCCACGGTCATGAGGGCCCACAGGAGGGCCGCGGCGCCCACGGCGTAGGCACCCTCGCTGAGAAAGGCCAGGTCCAGGTCCGTCCCGGCCGGGGGGACCCAGCCGTCCGGGTCGAGGAGGACGGTGGCGGTGGCGCCGGTGGATTGCGGGCCGGAGCAGCCCGAACCGACGAACTCGCCGTGCGGGACGGGCTGCCCGTCCGGACGGCGTATCCCGCACTTCCACCCGGCGTGCCCGCGCCGGTCCCGCTCCTCGTGCACCCAGGTGACGACCACGTCGGTCCGCACCGCGCGGTGCGCGGTCACCTCCGCCCGGAACACCGCCGTGGGCAGGGCCAGCATCACGATCCCCAGCAGCACTCCCGGCCACAGGACCCATCCGCTGGTCCGCACCACCATCAGCCCGCCCAGCGCCGCGACGAGCACGACCACGGCGGCGACCGTGCAGGGCGCGGCCACGTCCGGATTCCCCGCGCCCACCATCAGCCCCACGATCAGCAGCGGCGCGAGCACGGCGACCAGTCCCGCCGTCCACCGCACCGTCCGGGCCGACGCCCGCCGGTCCTTCGCGGGCTTCCGCTTCGGCGTCCGCTTCGGCCGTACGACCCCCTCGGCCGGCGGTCTCTTCTGCTTCTTCCCGCCCATCCTGCGGCCCCCGTCCGTTGGTGGTGCTCGACTGCTCGCGACAGTGTGACGTACCGGCCGGAACGGCGGTCGCGGGGCGGGGACCTTCGAGCGGACTCGGCCGGCTGTTCCTCGCTCAGCCCCTGCCCGGCGGCCCCCGGATGACCGCTCCAGGAATCCCAGCGCCACCAGACAGGCGTGCCGCTCCCGATCAATGCCTGGCAGCGTCACCCTGCGCCGGCTCGTCGCTCGGGGACGGCGGGTCCGGCGATGAGGGGGCACCCGGTGGGCACAGGGCGAGGCCGGTGCCGCAGGCGGCGGCCGCCAGACCCAGCAGGGCGACGGGGCGGGACCACGCGAGCGCCGCGGTGGGGGCGAACGCGGCCGGCAGGACCAGCAGGGACGCGAGGGTGGCGGCGGCCGCGGAAGCGGGTCGGCGGGGCCGATGCCGCGGGTCGAGCGCGTCCAGGAGCAGCAGGTAGCCGGTGAGCAGGACGGTCACCACGAGCGCCCGCCACGGCGCCGGTTCGCCGAGCGCGGCGAGCAGGACGGAGCCGGTGGCGAGGGCCGTGGTACGGGTGGCGGTCAGTCCTGCGGGCAGGGTCGCCGTCGGTGCGCCGCCCTCCGACGGCGGGGAGGCCCACAGGGCGAAGGCGGCGGCGGCCACGGAGGCGGCCGGACCGAACCGGTCGACCGCGGTCCCGCTGCCGCCGTCCCCGACCCCGGCGGCGGCGAGGGCCAGGGCGGCGCCGACGGCGCGCAGGGCGGCGCGATCGAGGCGCGGCGCCCACCGGGCGGAGGATGGCGTCGGGTCAGGGAAGGGGGTCATCGGGTCGCTCCCTCGATCCGACGCCGCAACAGGGGCGCGAGGGCCAGGTCCAGTGCCTCGCCCGGGGTGTGGCGGGCCACCGGGATGCCGCGCCCGCGCAGCGTCGAGCGCATCGCCTCCCGTTCGGCGCGCCACAGCCTCAGCGCCAGCGCGTCCGTCGCGTCACCGGGCTCCACCGCCGGGTCGCCGACCGGGATCTCGACCACGACCAGCGGGTTGCCCCGCTCGCGGACCTGCCCGAGGACCTCGAGGATCCGTTGGTCGGCGAGTGGGGTGACGGCGTAGACGAGGGCGCGGGCGGGCAGGGCCGGGAGCGGGATCCTGGGTGGTACGGGCCCGCGGCATGGGCGGTCCTGTCGGACCTCCAGCACGCTCTCCACCATGCGGTAGAACTGCCGCTCCCCGCTGCCCGCGGTGAGCCAGCGCAACTGCCCGCCGACCGCGACCAGGCCGATCCGGTCGTGCCGGCGCAGGTAGGCGCGGGTCAGTCCGGCGGCGGCGCGCAGCGTCTCGTCGAGGCTGCGCCTCCCCGTGGCGGCGTCGCGGAAGTCGGCCAGCGCGTCCAGCAGGACGACCACGTCGGCGGCGCGTTCGGCGGCGAACTGGTTGATCTGCACGGCGTCGCGGCGCGTGGTGGAGGGCCAGTGGATGCGTCGCTGCCGCTCACCCGGCACGTGCGGGCGTACGCCGACGACCTCGACGCCGGTGCCTTCGTGCGCGGCGGTGTGCTCGCCGATCCGCTCGGGCAGCCGGACCGGGATCGGGGTGAGGCGGGCGGCGGTGGGCACCGGGAAGACGTCCACGGTGCCGAGGTCGGTGCGCAGGGTGCGGCGGGTCAGGCCGCCGGCGTCGGGGACGTCGAGGTCGACGACGCCGAGGCGTCGCCGGCCCCAGCTCTCGGGGCGCAGGACGAGGTCCACGCCGTCCGCGGTGACGGTGAGGGCGTCCAGGGCGACGTCCGGGCCGAGCGCCACGGTGGGCTCCGGCGGGCCGATGTGCCCGTCGTGCCCCACGGTGATCCGCACGGTGACGTGCTCGCTCTCGAAGCAGCGCCGCGGTTCGACGGCGGCCTCGACGGACAGCCGGGTGGGGCGGGTGTGTCCGGGAGAGGCGAGGGCGAGCAGGACGGCGGGGCCGGCGGCCAGGGCGAGCAGCCAGGCGTGGCCGGTGAGCAGGGCGGCGCCGGCACCGGCGGTGGCCACGGTGAGCAGGCGCAGGGTGCGTTCGTCGGCCCGCCAGTGCGGCGAGGGCGGACTGTCCGGCAGGCCGGCGGCGGTGGCTCGGGCGCTGCGGGCGGCGGCCAGGGTGCGCAGCTTCTCGGCGGCCCGGTCGGTGGCCGGATCGGCGGTTCGACGCGTGGCCGGGTCGGTGGTCCGATCGTCGGGCTGCCCGCCGGCGTCGCCGGCGGTTCGTGTGGGGTTCACCGGACGGCCGCGCGGGGCAGGGTCTGCGGCGCCGGGACGGAGTCGACCAGGCGTGTGACCACGTCGTCCGCCTCGATCTGTCGGACCCACAACTCCGGTGCGAGCGTGATGCGGTGGGCCAGGGCGGGGACGGCGAGCGCCTTGACGTCCTCCGGAGTCAGGTAGTCGCGACCCTCCAGCATGGCTCGGGCCCGGGCGAGTTGGATCAGGGCGAGGCCGCCGCGGGGCGAGGCGCCGACCTGGATCTGCCGGTCGTTGCGGGTGGCGTCGACGAGGGCGACCACGTACTCGACCAGGTCGTCGTCGACCTCCACCCGCTCCACCGCCGCACGCATGGCGAGCAGTTCGGCGGGGCTGCTGACGGCCCGGAGCACCGCCTCCGGCGCGGCCCGGTCGAGCCGGGCGCGCAGCATCGCGGCCTCAGTGCCGACCGGAAGGTAGCCCATGCGCACGCGGACCAGGAACCGGTCCAGCTGGGCCTCGGGCAGGGCGTAGGTGCCCTCGTACTCGATCGGGTTGGCGGTGGCGATCACCAGGAAGGGCTGCGGCAGGGTCCGGGTGGCGCCGTCGACGGAGACCTGGCCCTCGGCCATCGCCTCCAGCAGGGCGGCCTGGGTCTTGGGCGGGGTCCGGTTGATCTCGTCGGCCAGCAGCAGCTGGGTGAAGAGCGGGCCGGGCCGGAAGACCATCTCGCCGCTGCCGCGCTCGTAGAAGGGGGCGCCGGTGACGTCCGAGGGCAGCAGGTCGGGGGTGAACTGGATCCGACGGAAGTCCAGGCCGAGGGTGGTGGCGAACGAGCGCGCCAGCAGGGTCTTGCCGAGCCCGGGCAGGTCCTCGATCAGGACGTGCCCACCGGCCAGGGCGCCGAGCAGCACCAGCCGCAGCGCCTCGGGCTTGCCGACCACGGCCCGCTCGATCTCCTCGAGCACCGCGCGGGCGTGCTCACCGGCCTCCTGCGGGGTCAGCGCGGGTATCGGATCGGCGGGGGCGTCGGGAAGGACGGACATGGCTCTCCTGCGCAACTGTCGGTGAATGAAAGGGACTTCGGAACGCGGCGTGGCCTACTGAGGATCACCGCGGCTCACAGCGATTCGAGGCGTTCGACGAGAGCGCGCAGCACCGGGGCCGGGAAGGTCTCGGCGGGTGCCGGCGCCTCCGGGTCGATCCACGGCCACAGCCGGGGCCCGAGCAGTTCGGCGGCCCGCTCGCGGTCGGCCGGCAGGTGCAGGCCGTGGACCTCCGCGAGCCGTACGGTGAACAGCCGTTGCAGGCGGGTGCGCAGCGGCCCGGTGTCGCCCTGCGGGTCGAGCCCCTGACGGACGGTCCAGCGCCAGTCGCCGAGGCCGGGCTCGTACGCCTCCATCAACCGCGGCCGGCGGCCCCAGGTCGACCCCCCGACACCGGCGCCGGCCACGTAGCGGGCGGTGAGCAGGGCGGCGGTGGTGAGCAGCACCGCCCCGGCAGTCGCCGCGGGCACCCCGCCCACCAGGGCGAACACCACCTCGGCGAGGACGGCGGCGACGGTGAGCTCGATTAGGCTGTGCCGCACCGACCCCGGGACGACGCTCTGGGGATCCGTAGCGTCCGTAACGTTCGACGCGTCCGCCGGCTTGGTCGACTCACCGTTCATCGCCGACCCCCGTCACGTCCGCGGCGTCCGCGAGCCCGGCGGCGATCTCGTCCAGTGCTGCCCGGGCTCGGCGTACATGGTTCTCGTCCAGCTCGTGAGTGGAGTACCGGGCCTCCCGGAACAGCGCGGTGAGCTTCCGTGCCGGCACGGCGTCGACCCGCCGGTCGGCAAGCGCCCGCTCCAGCAGCTCCGTCGGGCTCTCCGACGCCTTCCGTGCGACCCCGGAGGCCGCCAACGAGCCCTCCATCGCCGCGTAGCACGCGATGACCGCCGCCCGTGCGTCCCCGCCCTCCAGCGCCCTGCGTCCGGAGGCGACGGCCTCGGCGAGGACCTCCTCCTGTCGTGTCGGCGCGGCGGCCAAGGGCGCGGGCGCCGCAGGTCGGCCCGCCCGTCGGCGACGCAGCAGCGCGAGGAGGGTGACCGCGAGAGCGACCGCCGCCAGGGCCAGTACCCCCAGTAGGGCCGCGAACATTCCCCCGAGCAGCCCGCCCGCCTCCACCGGCACCTGCGGCCACGGCGCGTGTGCGGCCGGCTGTGGTTTGGGGCTGAGCGAGGGCAGCGGTACCGGGTGCGGCAGGGTGAGCCCGGCGCCGACCCGGGAGTGGAACACCAGCATCAGCACCGGCACCGCGCCGGCGGCCAGCGGCAGTAGCAGCGCGGCCGCCTCCCGCAGCCGCTCCGCCTGCGGCGTCGGCCCGTCCAGCGTCCGCACCTCTTCGCGGAACCGCACCGCGAACCGTCCGACCAGCACCGCCCAGCCCAGCCCCAGCAGCACCACCAGCCCGATCGTGGTCACCGGCCCGGCCGAGGCCCTCCCCAGCAGCCCCCCGTCCGACCGCAGCGCCACCGCGGCCGCCACCAGGCCGACGACGACCAGCAGCACCCCCACCGCCCGGCCGCCCCGCCGACCCGTACACAACGGCACCCCGTGCCCCATGCGGCAACCCCCCGGTTTCCCCCGCAGCCCGCCCGACGGCGAGCACTCCGCAGCGTCGCACACCAACTGTCACCATGTCACCCACCGCCTCACCAGCACCACCCCCGACCTCTGACCCGAATCCGCAGATAGTGGCCGACGGTCAATCAGTTGATCTCTGTGCTGGCTGTCAGTGCGGTTGTGGTGTGTCCGGGTAGGTCGAGGGCCCGGCTGTCGT
Source organism: Streptomyces kaniharaensis (assembly GCF_009569385.1). Classification (NCBI taxonomy): domain Bacteria; kingdom Bacillati; phylum Actinomycetota; class Actinomycetes; order Kitasatosporales; family Streptomycetaceae; genus Streptomyces; species Streptomyces kaniharaensis. The sequence continues at coordinate 6,064,252 of NZ_WBOF01000001.1, forward strand.
GCCGGGTGGGCGGCTTTCCAGGGCGGTTGGGGGTGGTTCGGGCCCGGGTCGGGCGGTCGGTCAGGCGGGCAGGAGGGGCCGGTGGGCGCGAATCCGGGCCAGCGCCTGCGCGATCAAATCGGCCGCTGCCGTGGTGAAGTGGAGTTCGTGGCGGCGGGCAGTGAGCGTCCAGCGGGCGGCGCGGGCGATGAGCAGGCGCCGAACGGTGGCGATCCGGCGACGTGCCGTGCCGATCGGAGCGAGCATCTGCAGCCAGGCGGACAGGTTGTAGGCCAGCAGCGCGCCCCACATCCACATGCTGTTGACCGCGTGGGAGCCGGAGGGCAGGTGGTTCAGGCCGGCGCCGTGGGCGGTGTCGCGGAACAGCTCCTCGATGCTTGTGCGGCGGCGGAACTCCCACTCCGCCCTCGCGATCTCCTCGTCCAGGTCCAGCTCTTCGTCGGTGGCGATGAAGGAGTAGGCGTACGCGGTGTCGGCGATACCGTCCAACACGAGGGCGAGCTGGTCGCGGCCGACGGTGCGCGAGCGGCGCGAGCGAGGGTCGGCGGACAGTTCTGCGGCGTCGTAGCGCACCCGCCGGGCGATCACGCGGGTACCGTCGGGCCATCCGGTGGGCGCGTAGTCCAGCAGCGCGACCTGCGCGCCCGGGTAGTCCAGCGCGTCGGTCCAGTCATCCTCGTACACCCGCGCCACGGCCCGCCACAGCGGCTTGGAACGCGGGACGCCGAGCCGGAACAGTCCACCACGGGCGACGATTTTCTCGGCGACCTTCCCGGAGTAGTAGCCCGAGTCGCCCTGGAACAAGATCCGGCCGGTGGCCCCGGCGGCTCGCGCGGCGTCCACTGCCCGGTCGATCTGGTCCGGGGACTGGGTGCGGCCGTCCGAGCGGCCGTCCAGCAGGTCCGCGGCCAACGGCGGTTTCTAGTGGTCGTTGCAACACGTGGTCGGTTGTCTAGGCCGCGAGGAGTTTAGCCAGACGCTCGGCTGGGGTTTCCCAGCCGAGCGTTTTGCGTGGGCGGCGGTTGAGCTGGTCGGCGACGGCGGCCAGGTGCTCGGGCGTGTGGACCGACAGGTCGGTGCCCTTGGGGAAGTACTGCCGCAGCAGGCCGTTCGTGTTCTCGTTGGAGCCGCGCTGCCAGGGACTGGCCGGGTCGCAGAAGTAGACCGGGATGTCGGTGGCCAGGCTGAACTCCGCGTGCCTGGCCATCTCGCTGCCCTGGTCCCAGGTCAGGGACCGCTTCAGCTGGACCGGGAGTGTCCGGGCGGTGGCCACTAGGGCGTCGCGGACGGTCTCGGCGGTGTGGTCGCCGGGCAGGTGCAGCAGCATCACGTAGCGGGTCGAACGCTCGACCAGGGTGCCGATCGTGGACTTGTGCTCCTTGCCGAGGATCAGATCGCCCTCCCAGTGGCCGGGGACGGCCCGGTCCTCGGCCTCGGCGGGGCGCTCGCTGATCATGACCATCGGGTCGGTGAAGCGGGAACGCCGGCAGTTGGCCTGCCGCTGGGGCCTGCGGCGGGCCCGGCCTGAGCGCAGGGCACCGGCGAGCTCGCGCCGCAGCTCGCCGCGGCCCTGGACGTAGAGCGCCTGGTAGACGGTCTCGTGGACCACGTGCATCTCCGGCCGGTCGGGGAACTGTCGACGTAGAGCGTGGCAGATCTGCTCCGGGCTCCACTGCTCGTCCAGCATCGCCTGGACGGCGGCGTGCAGCTCGGGGTTCTCGGTGATCTTGCGGGCCTTGGGGCGGGGCCGGCGAGCGTCCGCCCTGGCCTGGGCGGCGTGCGGACGGTAGTGCCACTGCCCGCGAGTGCCCTCGGTGCGGTTGCGGCGGATCTCCCGGCTGATGGTGGACGGACTGCGGCCCAGCTCCGCGGCGATGGCCCGCACGGTGGCCTTCTCCCGCAGCCGGTCGGCGATGTGGATCCGCTCGTCCTCGCTCAGATACCGGGAGACACCGGAAGGCGGCACCACCATGCGAATCGGTGGTGCCGCCTTCTGCCGCTGCTCGGCTCCGCGGCCGTGACGCCACTTCTGGCCGGTCCGGCGGGCGATGCCGACGATCCGGCACGCCTCGGTGTTCGTGTAGCCCTGCTGCATGAGCCGGGAGTATGCCTCCCGTTCCCGGCGCAGCTTCACAGGCCCCTGGGCCGTCCGGTCCTTGCGGATCTCGAAGTCCAATGCATCCCCTGAACTGGGGTGTTGCAACGACTCCTAGAACCCAAGAACAGCACACCGGCCTGGGCCCAGTGCGCGGCGTGCACCCGTCCGGCGATCTCGCCCTTGTAGGAACGGACGACCTGCTCCTTGCGCGTGGAGTAGACCTCGATGTCCTTGGCGTCCAGGTCGATCGTCACCGGCCCGGTCAGGATCCGGGCTCGTTCGGTGATCGGGAGTGCGGCCAGCGCACGGGCGGTGACCTGCGACGAGGCCCGTTCCAGGCCCTCGCGCTGCACCTGCTTGAAGCGGGCGGCCAAGGTGGCGGCCGTCGTCGCGGCCGGGACGGGCGCGGGCAGCAGCCCTTCGCCGACCGTGTCCGCACGCAGCCGGTCGAAGCCGACCAAGTGGTCCTCGCCGCACAGTTGCACTGCCGCCAACGCCAGCGCGAACTCCCCGCCCGACAGGCCACGGTCACGCATCTTGACCGGGCCGATCCCAGTGTCCAGGGCGGCGGTGATCCCCAGCGTCCGGTCCAGCTCGGCCACCAGCACCAGGCCGCCGTTCTCCGTCAGCGACCCGTTCGGCACCCCCACCCGAGCGTTCAGCCTGGTCCAGCGACGACCGGGGGCACCGGATACGGTACGGCGACGCGATATCGTCTTCACTCGACAGGTGCACTTTCACGTTTGAGCTGGTCACGGTGTAGGAACCCCGATCTTCTCAGTGGACGTTAAGTCCGTTTCTGGTAGCGGCCTCGTCCGGGTTGGGTGAGGAAGCCTTGGCGGGTGAGGCGTCCGAGGCGGCTGCGGGTGATGTTGACGGACGCCTCGTCGGTGGGTATGCCGAGGAGTTTGTGCAGCTCGCGTGCCCGGAATGCCTGGTCGGGGTGCTGGTTGAAGGCATTCACGATTGCCTGGTAGGTGGTGTTCGTCTCGGGTGGTTCGGATTCGGCTCCTGCCGGCGTGACCTCCGCGATGATCTTTCGGGTGGTGGCCAGGTCCGTGAGCCGCGCTTCGGTCTCGGTCAGGTCGGCGGCGAGCTCTTCAATCCGGACCCGTAGTTCTGCGGCCCGGGCGGCGGCCTCGTCCTGCCGGGTCTGGAGGTCTGCCAGGAGTTCGGGCGACGTTCACGCGGCCAGTCCAAGGGTGTCGCGCCAGGCCGGGGCTGGTGTGGTGAGGCGGCGGGTCATGTTCGCGGTGGAGGCCCAGTAGACGCGTGAGGCGGAGGTGTCGGGCCGGTGGTCGTACTCGCGGGCGAGGCGTCGATGCAGCATCAAGGTGCCGTTCGTCTGCTCCACCACCCACCGTTTCGGCTGCGGGACGAAGCCCTTGCCCTGGTCGGCCGGGTTGCGGCGGACGACTTCGACGTCGATGTCCAGCAGTGCACCGTGGATGACGACCTCGTCCTTGAAGCCCTGGTCCACCAGGGCCTTCTCCAGACGCATCCCGCACCGTTCGGCGGCCTGGTCGAGCAGGGCGGTGCCGGCGGCGTTGTCGTGGGCGGAGGCGGCCAGGACGACGACACCGATGATCAGCCCCATGACGTCGACGGCCAGTCCCCGCTTGCGGCCCGACACCTTCTTGTTCGCGTCCAGTCCCGTGGTGCTCTTCGGAACACCGGCGGCCGCGCGGACGGACTGGGTGTCGATGATCACGAGGGACGGGTCCTCTAATCGGCGGGCCCTCTCCCGGATTTGGCAACGCAGGAGTTCCTGGATCCGCTGGTCGAGCCCATCCTGGCGCCACAGGCCGAAGTAGTAGAACACCGCCGACCAGGACGGCAGGTCATGGGGCAGGTAGCGCCACTGACAGCCCGTCCGGTTCTGGTAGAAGACCGCGTTCACGATCTCCCGCAGATCACAGGACCCCGGATCCCCGGTCGCCGATCGCGCCACCCGGTCCTGCTTCCAGGCCGTGATCATCGGCTCGATCAACGCCCATTGCTCGTCCGATAAGTCGCTCGGATACGCCCGTCTGTCCATGCGCCGCAGAACATCACCCGAACCACGACTGGCACGCCAGTACGGCCAACGTTCACACGAACGAGCGATCACGAGCCGAGAGAAAAGGGACTTAACGTCCACTCAAACCGAAAGCGCACCTGTCGTCGTATCAGTCACCGATCACCGCCACTACCTGCGGATTCGGGTCTGATCCCGTGGGGGCAATCCGCGGTTTCCCAGGGCTGCCACCAGCGCGCCTCCCAGTGCAGACCGTGGGTGTCCGCGAGGTTCGCGCTGGAATACACGGTGCTGGACGGCGACGACACGCGGCCGCCGCGCGCCGTCGATCAGCGCCAGCACCAGCGCCCGGCGGCGGCGCGAAGCCTGCCCATCACCGCGAGATTGCGCGATTGCCGACGGCGATCCCCGATAGTGGAACAACGTGTGACGCCGGGTGACGGAGCCCTTCCGAGGGGTTTCCCGGTCGATCGCCCTTGCTCCCCCCGAGGCACCGAACACCCGCGCCGGTTCCGCCCACCACTGCAGGAGGCCCCTTTGCGGACCGTACGAACCTCACAGCAGATCACCGACGATGTGATCGCCTACATGGAGCCCGCACTGCGCGAGGCGACGAGCAGGCTCAGCGAACCCGTCCGGCGCATGACGGAGTACCACTTCGGCTGGATCGATGCCGACGGGCGGTCATCCACCCCGGTGGGATTCCGTCGGCGTCCGGCACTGATGTCGCTGCTGTGTGCGGGCAGTACCGAGGAAGCGTGGGACGGCGTCCGCAATGCCGCCGTGGCGGGCACACTGATGTCCGCAGCGGGCACCGTCCACGACGACATCATCGACCGCGAGCTGATCCGCAAGGGCCGGGCGACGCTGTGGAACGCGTTCGGCGTACCGGCCGCGATCCAGGTGGGCGTCGCCCTCCACTGCCTGGCCTTCGAGCTCCTGGCCGCCGAAGAGCCACGGGTCGCGGTCGAACTGAGCCGCCGCGCCGCCCTCGCCATCCGGGAGTGCTGCTCGGGCCAGATCCGCGACCTGGAGTCCGAGGGCAGTTCGCGGATGAGCCTGCGGAACTCGCTCGACCTGCTGGAGCGCACCATCGCGCTGCCCACCGCCGGTGTCTCACTGGTCGGCGCGCTGGTACGCGGAGCCACGGACGCCGAAGTGGCGGCGGCCGAACGGTTCGGCTACCACGCCGGGATGGCCATGGCGTTCTTCGACGACTGGGAAGGCGTCTGGAGCCGCTCACGCGAGTCCCTGGAGGACTCCCTCGCCGACCTGCGCCAGCGCAAGAGCCGGGCCTTCGTGGCCTACGCGCTCGACTCCCAGGGCCCGGCCCGGAACCAGCTGGCCGCCTTCTACGACGACACCAGCGAGCCCGACCCCGACCGACTCGTGCAGGTCGCCGCCCTGATCGAAGCGTGCGGCGGCCGGACCTGGCTCGAAGCGCGGATCAGAGAGCACATCCACCTGGCGGGACAAGCGCTGCCCGACGCCGTCTCCGACCCGGCCGCCAGAGCCGAACTCGCCGTCTTCCTCGACGCGATCGCCGACGAACTGCCCTGACCGCCGCGCCGCGGCCGGGCCGTGGTGCCCCGCCGCTTGCCCTGCGGCCAGGACACCAACATCGACGTCCAGCAGCCAGGGCATGCGGCCAGGGCTGCTTCGCAGTAGCGCAGTGACCGTCTTCCTCCCCGTCAGTCGATACGGATCGCTTTGAGGAAGGTCGCGTCGGGTGCCAGGTTGGCGCTGTCTTCCGGTTCGACCCACACAGGGGAGTCACGGTGACCGATGTAGCGGTCCGGGTAGTTGGTGGAACGGACTCGGCCGCTAATTGCAGTAACCATCAGGAGGAACGGCTTCCTGAGCTGGGCGGCCCGGAGCGGCGCCGCTCCGGGCCTGTGCCTCGCTCAGTCGGGGCGCTCCAGCCGATTCCGGAAGTGGCGCGTCCAGCCTCGGTCACGATGCGTCGCGGCGAGCGGCAATCGCCCTGGCGCCCGGTCGCGAGCGAACCGGCGACCGGTGCGCGCCTATCCGGCCGACGTCCGCGTGGCGCCTCCGGCGCGGATCCGCTGACGCAGGAAGAAGGCGGCACGGTCCAATGCCTCGTCCGCCTCGTCGAGGACGCCGGCGAACGACTGGAACACGTGCGGCACGTCGGCGGTGACGTCGAGGATGACGTCCACGCCCGCTGCCCTCGCCCGCGCGGCCAGGCGGGTGGAATCGTCCAGCAGCACCTCGTTGGTACCGACTTGGATCAGCATCGGGGGAAGGCCGGTCAGATCGGCGTGGACAGCCGGACTCAGCAGGGGCTGGCGCGGGTCGGCTCCGGCGAGGTACATGGCTCCGGTGTGTTCGAGGCCCGCGCGGGTGAAGATCGGGTCGATGCCCTCCTTGGTGTCCATGCTTTCGCCGGTCCGGGTCGCGTCCGTACCCGGGGAGAAGGCCAGGATGGCAGCGGGGAGAGGGAGGCCCGCATCCCGGGCGGCGAGGCAGGTGGTGACCGCCAGGCCGCCACCGGCGGAGTCCCCCGCGAAGACGATGGCCGAGGGCGCCTCGCCGCGGTCGAGGAGGGCGCGGTAGGCGCACAGGGCGTCCTCGATCGCGGCCGGAAAGGGGTGTTCGGGGGCGAGCCGGTAGTCCAGCGAGTACGCCCCGAGGCCAGTCCTGGCCACGAGGTTCCCGGTCAGCGAGAGGGCGGTCTCGGGCGAGCCGAACACCCAGCCGCCGCCGTGGAAGTACAGGATCGTCCCGGCGGCAGAGCCGCCCTCCGCCTGTTCGGCCGGCCCACCCTTCGGTTCGACGCGCAGCGCGGGCCGGTCGCCGAGCGTCGTCTGCGCCGTTCGTATGCTGCCGTGGGGCACGATCATCCGGGCCATCAACTCCCGGAATCCGGCCCGGATCTCCTCGACCGACCGGGGCCCCTCGGGGCCCGGCTGCCGCAGGACCTCGTCGATCCGGATGCGCTGCTCCCTGCTCATGGGCACACTCCCGCCATAAGTAGCTTCCTGTACACTATATGCCATGGAATATACATCGAGCGGAGACCGCGCCGGGGCCGACCTGTCCGAGCTGTTCGCCGACCTCGTCCGGTGCGAGACGCGCCTGTACAACGCCCTCAACGACCGTCTCCGCGAGCGGCACGGGATCGTCACCTCGCAGTACGAGTTCCTGAGCTACCTGCGCGACCATCCCGGGTGCCGGGTCGCGGACCTCGCCGCCGAGTTCGCCATCGGCGTCGGGGCGACCAGCAAGGGCATCGACCGCCTGGAGAAGCAGGGGTGGGCCGCCCGCCGGCCGAACCCGGCGGACCGCCGGTCCTCGCTGCTGGCCCTGACCGACGACGGCGCGCTGCTCGTCGAGGAGGCGCAGCAGACCTTCACGGGCAGCCTCGCCGAACTGCTCGGAGGCACGCTGGACGCCCGCTCGCTGTCAACGGTCGCGCGCGCCCTCTCGACCCTGCGATCGGCGCTCGAACGCGACCAGGTCGGCACACCCACCGGCTGACCGGCGCCCGGTCGGCACCCCCAGAACCGGGCCCGGGCCCACGGGCGACGCCTCTGTCGAAGGAGCACGCTCGCACGGGTTGACCGTCTGTCGGCGTCACAGAGCCAGTGCGCGAAGGCAGCGGCGAGGAAACCGTCCGGCAGGCGCGTCCCCCCTCGGTGTCGGTGTCGACGACGGGCGCGGTGAACGCCCCCGAGAACTGGCCGGCCGCGGCGACCTCGTGCCGGAAGCGGGCACGGAAGGACCCGTCCTCTGCCAGCTCCGGCCTGATCACCTTGACCGCGACGGTCCGCCCGCCGGCCGACCGGCCCCAGGTACACCGCGCCCATGTCGCCGACCCCGAGCCGCCCCACCAGCATGTACGGCGACCGGCTGGAGTGCCCGGGGTGCGTGGAGGCCCACGCCGCGCAGGAGTTGGGCCCGCTTGTGCTGTTCAGCCCCGCGAAGCGGGAGCTGGTGGCTGCTCTGGTGTCCGTTCCGGATGATCCATGGTGGGAGGTGCTGGTGCTGCACGCGAAGCTGTACCCGGTCAGGGAGCGCAGGGTGCGACCTGTCCGCATGTGGGGGCGGGGAATGGTCTCTGATCCTGATGGTCGGCCACAACGGGGCGCGGCCGGCCGACATGGCGGGACCTGTCGACACGCCTACGGCCGGTACCGCTCGGCGAGGTCGCCGTAGCCGCCCGCCGTCCAGACCGCCTTGCGGAACTCCGCGAGGCCGAGCGCCTCGGTGCCCTGCCCGGCGGTGGGCGGGAAGTGCGCGGTGCCGCAACGGGCGCAGTACCAGGCCTGGTTCCAGAGCCGCTCGGCCTGCGGCCGGCCCTCCAGACGCCGCCGCCTGGAGAGGAACAGCGCGGTCGCGCCCGCCAGCAGGGCGATCGCGACGGCCAGGATCAGGTACGACCCCCAGAGCGGGAGCAGCGCGTCGTTCGCGCTGGCGAGCGGACCCGCCGCGTGCGTGGCCGGGGACGCCGGAGCGGCCTTCGGAAAGACGCCCGGGAGGTCGGTGGGGAAGTCGTTCGGGAACCCCGGGTGCTTGGTCACCCAGTCCGGCGGCGAGAGGTCGGGCTTCTGGTGGACGGGCGCGTCGCGCGCCATGGCGCCCTGGATGAAGGTGAAGACCGCCCCGACCAGCGTCACGAGGCCCAGGACCACCAGTGCCTGGACCGCCGTGCTGGTCGTCGGCGGCGCGGGCGCCAGGGCCCGGCCGAGGGCGGAGACCTCTTCGCGGGTCTCGGTGCGGCCGTCATGGCCGGAGGCGCGCACGGTGACGTTCCGCCGCTCGCTCAGGTGGACGGCCGGCACGCTGCGGACCTGGTCGGTCAGCGCGCAGCGCGGGCAGGGCGGCAGGGAGCCGTGCGGCGGCGGCGCGGGTACGGCATCGTTGATCGGCATGTGCGGAATTCCCCCCAGGAGTACGACGGTTGGGCAACCGTTCGCATTCGCGTGGACGCCGCCGCGCGGCCCCCGGTTGCGGCCCGTCGTCGGGCGTCTGTACCGCAAGCCCAGCATTGCCGCGGGTCGTACTCGCCTGCCGAGCAGCCCTCGGCTACGCCGGTGCCACTGCTCTGGTCGTCGAGCAGCAAGCCGCTCACCTCTCCGGCGCCGTCGGGGCTGCCGCTGCGCTACCCGTTCTGGCCGGCCTGTATTGGTACGGCCAGGGCTGGGACGACGCCACCCTCCACGCTGCGACCTCGCCGACGATGGAGCCGTAACCGGGCCTTCACCGCATTCTGCGCCGCTGCCGCCCCGGTCGGGGCGCTTCACCGCGCCGGGAGGTCCGGCGATCGTGATGGTCAGTCAGGAGACGTGTTCGCAGGCGCAGTCGGAGTGAACTGCCAGGATCCCACCATTGACAAGACAGATCTGTCTCGTTTAGAAAGGGCCACATGAATGAAGACCGATCCGTCTTGTTACCTCACGAGGAGACGCCCGTGGTGACGCTCGAGGAACCGATAACGCGAGAACGTGCGATCGGCATCGTCCGGCAGTTGGCCGCAGCCAAGAACCACCAGGATGCTCAGGCTGCTGCAGCGATCTACCACCCTGAAGCCGTGCTGGAGTCACCCACCCTCGGTTCGCGTCACGAGGGCCCCGCGATCACGAAGGTGCTCGAGAACTGGTTCGCCTTCGCGCCGGACTACCAGGTGGACCTGGACGGCTACGCACTGGACGGGCGGACGCTGTGCTGCTGGGGGTACATCAGCCTCACACCGGCATTCACCGTCGGCGGCGCTGTACCCAATGGCGAGTCGGCCCGGGTGAACGCGTTCATCCTCTTCCGCTTCCGGGAGGGGAAGGTGCTCTGGGAGAGCTTCCACTTCGACGTCGCAGCCCTCGCACGGCAGTGCGGCGTCGCGGCGACCGACCTCGTGGGGGAGTCGTGATCGTCGGAACTCGTCGGCCCAGCCTCGCGACCATGATGGCGGCGCAGCACGTCGAGTGGGGATCACCGCTCCAGATCGTGCAGGTCGATCGACCCGAGCCGATGGCCGGCGAGGTGAGGATCCGGGTTCGCGCCACCAGCGTGAACCCCATCGACATGCATACCGGTCGCAACGCCGGTTACGAGCAGTCGATGCGCCTGCCGTTCATTCCTGGCTGGGATGTCGCCGGTGTCGTCGATGCCGTGGGGTACGGCGTCACCCGCCACGCCGTCGGGGACCGGGTCTTCGGGCTCGCCTGGTTCCCCTACCCCGCCGGCACGTACGCCGAGTACATGACCGTTCCCGCCCACCATGTCGTGGCGATGCCGGCCTCCGCTTCGTTCGCCGAGGCCGGGTGCATGCCCATGTCGGCGCTGACCGCGGGGCAGATGCTCGATGCCGCGCACGTGGAGCCCGGCGGTCGGGTCCTGGTCAGCGGAGCATCGGGCGGAGTGGGTCACCTCGCCGTTCAGCTCGCCGCAGACCGCGGTGCCGAGGTCGTCGCGCTCGCGCGGCCGAGTCACCACGCGACACTCCTCGGCCTGGGAGCTCACAGTTGCGTGGACTACAACGAGCCTGAGCAGATCGCCTCGGCGGGGCGGTTCGACGCCGTCATCGATCTCGTCGGCGGTGAGTTCGGCCGCTCGCTCTTCGACCGTGTCACCCGCGGTGGCTCGATCGCCCTCGCGACCGCCTGGTCGATCCCCACGTACACCGCTGATGGAGCCGACCGTGGGATCCGCGTCGCCTCGTGCCTCGTCGAGCCCGATCCCCAAGGACTCAGCCGTATCGCGTCTCGGATCGACGCCGGCCGGCTGCGGGTGGTCATCGGCGGCGAGTACGGTCTGACCCGTGCGGCCGAAGCACAACGGTGGGTGTCGGATCGGCGTGGCTTCGGCAAGGTCGCCATCGTGATGGACACCGAGGAATTCGAACGTGACTGACAAGCCCAAGCAGTTGCGCGGGGTCGCCGTGCGCGACCACCTGGTCGACACGGCGGCCCGGCTCTTCTACGAGAACGGCACGCACGCGGTCGGCGTCGACGAAGTCGTACGCCGCTCCGGCATGGCCAAGGCAAGCTTGTACCGGTGGTTTCCCAGCAAGGACGACCTGATCCTCGCCGTCCTCCAACGGCGCGATGACGACTTCTGGCAGCGATGGGACGCCCAGGCAGCCGCACACCCTGGTGATCCACGGGCCGAACTCGAGGCTCAGCTCGCCTGGATCGAGGAGCTCGCCACCCGAGACGGCTACCGAGGCTGCGCGTTCGTCAACACCGCGGCAGAGTTCGACGCGGGCAAGGTCGACATCCGCCGGCGCTGCCTCCAGCACGAGCGGGAGCTCGGCCGCAGACTTCATGAACTCACACAGCGACTTGACGTTGCCGACAGTGCCCTTCTGGCCGATCAGCTTCATGTCGCCATCGTCGGCGCATTTGCCGTCGGCGGGATCTACCCGTCCGGCGGTCCCGCCGCCCGCCTGCGCCAGCTCGCGCATCGGCTGATGGCGGTGTACCCGGAATCGGCTGCTCGTGGCTGAGAGTTGTGGGGCCATCGTGGTCGAGCCGCGTCGCGATGGGGAAAGCCAACCGCCTGGCCGGGGGTGGGGGAGGGCGACGCCGGCGGTCGGACGGCGGTTCACTGTCCCTGCTTCGTGTTGGGGCGGCTGACCACCAGGACCGCGACCCTCCGCGATCGGTACGCCTGCGAGCGGCAGACGTTTGTCGCAGTACCGGCGCCGGGCCGACCTACGAATGGGGAGCCGGGCGCCGCAGTTCGCGCAGTAGCGGATGCGGGCCACGTGCCGCCCGAGCTGTTGGCGGCCTGACGGAACCGCTTACCGATCGCTTCGAAATGGCCACGAGCAACCACCGGTAAGTGGCCTCGGATCGAGGCAGCACCAAACACCGTTCAGCTGGGTCGCGTTGCGCCCTGGTCCTGAAGGCCGGCCGCAAGCGCAACCCGCGGCCCGGCACCCGGCCGCTGAGCTGCGCGTGTTGACCCTTACCCCACGTCAGGCCGCACGGTGGGGCGCAGCGAACGCACGGATGCACGGATGTACGGAGGAGCAGATGAGCTGGTCGGTGGGACAGGTCTCCGGATTCGCCGGGGTCACGATCCGAACTCTGCATTACTACGACCGCTCCGGGCTGCTGTCACCCAGTGAACGCAGCCCGGCCGGCTACCGGCTCTACAACGGCGCGGACCTCGCCAAGCTCCAGCAGGTCCTCTTCTACCGGGAACTCGGCTTCCCGCTCGACGAGATCGCCGACATCCTGGCGGACCCGCAGGTCAACGCACTGGACCACCTGATCGCCCGGCGTGACGCCCTCACCGAGCAGATCGCGCGGCTGCAGAAGCTGGTGGACGTCGCCGAACGGGCGATCGAGGTTCAGCGGACCGGGATCGACCTCACCCCGGAGGAGCGGTTCGAGGTCTTCGGCGACGTCGTCTTCGACCTCAGCTACGCCGCCGACGCCCACCTCAAGTGGGGCGAACGGGAGGGCCACCAGGAGTCGCTGGCCCGCGCCGCCACGCACACCAAGGAGGACTGGCGGCAGCTGATGGCGGAGGCCGCCGAGTGGCGCGCACGAGTGCTGGCCGCCTTCGACGAGGAGCTCCCGGCCGACCATCAGGTGGTACTGGACCTCGCCGAGGAGCACCGGCAGCACATCACCCGCTGGTTCACGCCCTGCCCGCCCGAGATGCACTGCCGGATCGCCGACGACTACGAGGCGGACGCCCGGGCTTTCGCCCTCGTCGTGCCCCCGGCCGAGCAGCGCCCCGGCCTGGCCGGGTACCTCCGCAGCGCCATCGGCGTCAACGCTGAGCGGCGCACCGGGACGGGCCCGGAGGTGACGCGATGAGGATCCTCGTCATGGCCGCCGGATCGCACGGCGACGTGGCCCCGTACACCGGGCTCGGCGCCCGCCTCCGTGACGCGGGGCACGAGGTCGCCCTGGCAGCGCCGGAGACCTTCCGCGAACTGGTGGGCGGCAGCGGTCTCGAGTTCCGTCCGCTGCCGGTCGACCCGCGCGGGGCACCGTCCGAGCGGAAGGAGGGGCGGTCGGCACTGCTGGCACGGGCCGCCGCCTTCATCGACCGGCTCGGCGACGGGCTGGCCGACGCGGCGGCCCCCGGCGCCGACCTGCTCCTGCTCGCCACCACGACCGCCCCGCTCGGTTGGCACCTGGTGGAGGCAATGGACGTACCGAGCCTCGGGGTCTACCTCCAACCCACCCTGCCGACCAGGGAGTTTCCGCCGGTCGTCGGCCCAGCCCGCTCCCTCGGCCGGTTCGGCAACCGGGTGGCGGGTGCGTTCGGCCAGCGCGTGGTGGACCGGCTGCACACGGGTGCCGCGCGGCGGCTGCGGGCGCGGTTGGGGCTGCCGGGGTGTTCCCCGACGGCTCGACGGCGCGCACAGGAAAGGGCGAACTGGCCGGTCCTGCACGGGTTCAGTCCCACCCTGGTGCCGCGCCCGGCGGACTGGCGGGAGGGGTTGCGGGTGGTCGGCAACTGGTGGCCGCACGTGGCGGCCGACTACCGCCTCTCGGCGGAGGTCGAGGACTTCCTGCGGGCGGGGCCACCGCCATTGTTCATCGGCTTCGGCAGCATGGCGGCGGGGCAGGGTGAGCGTCTTGGCGCCCTCGTGGTCGACGCGCTGGGGCGTGCGGGGGTGCGCGGTGTCCTGCAGTCGGGTTGGGCCGGGATCGCGGCCGACGGGGACGATGTGCTGACGGTCGGAGAGATCCCGCACTCGCACCTGTTTCCACGCATGGCTGCGGTGGTCCACCACGCCGGCGCCGGTACGGCGGCTGCGGTGCTGCGGGCGGGTGTCCCGAGCGTCCCGGTCCCGGTGACGGCCGACCAGCCGTTCTGGGCCGGGCGGCTCACCCGGTTGGGCGCGGCTACCCGCCCGATACCGTTCGCCGAGCTGACTGCCGCCCGGCTGGCTGACGCCATTCGTCAGGCCGTGGAGGGCGGGGCCTTGCGAGGGCGGGCGGAGGCGGCGTCCCGCGCGATGGCTGAGGAGGACGGCGCGGCGCGGGTCGTGGACGCTGTGGCGGCGTTGGAGGACGGTCGCCAGCTGGTGAGTTTCACCGGGCCGTCCCGGCCCGGAGATGCATAAAGCATTCATATAAAAGTGCTATGCTTCAAGCATGAGCCGTCAAGATGCCACTCGTCGCGCCTCCACTGCAATCGGGTCGGCCCTCTACGGACTGGCCACCAGGGCCGTGAGGCGTCTTCCACGTGACCTGAGCCTCACGTCCGCTGCCACCCTGGCCACCCTGGATAGGACCGGCCCACGACGAATCACCGATTTAGCCGGGATTGAGGGTGTCACCCAGCCCGCGATGACCGTCCTGGTCCGGGTGATGGAGGAATCCGGGCTGGTCGAGCGGAGAGGCGACCCGTCCGATAAGCGGGTCACGCTGGTGTGGCTGACCGAGGCCGGCGCGTCTTACGTCCGCGCGCGGCGCCAGGCGGGCGCCCAGGCATTTGCGGGGTTGATCGACAAACTCACTGACGACGAGGTCGAGGCCCTGACGGCAGCCCTTCCGGCGCTGCTGCATCTCGCAGCGCTCGACAGCCAAGATCAGGAAGGGCCGAAGCAGTGACAGGGTGGTCACTCGGCAGGGTCACTGCAAACTCCGAGCCGTGGGCGGAAAGGGTCCGGGCTCGCATCCGTCCCGGCCTGTTCGACCACGTCACGACCGGGAGCCACCGATGAGCACGACCCGGGAGCACTCCGAGGCGCGGCTGCTGGTCCCCTCCCTGATGTTCATCGCCCTGGTCGTGGCGGCAGTCGCCAGCCTCGGGACGCCGCTCATCACCAGCGTGGCGACCACGTTCCACGTCTCACTCGACAGCGCGCAGTGGACGCTGACCATCTCGCTGCTGAGCGGCGCCGTCGCTACGCCCGTCCTCGGCCGGCTCGGAGCCGGCCCACACCGACGAGCCACGATTCTCGCCACGCTGGCGGTCGTCGTCGCTGGCAGTGCGCTCACCGTGCTGCCGCTGCCGTTCGCGTGGCTGCTTGTCGGCAGGGCGGCCCAAGGCGTCGGGCTCGGTCTGACGGCGCTGATGATGGGCGTGGCCCGCGACCATCTTCCCGAGGGGCGCAGCGCGGACACGATCGCCCTGATCTCGGTGGTCTCGATCATCGGGGCCGGCGTCGGTTACCCGCTCGCCGGGCTGCTCACCGAGTTCGGCGGGGTGCGGGCCGCCTATGGCCTCGGTCTGTTCGTCACCGCTATCGCCTTCCTGGCCGCGTGGCGCTCCATGCCCGTGGCTCCGAAAGGCCGCTCCGCTCACGTGGACGTGGCGGGCGCACTCGTCCTGGCGGGTGGACTGTTCCTCGTCCTGTTCCTCGCGAGCGAGACGAGTCTATGGAGCCGTCACCTCGCCGTGGCGGTGGTCCTCGCCATCGTTGCCGTGCTCCTGCTCTGCGTCTGGACCGCCTCCGAGCTGCGCAGTAAGGCGCCCCTGGTCGATGTCCGGGCGGTACGGCATCCGGCGGTCGCCGGGGCGAACCTCGCCATGTTCGTCGGCGGGATCGGCATGTACCTCCTACTCACGCTCATCACCCGGTACGCGCAGACGCCGCACAGCGCCGGCTACGGCTTCGGGCTGACCACCTTCGTCGCCGGGCTGGTCCTGGTCCCGTTCTCCGTGCTGGGGTTCGTCGCAGGCAAGCTCACGCCTCGGGTTCGGATGCGGATCGACGCCCCCTTGCTCTTGGCCGGCAGCGCCGTCGTCGTCGGTGGCGGGTTCGTCCTCTTCGCGGCGGCCCGGTCGAACCTGGCCGAACTGTTCGTAGCAATGGGCGTGCTGGGCTTCGGTGTCGGCAGCTTCTCGGCCGCCATGCCTGGCGTCATCCTGGCCGTCACCCCCAAGAGCGAGACGTCGAGCGCCATGAGCTTCAACTATGTCGTCCGTAGCGTCGGGTACTCCCTGGGCAGCGCCATGGGCGGCCTGGTCCTGGCCGCCGGCACCGACACCGGCCGTCTCTTCCCGAGGGACGGCGCCTACACCACGGCAGCGCTGGTCGGTATCGCCGCGATGGCGATCACGACCATGGCCAGCCTCGCTCTCGCCCGCCAACGCTCGCCCGAGACCAACCCGACCGCAGCCCCGACCGGCGCACCGAGCCAGGGCCGGTCCAAATCGATGACCGGCTCGCCGGAAGGGCGGCCCGAACAGGAACGAAAAGAAGCCGACAAGTAGGTACGAGTCACACCAGTGGGGTGATAGCCCTCGGACAGCGCGTCCCAGGAGAACACAGTGCCGGGGACGCCGCCCAGAACCCGTCGATTCCGAGCGCTACTCGCGGGCGAAGTCCCCGGTGAGGGGCGGCTCCGACGGATCGCGCCTGCCGTGGGTTTCCACGCGGCCCTGACGCGGTCACAGGCTCCGCTCCGGGACATCTACGTATGCACCGCAGATTTGGAGGACGAACTGATCCGCGCGCTCGGCACGGCAGCAGTCGAGGAGATCCTCCGGGCTGAGGGCGACTTCCGTGCCTGGCATTCCTTCCAGCGTCAGCCCGCACAGCACGGCCGGCCCCGGCATCAGCAGGTGCGGCGCTTCCTCGGCACGAAGAAGGGCCGCAAGATCCGCTACGGCCGTCTCCTCGTCGAGGCTCTCGCACCGGACCGGACACCGCCCCGCTCGACGGCCTCCTCGCGAGCCTGTGAGGGCGTGGACGGACTGCCGTTTCGAGCGCGCTCGACAGCGGACGAAGCGCGGGCGTTACCGACGCCGGGGCGGTACTGGAGCGCTGTGATCGTCAACGGCGGTGGCGGGATCCACCACGCGATCCGCGACGCGTCGGGCAACTGGTCATCGTTCCCAGACATCGCGGGCCAGACCGGTGACATCGGCGCCGTGGGTTCGATTTCGGACGCTGGTGTCAACGGCGACACGCACGTGGTCGCGGTCGGCGGCGACGGCCACATCTACCAAACTGCGCCGGCTGCGGCGACAGTCGTCACCGGAATGACGGACTGCTTGTCACCAGCGGGTGGTTGGCGTCCCGACTCGGCACTCGTGGGGGCTTAGGAACCGGGAAAGAGCCGACCAAGGTGGTAGTGCAGAACGGCAGTCGCGTCGCCTGCCGTGCGCTGGCCGAGCAGCACGCTCAGGCCGAGGCCGGCAGAGACGGACAGGAGTACGACGGCCTCCTGGCCGGCATCCACGCGTGGATCGGCGTCCCCGGCCTGCTGGGCGGCTTCGAGCTGCCCGACGAGGAACCCTTCCATCTCGTTGGGTGCCGCGAGGAACGGCTGGCCGCCGAGGGCGGGATCGGTGATGGAGAGCACCGCGTACTCGGTGTAGACGAGGTGGAAGATCCGGCTCTCTTCGTCGGTGGGTACCGCTTCGAGCAGGACCGCTTCGACGATGTCGCGCGGAGTCGGTGAGGAGCCTGCCGTCCTCACCCGGTCGCGGACCCGCTCACCCATGCGCGCCGTCAGGCGGTTGAGTGCGGCGAGCAGCAGCTGTTCTTTGGTATCGAAGTAGTACTGCACGAGCCGCACCGAGATGCCCGCCTCGGTGGCGACGGACCGCATGGTGACGGCGTGCAGCCCGGTGTCCGCCGCCGCGCGGAGCAAGGCGTCGATGATCTGGGCCCGTCGCTCGTCATGGTCCACCAGCTTTGGCATCGGGTTCCTTCCAAACTCTTTTATGGTACAAACATACCATCAAGTACTGCTGTTTCGCGTGTTGGGGGGACCATGACCAGAACAAGTGTCGGACGCTTCGTCAGCGAGGAAGCCCGCGGGAAGTTCCTCGAGGCGTACGACCGTGCCATGGAGCTGTGGCCGGGCCCGCGCGAGGAATTGGATGTCGAAACCGGCTACGGCACCGTCCATGTCCACCGCTACGGGGCCCGAACCGGCGAGCCGATCGTGCTCCTGCACGGCCACGCCGGACACGCCTCCAATTGGTACCCGCAGATCGCCGCCCTGGGGGAGAACCACCCGGTCTACGCGATCGACACGCTGGACGACCCCGGCCGCAGCGTGCAACGCGCCGTCGCGGCCGGCTCCGAGGAAAACGCGGCCTGGCTCGGCGAGGTCCTCGCCGGACTCGGGCTGGAGCGCGTCCACCTGGTCGGCCTGTCCTATGGCGGATGGCTGGCCCTCAACCAGGCCGTTCACGCACCCGAGCGCCTCGCCTCGATCGTCCCGCTGGACCCCGGCGGGATCGAGAAGGTCCCCGCGCGGTTCTACGCGCACATGATCGGCGGGCTGTTCGGAATGCTCGCCCCCCGACCGCTCCGACCCGCCCTCGGGCGCCTGCTCGCCAACCCCGCCCTGAGCTCACCGTCCGAGATGATCGCTCCACTGATGCTGGGCATGCGGACCTACAAGCCGAACACCCGCCCTGCGGCCAGACCGTTCACCGACGAGGAACTGAGCTCGATCCAGCTGCCCACCCTCGTCCTGCTGGGACGCCGCAGTGCCCTGCTCCGGCCCCGTCAGGTGCTGAAGCGGGTCACCGCGCTGATCCCGAATGTTCAGGCCGAGATCGTTCAGCGGGCCGGCCACGGCCTCAATCTGGAGCGTCCCGAACTGGTCAACGAACGCCTCCTGCAGTTCATCACCGCACTTCAGCCCGAACCCACCCGGAGCGAGTAACACCACCTGCCGCTGCCCGTGGTGACAGGAAACGCGCTCAGTTGACAGACAGCCTGCTCAGTCACAATCCGAATCCGGAACAAGATCACGAAGTGACACCGGAGCATCGGGCGCTATGTACCCGGACCGCCGTTTGGGTCCTGCGATGGAAGCCGCGGTGTCCCACCCCCGGCCTGGCCGGTCAGGCGGTGCGCGCCACGGGCAATGGGATGCGGCGCGCACCGCCGCGGCGCCCGCGAGGTTCTCAAGGTCCTCGCCCGCCGCAACCGCTGACGGCCGCATCCTCGGCCCCAGCCCCTCGTGCAGGTGCTGGGTCCACAAAACGGCCAATGTCCTGGACGCCACGCCGAAGTCGGCCCAGCCGGCGGCGAAGAAGGCGATCCAGGACATCTACAACACCGAGGACCGCGAGCACGCCGAACAGGCCGTCCAGACCTTGCCAAGCTCTACGGAGCGAAGTTCCCCAAGACCATTGCCAAGATCACTGACGACCAGGACGTGCTGCTGGAGCTCTACGACTACCCCGCGGAGCACTGGATCCAGCTGCGGACCACCAACCCGATCTGGGTGTTGTACTTCTGCCACCGACCGGGGAGTAGCTACCCCGTTCGGCGCTTGAAGCGGTCCGCCCTGACTCTGAACGCGATTGGCGCCTGACAGGTTGCCCTGGATTCGAAGTGTCGGGCGGTTCCGTGAGCGCGGGCCTCGAGTGCCTGGCTTGAAGAGAGCCTGTCCGACTCAACCCAGATCTGCCGACACCACGAGGCCCGCGCTCCCACCGTAGCCGGTTTCTGGGAAAGGCAGTGGAGTTGGAAGCAGGACATGGTGTCGGCGGGATAGACCCGCACAAGCACAGCGCCACCTTGGCGGTGGTCGACAGCCACGGCCACCTGGTCGACGTGGTCTCCGTCCCGGTGACCCCGGCGGGGATCGGCGAGCTCCTGGAGTTCCTCACCGACACGGAGCTGGTCATCGACCGGATCGGGGTCGAAGGATCCGCCGCGCTGGGGCAGCCCGTGGCCGTGGCGCTGTCCGCAGCCGGATACGACGTCCGTGAGGTGCAACCGAACCGCACGGCCGAACGCCGAAGGCGCCGGCGTCGCGCGAAGACCGACATCGAGGATGCCGAGGCGATCGCACGCGAGACCCTGGCCGATCCTCAACTGCCGCCCGCTGGCAAGCACGCGGCCCCTGAGGCGGCCTGGGAGGAGCTCACCGCGGTCCATGACTGGCGGGACTCGCTGATCCTGCAGCGCGTGCGCCAGCTGACCGAGGCAGAAGCGGTCCTGGTCTCGCTGCCGCTGAGCATCCGGTCGCAACTGCCCTCGACCAGCCGCGTACTGCCACAGCTCGAGATGCTGGAGACCTTTGCGGGCCAGTGGGACGGACTCAGCACGGTCGACCGGGTCCGACTGGACCGGCTGCAGGCGGCCCTGGACGACATCCGCCTGCTGACCGGCCGGATCAAGATCCTCGACAAGAGGATCCCGCCGCTGCTGGAACAGCTCGGCTGCACACTCACGGAGATCTGCGGCATCGGCCCGGTGACCGCCATGGACCTGCTCGTCGAGGTCGGCGACCCCTGCCGGTTCACCACCGAGGCCCAGTTCGCCCGCTGGTGCGGGTCGGCTCCCATCGCCTTGTCTTCCGGCGAAGGCCATGGGCCGGCCCGTCGCCATCGGCTCGATGTCGGTGGCAACCGCAACGTGAACTCGATCCTGCACATCGTGCACGTCACCCAGGTCAGATGCCACGAGCCAGCCCGTACTTACGTCGCGAGGAAGATCGCCGAGAACAAGACGAAACGCGAGGCTCGCCGGGCCCACAAGCGACAACTCGCCAACGTCATCATCCGTCACATGTGGAAGGACGAGGCCCTCCGGAAGACCTCGGGAACCGCCTTCCCAGCAGCCGCTTGACAAGAGAGCTTCGAGTCGACCTTCGCCACCGTCCGGCTCCGCACGAAAGTCACCAAGGGTGCCGGCTCGCGCGCCGCCGGCCTGGCGATGGTGTTCAAGCTCGTCGAGTCGGCCCAGGTCCGATGGCGGGGCCGTCAACGGCGCCCACCTCGTCCCGCTCGTCCGCCCTGGAGCCCCCTTCGAGCGCGGAGTCCTGATGGAGCGTGACCGAGCGGCGGCACAACTGCCACGATGCGCGGAAATCGATGGTCTCCCCGATGCCGGCCAGGCGATACTGGTCCGCCATGACGAGCGATGAACACTCGGCCGGTCCGGCGTTGCGACGAGTTCTGGCTAAGGCAGGCGGACTGGAACTCCTGGACCTGCTGGCCAACGGGTTGACCGGGACGGATCTGACCACGCTGCTCCTGGAAGTCTTCCGACGCCGCGCCGATCGGCTCACCCCGGCCGAGGTGATGCGGCGCTATCGCACCGACCGGTTCGTGACCCCGGCCCCGACAGGCTTCGCACAAATACGACGAGCCGAAGACTTCCTGCTCTCGGCACTGCCGGACGACTTCCAGATGCTCACCTTGGCTCCGCTCGTACCCCTGGCAGCGCACACGGCGGTGGCGACCGTCGACCCGCGCAAGGTCGTCGCCACCATTCGTGGCAGCGAGGTCGCAGCCGACCCGACCAATGCACTGGCCCTGGAGGCAGCCCACCGGAGATCCCAGGCCCTGGCCGCCGATCCCCGCTCGGCCGTGCCGGTCCGGATGGCCGCCAGCCAACGAGTCGTGCGCGCCCAGCACTTCGACGCGCCCGGCATGCTCGCCCACTTCCAACTATTCGCCCTGGTGACCGCGGGCCGGGACACCGGCAGCCGGACCTTCGAGCAACAGCACCTGGTCGAGCACCTACAGTTCGCCGTCCGGGCGATGGCACGTGCTGGAGTACGCCGGACCGAGATCCGCATCACCTGCCTCGACGAGTCCGCCGCTCCGATCCTGGCCCGCACACGTACAGAGCTGGCCGGAACACCGGGCATCGACATCATCGACGATCCCGACCGGGTGACCGGACGCGGCTACTACACCGACCTGTGCTACAAGATCTACGCAACCATCCATGGTCAGCAACTGGAGATCGCGGACGGCGGGTTCGTCGACTGGACCCAGCGCCTCACCGGAAACCGCAAAGAACGCCTCCTGATCGGCGGATTCGGCGTCGACCGACTCGCCACCATGCTGACGCCACCCACCGACACCGAACCATCACCTCCGCGTCAGACCAGCTAGCAGATCCAAGGGTATTGACAATTGCTCAGATTCGGCGAGCTGGTTGGCCTGTACGCCTACTTTGGGTCAACCTCGGCGACGGCCACGGCCCGACCCTTCTGACCAGGCACTTTACGTGCGACTGCTAGCCCGATCCGGCCGCTGGGACTTCTCGGGGACATTCGGCCGAGAGGCTTCCAGCCTGATGGAGGCGTACGTGCGCCGCAGAGCAGGGCCCTCGTCCGCGGACCACCAGACCGTTCTCGGCTTCGTTCTCCACTGGTCTCGGGGCAGCAGGATCAGCACGGCGCCGCTGGCGCCCGGCTACGATCGGCTCGGCGCATGGCTCGATGAACCCGCTGTGCGGGAGGTGATGCTGACGGCGCGCACGAAGCCGCTGCCCGGATCGGCACAAGCCATGCTGTTTGAGCTGCAGGGATGAGGTTGTCGGCAGGCGCAGTCCCGACCAGGCGACCCTGCGGCAGGGAGCCGTGCCGTCCTCCAGTTGCTGACCGGGCGGATACAGACCGGGAGGCCATAGGCTGACATGCCGTCACCGCGCGGCGGCGGCAGGTGCCGCCGCGCAGGTGGGGACTCCGACGCGGGTCAGACGCCGTAGCGTTGTCGGCCCTCCGCGCGGGTCGGCGCGACCAAGCGAAAGGTAACTATGTGTAGTTGCCGTGACTGAAGGTAGCGGCTAGCGGTCAGTCGTCATCACTGCCTGTTGGTCGTGTTCCCGCGGCATGCGCATGACGGTGACGGGTGGGGGCTGGCCATTCTTCGCGTCGGTTGCTGTCTGGTACCGGGGCGAGGAAAGAAGCGCGTGGTCGGCGCGACCAGGGTTGAGTACGGCGGTCAGGCCAGTGCGGTCATGTGGTCGGGGTGGTGGGCGGCGACGTCGTGGGCGGCTTGGACGAAGGCGGCGACGGCTGCGGATCGCGACGTCTCCGGCCAGGCGACCATGACCGCGCTGGGGCTGAGGCCGGTGACCGGCCGGTAGACGATGTCCGGACGCTGGTGCCGCTCGGTGGTGGAGCGTGACAGGAACGCCACCGCCTGCCCCAGCGCGACCACCTCAAGGAGTTGCTCGACGCTGGCCACGAGCGGCCCCTCAGGAGCGTCAGCCGGCGCCAATCCTGTGTGGCCATCGCCTGCTTCCGCTCCGTCGTATCCGGTGAAGTAGGCGGTGGTGGAGGGGGCGGCCCCCTTCCAGCGCGGAATCGGTTCACCCTTGAGGTCGGTCAGCCGCAGTCGCCGGCGTCCGGCCAGGCGGTGCCCGGCGGGGAGGACGGCCAGTCGCGGCTCGACCACGAGCGTCTGGGAATCCAGCCCTTGACCGTCGAACGGGCTGCGCAGCAGCGCTACGTCGGCACGGCCGTCCCGCAGCATGGCGATCGGCTCTCCGCTGCCGCCGACGACGACTTCAGGCGGCGGCAGATGCGAACCCGTTCCCCGGTAGGCGGCGAGGATCTCCCGCAGCAGCCCGGCATCGCCTCCCGGTTTGACCGCCACGACGAGCTGGGGTGTCGGCTGACCGGCCCGGCGTGCTCGCCGGGCCGCCGCGTGCACCGCGTCGACCGCGATCCGGGCCTGGTCGAGCAGCACCTGACCGGCGTTGGTCAGCCTCACCTGCCGGGTGGTGCGCTCCAGCAGGCGTACCCCGAGCCGGGACTCCATCTGAGCGATCGCCTTCGACAGCGGGGGCTGCGCCATCCCCAGGCGTTGCGCGGCCCGGCTGAAGTTCAGTTCCTCGGCGACCGCGATGAAGTACCTCAGCTCCCGCACCTCTAGCTCACTCATATCTGTGGACTATAGATCCAGAGTCTTCCGGTCTTTCCCTGACGCCCGTGGGTGAGGGGAGGCTGGGTGCCATGACGACTTCGCAGAAGACTGCTCTGATCACCGGCGCGAACAAGGGCATCGGCAAGGAAACGGCGCGCAGGCTCGCAGCCCTCGACATCACCGTGCTGATCGGCGCCCGCAACGCCGAACGTGGCGAGGCGGCGGCCGAGGAGCTTCGCGTGGGCGGCGCCGACGTACGGTTCGTACCGCTGGACGTCACCGACGAGACCTCGGTCCAGGCCGCCGCCCAGCACATCGACGCCACGTTCGGCCGCCTCGACATCCTCGTCAACAACGCCGCGATCGCCGCCGGACCGCAAGAACCGAGTGAAACCCCCGCCGCCACCGTCCGGCAGGTCTACGAGACCAACGTGTTCGGCGTCATCGCGGTGACCCACGCCATGCTCCCCCTGCTACGCCGCTCTGCCGCCGCACGCATCGTCAACATGTCCAGCGAACTCGGCTCCCTCACCCACCTGGCCGACCCCGACAGCCCGTGGTCCGCCTACTCCTCGATCCTCCTCCCTTACTGCACCTCGAAGAGCGCGCTGAACGCGATCACCGTGCTCTACGCCAATGAACTGCGCGCCGAAGGGATCCTGGTCAACGCGGTGAGTCCCGGCTACTGCGCGACCGACCTCAACCGCCACACCGGGATACGCACGGCGGAGGAGGGCGCGGCCGTGGCGGTTGACCTGGCGACGGCGGGCGAGGACGGCCCGACGGGCGCCTTTTGGGCCGAGGGCGGGCCGATTCCCTGGTGAGACCATGCCGCGCCGTCTCCGCCCGAAGCCTGCCGGGGTGTTTTCAACCTCCGCAGTGACGATCACTGGCCTCTTGTGCGGCGCCCATCCCCACGAGCTTTACTCACCCGCTGCCTTCCGTCGGGGTGGGGATGTGGGGGTGAGGGCTGTAGGGCACGCGGTGCGGGCCACGGTCGACCTCCCAGCCTTTGCCGTGGTTGACCATCGGCCAGCCGCCGGGGATCGAGGTGTCGGCGAGCCCAGGGTCGGTGGCGTGCCCGGCGACGATCAGGGTCAGGCCGGTCGCTGAACTCCGGCCGTGCCACGGAGAGTTGTCGGAGGGCCCGGGTTCACTTGGTGCGCTGTGGGCGGCGGCGGCCTGCCGTTCGCGTCGGTCGGCCGCTGCCTGGGCCGCGAGCGTGGTGCCGAGTTCGTCGATCCGTCGGCCGTACCTGCGCAGTTCGGCGGAGAGTCGCTCGGCCGCGCGGTCGGCCAGCCCGGCGCGCGCCTCGGCGTCGGTGGCGCGGTGCTCGGTCGCGGCAGGGTCACGATCGGCCCTGTCGGCGCCTGGGGTCTCGAAGTGCTGGGTCACGCGCGGAGGCCCTTCTGTTGCGGATCGCTTCGACAGAGGTTGCCTCGTGTATTGCCACTTATACGAGGCTAATGATCGTTAACGTACGACAGTAAAGCCGGTGCGGCGGCCCTGCTTACGCGGAGTGGGCAGCTTCGGTTGGCAGCGTGGCGGCCATCGGGGCGCTGCGGGCATGAGGGCTGTCGGTGTCCGCCCGCCCGGAGCCGGGCGGGCAGGGCGGCGCGCCGGTCAGCGGCCAGGCCCTGGGTGGACACGAAGCCGCCAGCCAAGTGCAGCGTCCGGGGTGCCGTCGGAGCGTGTCGGAGTCTTCCCCCGGTCAGCGGCGGTGGGTCATTTCCCCGCCGCCGCAGAAGACTTCCCCGCTGTCACAGTCGTAACGGCGGCGGGGTGTGGGTCAGGCTGCGCCTGTCGCGCAGGTGGTTTCGAGAGCGATGAGGCGGTTGGCGAGGGTGCGTGCCGGGCCGGTGAGGCCCTTGAGGATTTCCCGGGCGTAGGGGCTGCGGGGGTGGTGGGCGAGGTCCTGGACGGCGCTCCAGAGTTCGGCGATGCCGGCCAGGCTGTGCTGGACGTGGCGGATGGCGTCGTGGCGCCGGGCGAGGTACTGCTCGGCCTTCTGATGGGCGTGGTGCCAGTCGATGTCGCCTGCTTCGGCGGTTCGGGCGAAGGCCGGCGTGGTGTCGCCGTCGGCGAGGCGGATGGCGTCGATCTCCTCGACGCGTCGGCGGAGGTGTTCCTCCGCCTGTCGGGCGTCGAGGGCCGCGGTGGCGTCGGTGAGGGCGAGGTGGCCGGCGATGACCTGTTCGGCGAGGTCGGGGGCGTGCTGGCGCAGTCGTGCGTGCTGGGCGAGGAGGGCCTTGGCGTCGGCCTTTCGTCTGCGGACGGCGGTGTAGGCGGCGTTGAGGGTGAGGGTGGCGGTGCGGACCTGTTCGGCGAGGTCGGGGGCGTGTTCGAGCACGGTGGTGGCGATGGACAGTCGGGTGACGTTGATGCCGCAGTGGGCGGTGTCGGACGGGAGTGAGTGCGGGGAGAGTGAGCGGGCCATCGCGGTGATCATGGCGTGCTGGCCGGGGGTGGTGTTCGGCCGGTGGCGGTTGGCGGCCACGATCAGGCAGACCGGATCATCGCCCTGATAGGTGGTGAAGCGGGGTTCGACCTCGGCCAGTTCGCAGGCGGCGAGTCGGGCGCGGCCGTCCAGGAGGACACCGTCGGCGTCCAGGACGACGGGCTCGGTCAAGCCGTTGCTCTCGATGTCCTGGGCAAGGTCGAGGAGTTCGTCAGGGCCGAACATCGGAAACAGGGCGGTGACGGGGTGGACCTTCACGGTGGGGGAACTCCTTGATCGGAACAGGTGCTGGGGCAGAAGACGCCACAAACGGCCATATGGTTCAACGTCTGGCCCCGACTCGGCGCAATGCCAGCAGGAACGCTCCGGGCCGCGGGGGCCGTCTCCGGGCCGAACACACGAAGCGGCTCCACACGGCCCAGGAATGTCCGGGTGAAGCCGCAGTCGGTGCCGACTCCCCAAACAGTCGCGACCCTCGTCGTCCGTACGGGACCGGCACCCCCGCGCCGTCTCCCCGGCGCGGGGTGACCACCCAGCCCGACCACCAGAGCCCGGCCCCGGCCAAGGGGGAACGGCCAGCACCACCCGTAGCTGCGCCCGCTGCCGTCGAATGTGCGGCCCGCCGTCCCGGCGGCCGCCATCACCGAGCCTCTGCCGGACCGGCCGGCCGCCGAGATGCCGGCGTGAACCGCCGTCACACTCTCGCGCTACGTCGCCTGGTGCGTCATCGCCTCGCGGATGGCCCGGGGGCGCGCGGCGAGATCGGGTAGGTCGTCCGCGTTGGCACCGGCGCGGTGGTCGGCGATGAACCCAATAGTGGTTCCGTTCTGGTCCGCCGCCCAGGCACATCCGGGCACCATCCCGATCCGGTTGCCCCTGCACTTGAAGTAGCCGCGGAGCGGGCCTGCCGGAAACACCGTGTACGGAGTGGGGGAGGACCCGGGTCTAGGCGTCGGGTCGAGGAGACGGTCCAGCTCTCCGACCGGCTCGCGAACGAGCCCGTGGCACCGCCCACCACAAAGTCCGGCCTGTCACTGCCGGGCAGCCGGTAGGCGGCCACGAAGTGCTCCCGATAGCGGATTCTGTCCGGCGGGTCTGGGAACATGACGCGGTCCGCCTCTGCGAAGTGCCCTGGGCTGTCCGGCTCGCGGGTCAACTCACCGATGGTCTGCGGAGGATCCAGCCGGTAGCTCTTCGGGGCGTCGTGCCCGGCATCGCCAGGTCGTCGTGCCCGGGCATCGCATGCGGTACGGCGGGTCCCCGTTGAGGTCTACCACGGTGGCCGGCCGCGCAGCCACCGGCGTAAACCGCGAGCAGGTCGACCCATGGCCGCCGCAAGCCCCGGGGTCACGGACCGGCCAGCAGTCTCGGCCGGTGGGCTACTGCCAGGCGACCAGCCGGAGTTCGGACTTCACACCGGGGCTGTTGGGCGCGATGGAGCCGATCTTCTTGGGGGTGGCGCCGGGCGTGAGGTCGAGGCGGTACAGCTCGGCGACGTCCTTGCCCTGCCGGGACAGGAACACCACGGACTTCAGGTCGGGTGAGGGGGCGACGGAGCTGTTGTCGCGGTCGTTGTCGGGCAGGAGCTGCTCGACCTTCTGCACGGAGTCGAGGGAGTCCGAGAACACCACGCGTGAGAAGCCCTTGCCGACGCAGAAGAGGCTGTGGTCGTCGATCCAGAACTTCGGGGTGCACTGGGGGACGTTATCGCCCCCCGGAAGTGCCTTGTTGGCCAAGCCAAAGGGGATCGGACCGAAGCGGAGCGGCTCGGCGTACTCGTCGCCGCTCCCGGGCACCGTGGAGTCCTTGAGCCAGATCGCGCTGTTGTAGTTGTCTGCGGCGCCGGCCGCGGCGGTACCCGACGGATTGACGGTGACGTCCTTGAACTTGTCGCCGAGGGGCATCCGGGACCAGGGCTGGTCACCGGCGAGCACGAAGCCCCAGTCGTGCGACATCCCGTGGTCGGTGGCGGCGGTGCCCGGCTGACCTAGATCACGGCTCATCACATGCCGGTCATGCGTCTCGTACCACAGCGTCGACGTGCCGCTCTGGAAGGCGGGCGTGCGGTCCTTGGCGCCGACCGTGAAGGGATCGGCGGACGGGGCTCCGACCGGCGTGCCCTGTGGCTTGAGCGCGAAGGCGACGGCGGGACCGTCCTGGCTGCTCGCCCCGGACCGCGGAGGCGGCATCACGCCGGCGACCAGCGTGAAGTCCTTGTTGAAGGCCTGTCGGACGGCGCTCGGGACGCTGGTCTGGCCAGTGGGAGTGGAATCGCAGAGGATCCCGGTGTCCGCGCCCTGTGGGAGCAGGGACACCGTGCGGGCGACCTCCTGCCCATCGGTCATGGAGTACGAGGCGAGCGTCAGCTGCTGGGCGGTCGGGGCGCCGCTGTTGCCGCCCTTCAGGTCGCACCACGACACGGTGACGGTCCCGGGCGCGCCGACGGGCTTGGCCTGGGCGCTCGCGGAACTCGCGGGAGTGCCGGAGGAGCCGCCGTTGTCCTGGGAGCCCTTGGTGCCACCCGCACTGCTACAACCGGTGACTGCCAGGGCGATCGCGGCCGCGACCGCAGCCCCGCCGTAGTTCCGTGCACGCCAACGCATCGATCCCCACCCCTCAAAAACGATCAACGAGCCGGACGCTACCAGACCAGGGCGCGCAGCAGGACCCGATCGCAGTGGGTGTAGCCGCTCCACGGCACCAGGGCCTGTTTCAGAAGTAGATCAAGGTCGTGCGGTGATCACGTTTCATGGCTCGGGGAGATCTGACAGACACACAGTGGGCTGTGCCGGAACCTCTGCTTGCGGGGCATCAAGGCCGGTCGGCCGCCGGTGCACACAAAGATGCAGCGCTGATCAACAGGATACGGTTCCGGACCCGTACGGGCATACCGTGGCGGGATCTACCAGAGCGACGGGCCATGGGAGACGGTCTACGGGCTGTTCCGCCGCTGGCAGCGCGACGGCACCTGCCCTGATACGTTGATCATCGGCGCGGCTGGCGTACAGCGCGGTGCCGTGGGACCGGCCGCGCCAACCGGACACGTCGGGACCCATTCGCGCCGGCGGCGAGCAGCCCCGTGTGCGCGGGCCGGTGTCTGTACCGCGCCGGGTGCGCCCGCGGCGACGACGCGGGCGCCGAGTCGTCAGGCGGGCTGGACGGTGATTGTGCAGAGGCGCTTGGTGGCCCGGGTCAGGGCCACGTACAAGTCCCTTTCCCCACCGGGGCGCGCCGTGATGATTTCCTCGGGGTTCATGACGACGACCCCGTCGAATTCCAGGCCGCGCGCTTCGGACGCCGGCACGATGCGTGCGTGGTGAGCGATGCCCT
The DNA here is from genome assembly GCF_009569385.1 of Streptomyces kaniharaensis. NCBI lineage: Bacteria > Bacillati > Actinomycetota > Actinomycetes > Kitasatosporales > Streptomycetaceae > Streptomyces > Streptomyces kaniharaensis. The sequence goes on from NZ_WBOF01000001.1 coordinate 6,093,679, forward strand.
GGGCCGTCAGCTCGCTCACCCTGGTGTCCGCGCAGATCACTCCCAGAAGCTCGCCCGGGTGCGCGGTGCTCTGGGCGCGGAGTTCCTGCACGACCGCGGTGACCAATCCGTCCGGAGGCGTGGTCACGGTACGAGGGCTCGCACCGCTTCGCAGTGACCGTGTGGGCTTCTGGTCCGGAGCGATCCGCGTGAGCAGGTCCCGGACGCTCTCCAGGATCTCCTGCGTGGTGCGGTAGCTGACGGTCAGGTTGTGCAGTTTGAACCGCGGTCCGACGGTGGGGCTCAGCGCTTCCTTCCAGTCGCGTGCTGTCGCGACCGGGCCTGACTGGGCGAAGTCACCCACCAGCGTCATCGCCCTTGCCGGGCAGCGGCGGACGATCATCCGCCACTGCATGGCGGTCAGTTCCTGCGCCTCGTCGACGACGACGTGCCCGTACGTCCGATCTGGGGAGCCGTCGACCAGGCTCGCCGCCTCGTCCAGCAACGGCACATCGGCATCGGTCCACGGGTCGTCCGGACCGCGCAGCAGAAGGGACCGCTCCTGCGCGGTCAGGCGTGGCAGGCGCTCGGCGAGAGCGCCGGCGTTCGTCAGGAGCGCCTTCACGAGGTCACCGGGTACCAGCCGCGGCCACAACACCTCGACCGCTCGGTCGACGCTGGCGTCGTCGAGGAGATCGGCTCGGATGGCGTCCAGGTCCAGCTCGTGGACCGGACCCGAGTCGGCCGCACCTTCGGCACGGCGCTGGGCGGCTCCCGTGAACCGGTCGAGGTTGATGCCCGTCATCCTTTCGGCATCGGCGTCGATCTGCTCCAGGAGGTCGCCCATGTCTCGTTGCACCGCGTCGGTGACGGCGTCGACCAAGAGCTCTTTGAACACCTGGCGCGCGGGGTTGTGCCCCGGCGCGGCTGTCACGGCGGCGTCGCGTGCCGTGGCGACATCCTCGCCGGAGAGGTGAACCAGTTCCTGTCCGACCCGCACGGTGAAGTCACCGGCGGGGGCTTGGTGGACGCGCAGCAGGCCGGCCAAGGCGTCGGCGAGGTCGGAGCTGCCCTTGAGCCGCGCCGTGTCGAACGGGTCCACCGTGTCCGTGGGCACTCCGGCCAGTTCCCGGCAGGTCGCCAGAACGACGTCGTTCTCTCCGAGCGAGGGAAGGACCTGGGAGATGTAGTCGAGGAACCGGGCGTTCGGGCCCACCACCAGGACACCCTCCTCCGCGGCGCGCGGGAACGCGTACAGGACGTAGGCCGCCCGGTGCAGGGCGACCACCGTCTTGCCGGTGCCGGGCCCGCCCTGAACCACGGTCACCCCGCGGTGGGCGGAGCGGACGATCTCGTCCTGCTCGGCCTGCAACGTCGCGACGGCGGCGTGCATCCTGCCCGTACGCCGTGCCGACAGAGCCTCGGTCAACGGGCCGTCCCCCACGACGTCCTCGTCGGTCGGGGCGGTCCCGTCCAGCAGTTCGTCGCTCACCGAGATGACCGTGCGCTCCTCGATGCGCAGGTGCCGGCGCCGCCGCAGGTCCATCGGGTGGACCGGTGTCGCCTCGTAGAAGGGCCGCGCCGCGTTCGCGCGCCAGTCCACGAGCAGAGGCAGGTCATCCTCCTCCGTCTGCAGTCCGATCCGCCCGATGCGCAGGGCCGTGCCGTCCGTCCAGTCGATGCGCCCGAAGACCAGCCCCTTTTCGGCGCCCTCCAGCCGGCCGATTTCCTTGGCCAGGCGCTCGGCGGCGATTTCTCTCTCGTATGCCTCACCGGCGCTGTCCGCCGGGGCCTTCAGCACACTCGCTCGGTGCACTCGCGCCTCGGAAAGCCGCTCGGTGAGCAACTCGTACAAGGAGGACACATAATCTCGCTCCGATTCAACCGCACGCACAGCGGGATCATTTATTTCCGACAACAGCGACTCCTTCGATTCGAGCCACACCATACGGTCAAAGTTCCCTAAAGGTAAGTCTTGACTTGCTTGGTGAAGCCATGCCCTTACGGCTGAATCCATGGCAGCTGACCGTATGGCGTTTCAAGCATTCCGCCGTTCCGTATATCGCTAATTGCACTCCCCGTGCCCGCCTGCCTTATGGGTGAGCCCGCCCTTGGATACCGGAGATGTTTTGCAGCGCTCGGGAAAAAGGGGGAAGATCCGGCGAGGCGACCGGCGCCATCGAGCTCACTGCCAGGGGGTATCTGGTCGCTTCGTCTGGCAGCCCGGCCGAGGAGACGAGCACAGAACGGGTTAAGCCCTCGACCGTGGACGCGATCCCACCCATCCGGGGCATACGCTGCGGCGCGACGGGGCTGAAGCCGACCACCGGGCGGTTCCCGGCCGACCACCGCGTCCTCGGCCCGGACGACCCGGGACCAGCCTCACAGATGCTGGTCACCGACGGACCCCTGGCCCGTACGGTCGCCGACCTGCGGCTGGCATACGAGGCGCTGGCCGGGACCGACCCGCAGGACCCGCGGGCCGTACCCGTGCCCCGCTACGGCGAACCGCTGCCGGGGCCGGTCAAGGTGGCGCTTGTCGCCGACCCCGGCGGCCGCGGCGTCCGCCCCACTGTCCGCGCGGCCGTCGCAGCCGCAGCGGACGCGTTGCGCGACGCAGGGTACGACGTACGGGAGATGGCGGACGTTCCGCGGCTGGACGAGGCACTCGAGGCATACGGCCGGATCACCGTGACCGAATTCGCGCCGACCTGGCCGGTGGTGCGGAAACTGCTCGGCGAAGGCGGAGACCGCTTCATCCAGACGGCCATGGAGAGGACTCCGCCTGCGAACGCCGCAGAGCTCACGAAGCTGATGGGGACCTGGCTCGGCATCCGCCACTCCTGGGCAGAGTTCCTCGACCAGTACCCGCTGCTGCTCGGACCAGTGTTCACCGAGCCGCCCGTCGAGCCGGGACTGGAGTCACGCGACGAAGCGGGATGGGAACGGTTCGCCGATGGCAGGCGCCTGTGCACGGTGACCAGCTTCGTGGGCGTGCCCGCGGTCGCCGTACCGACCGGAGTCGGCGACGGACTGCCGTCCGGCGTGCAGATCATCGGGCGCGCGTTCCGGGAAGACCTGTGCCTGGCCGCTGCCCAGGAGATCGAGGACCGCCTCGGCGTGCTCACGCCGATCGACCCTCGCCCCGAAGTCCCGGCTGCCGCACGGTAGTCGGAGCGACGACAGCGGGCCAAGAGACGGCCAGGGGCCGGCGAGCAGGGCTGTCCTGATCTGCAGGGAGGTCCGCCCTGTCGCCGGTCCGTTACGAACGCTGCCGGGGCACGCGGCCGGACGGGCCGGGCCGTTCCCTGAGGAACATCGACAGCACGGCCGGAACGACCATGACGCAGGCCGCGATCGCGAACACCGTGTGGGTCGAGGAAACGATCGCCTCCAGTGCGGCGAGCCGCTGCTCCGGGCTCAGGGCGGGCAGGGCCGCCGTGTTCAGACGGCCGTTCGCGTCGGCGGCGCCCGCTGCGCTGCTGAGCTTCGCGGCGAGCTCGCGGTTGAGCACGGTGCCGAACAGTGCGAGGCCGGCGGAGGCGCCGAGCTGCTGGGCGAACCGTACCGAGGTGGTGGCCACACCGAGGTTCTCGGGCTCGACCGCGCTTTGGGTGATCATCAGGCCGATGCCCAGGCACAGCCCGAGGCCCAGGCCGAGCAGGAACAGGCCGAAACCCAGGAACCAGAGCGAGGTGCCGGTCCGCAGGTCGCTGAAGACCAGCATCGCGCCGGCGACCAGCAGGTGGCCGGCGAGCAGCTGGTAGCGGTACCGGCCGGCCATCGCGACCATGGCCTTCCCAGAGAGCAGACCCACGATGATCATGCCGATGGCCATGGGGAGGAACAGCAGGCCGGCGCCGGTCGGGGTCATCCCCCGGGCCTCCTGGAGGTAGCCGGCCAGGTACGCCACCGAGCCCGCGAGACCGATGCCGCCGAAGAACCCGAGTGGCACCATGATGCGGAAGACCGGGTTACGCAGCAGGGCGAGCGTGAAGATCGGCTCCGGCGCGGTCGTCTGACGCCAGAGGAACGCGGCCAGCAGGACCACCGCGGCGATGCCCAACCCCTCGATGGTCGGCGAGGTCCAGGCGTAGTCCTTGCCGCCCCACTGGGAGATCATCAGCAGTGCGCTCGCGGCCGCGGCGATGAGGCCGGCTCCCAGGAAGTCGATGCGACGCCTGACCGGCGTGACCGGGAGTCTGACCAGCAGCGCGGACGTGACGAACGCGGCGATCCCCAGAGGGACGTTGATGTAGAAGACCCAGCGCCAGTTCAGGTGGTGGGCGATCAGTCCGCCGGCGGCCGGGCCCAGCACGATGCCGAGTCCCACCATGATGCCGCCCATGCCGGCCTTGCCGGAGTCCTCGTCTCCCCCTCCCCGGCCAGGCCGGACCAGGAGTCCCAGGACCACCATGGTCACGGACATCAGGCCGCCGCCGCCCACGCCCTGAACGGCCCGGAAGGCGATCAGCTGGCCCATGTTCTGCGCGAGGCCGCACAGGATGGACCCCGTCAGGAAGATCCCGAGGGAGAGCAGGTAGATGCGCTTGGCGCCGTAGACGTCGGCCAGCTTCCCGTACAGCGGGAGCACGACGCAGTCGGCCAGGGTGTAGGCGGTCAGTAGCCAGGGCAGACGGTCCACACCGTGCAGCGGGTCGAGGTCCTTGACCATCGTCCACGACACCGCGCTGACGATGTTCTGGTCGAGCAGCCCCAGCAGCAGGGTGGCGAAGCAGCCGACCGCCGCGATCACGACGTGCCTTCGACTCATCGGCGGATCCGCGCCTTCCCCGGAAGGCGCCCCCACCATGGTGATCCCGCTCATCTCGTCCCTCCTCCAGGGGCTGGACGCCCCGTGACGACCGCCCGGGAAGATTCCTATAGTCACTAAATCTATTATGTCAATCAAACTTTGTAGCAATATAAGCTACGTGGTAGCGTGACGGCATGAGCAACGGGACGGGCGGCCTGCGGGAACGGAAGAAGCAGCAGACACGGCGCGCCGTCTCCGAGGCGGCGATCTCACTGTTCCTGGAGCGTGGCTTCGACAACGTCCCCGTCTCGGACGTCGCGGCAGCGGCCGACGTCTCGACGATGACGGTGTTCAACCACTTCCCGACCAAGGAAGACCTGGTCCTGCACCGGTTCGAGGACCACTTCGACGACGCCGTCGCCATCGTTCTCGCCCGGGACCCCGGCGAGTCCGCTCTCGGCGCCCTGCGCCGGCACTTCCTGGCCGGACTGGACCGGCGCGACGTCGTCACCGGCCTCAACGACGACGAGCACGTCCTCGCCTTCCACCGCATGGTCCTCGCCGCACCGAGCCTGCGGCTGCGCGTGCTGGAGCAGGCCACCCGCACGGTGGACGCGCTCGCCGCCGCGCTCGCCGAACAGACCGGAACCGGCCCGCGCGACATGACGGCGCGTACGGCGGCGACCCAGCTGTGCTGCGTGCAGAACGAGTTGGTCCGGGAGAACGTCCGACGGCTCGCAGCCGGCGAGACAGCCGACGCGGTCCATCCGGACGCCGTCGCCGCCGCGCAGCAGGCGTTCGCCCAGCTGGAACACGGCCTCGGCACCTACTGCACGTGATCGGCGGCACCGTTCATCTATCGACCGATTCCTGAGCCAGATCAGCCAGGGGTGTTCGAGCTGGGTGCCCGGGCCCAGCAGTGGGACTGCCTCAACCAGCCCGGCTCCCTGTGGGAGGTCCCGTGGCCGTCGGCGGACGGCACCAGGCTGATCCGGAACCACAGCTACTACTACCTGGAGGTGGAGAACTCCTCCTCCAGTAACGGAGCCCGGGTCCAGCAGTGGGAATGGTTGAACCAGCCGGGAGCCCGCTGGCGCCTCTGAGCCCCGACACCCGGTCCGCCCGGTGCGTCGCTTGCGATACGGGGGTGTGCAAGCGCCGCACCGGGCGGAGTCGGTTTCAGGACCGGCTCGGTGAGGCGGAGGAGCCCGCGCCCGTGGAGGCGCCCGAGGTGGTGGACGCCGCCAGCGCGGCGGTCGCGAACGTGCGGGTCCGTTCCGCCGCTTGGTCCAGCGGGACGTGCTCGTTGTTCGGCGGGAAGAAGTCGACCGAGCCGATCGTGCCGTAGTTGACCTCCGCCAGAGGAGTCCTGGCCGCCTACTCACTCGGCGAGAGGTCCGGAGGAACGGACCGGGAGCAATCCCGGCACCCCGCTCCGGGCCTGCTCAGCGATGCTGGGTCGTCCGCAGCTCGTACTGACGTCGGTCCCGTGGACGGCATGCTCGGAACGCCGTGTCATGCTGGCCGACCACGGGCGACCATGATCGCCATTGCTGCAAGCGGAAAGGGACACGATGCGAATCCCATGGCGCCGACGGCCGGCCGGGCGGTCACGGCGGCTCCTCGACATTGCGGGTGTGAAGCCCGGATCGGTTGATGACACCGACGACCTGGACGTCTGCCGGCAGGTCGCCTTTCGGGTAGCCCGGCGGGACCACGGCGCGACCGCTGAGGTTCTGGCGGTCGTCGAGGAACTGCTGATGGACGAGGCCGAGTACGGGTTCGTCGTCACGTTCCTGGAGAACCTCCAGAACCTCGTGTCCCACGGCCTCGACACGCTTCGGTCCACCGAGGAGATACGCCTGCTACTCGGACCCCGAAGCGCGATCTGCTGGGACACCGTGACCGGTTTCTGGGCCGCGGTGGCTGACTGGCGGGTTCACACCGGTGTGCCGCTGAAGCCTGCAGCCCCGCTCCTCGGCGCCCAGAACGAGCACCTGCGAATGCTCCTGTGGACGGCGAACAGAACCCTCTCGACGGGCGAGAAACTCGGGATCGCTGACGCTGTGCGCTACGAGAAGGCCGTCGGGTCGTCTATCCCCGGATACAGCCACATCGCGGTCGCACAGCGCATCGCCGGGCAGGGCAGGCCCTGACTCGACAAAGGGGCGTGGACGCAAACACGCAGACTTCACGAGATCGGCGACTGAGCCGTTCATCTGCACCTGGCTGAGCCTTCCAACGAGTACGCGGAGAGGCGGCGTGCGGCTTCTCACCGGGGCGCCTCGTCACCGTGCGACGCTCCAGGTAGTCGGCCCGTCTGACTCAATGGGCACCGTGCCCCTCGGAACCGAAGATCACTCTGTGCCCGATCGACCAGAGAACGATCTCAACTGCCGTCAGTCGGCGCCCGAGCCGCCTTGGCGCAGCGCGTCCAGCGTGGTGCCGCGCTTGCGCCGCACCAGCGCGCGCAGGGTGCCCACGTTGCGGTAGCCGACTCTGGTCGCGATCGCCTCGGCGCTCAGCGAGGTGGTGCGCAGCAGGAAGGTGGCCTGGTCGAGCCGGACCTCCTGGACGAAGTCCAGTGGCGTCATGCCGAGCACGGCCTGGGCGGTGCGCTGGAGAGTCCGCTCACTGACGCCCAGCTCCCGGGCGGCCTCGGCGAGCGGCGGTGGATCGGCCAGCCGGGCGCGCACCCATCGTTCGAACGCGGTCATCATCGGGTCGGCCTGGGCCAGCAGTGTCGGCACCGCGAAAGCGGCTTGGGAGGGGCGGTCGCCGATCAGCAGGTAGCGGGCGACCGTGTCGGCGAGCTCCGGGCTGTGGCGGCGCACCACCCACAGTGCGAGGTCGATGTGGGCGAAGGCGGCGCCGGCGGTGGTGGCCTGACCGTCCTGGACGAGGGTGCGGGACTCGTCCAGCACCACCTTCGGGTAGCGACTGCGGAAGAACGGCCCCAGCCACCAGCTGGTGGTGGCCCGCAGGTGGTCGAGCGCCCCGGCCTCGGCCAGGAAGAACGTGCCTGTGCAGGCGGCGCCGACCGGTGTGCCGGCTTCGGCCAGCCTCGCGCTGAGCTCCAGCGCCCAGGCGTTGGCAGGTGAGCGGACGGCCGCCAGCACCTCGTCGGGCGTCTTGAACCCGGTTGCGGGCATCAGCAGCAGGTCCGGCCGGTGCGGCAGTTCCTCGGCGGGCACGGTCGCCACGGTGAGGCCGTTGCCGGTGCGCACCTCGGTGTCCGCCCCGACCACGGTCACCGTGAACGGCGGCGCCTCCTCGCCCTGGAGGCGCACCGCGTTGGCCGTGCCGAGCACGTCGAGGAGGGCGGAGAGTCCGGAGTCGAAGATGCCGTCGACGGCCACCATGGCGATCTGCATGTCGGAAACAGTAACCGACACGTCGTTTCCGCCACTCGCAGGTCGGTTTTCAGCCCCATAGCTTGTGATTGAGGCCGAACGCGGGGTGCGTCCGGCCGACTGAGGCCCATCACACAAGGCCCATCACGACACGAGGGAGACCGACAATGACGCTCAAGCTGGGTGTGCTGGCCCTGCTCACCGCCAAGCCCGGCAAGGAGGCCGAGGTGGCCGCCCTGCTGGACACCGCCCGCGGCATCGCCGCCGAGGAGGCCCAGACCGAGGTCTGGTACGCCTTCCAGATCGACGGCTCCACCTTCGGCATCTTCGACGCATTCGCCGACGACGCGGGCCGCCAGGCCCACCTGACCGGCCGCATCCCTGCCGCCCTCGCCCAGGTCGGCCCGGACCTCCTCGCCGCCGACCCCGACATCCGCCTGATCGACATCCGCGCGGTCAAGTAGTCCTTCGCGACCGCGAGCCCTCCCGCCCGGCGCCGGCGCCGTCCTGGGGATCCCCAGGACGGCGCCGCCTGCGGTTCGCCACCGCCGAGAGCTCAGACAACTTCCGCGCCGTAGACCTCGGCCAGTGTGCGGAGAGCGGCGTCGTGGGTGTCTGCATAGCCATCTTGGCCTCGTCGGCGCGCTGGGCGTACTGGCTGAGGCTCTCGGCGAGGCGGGGCGGACCGAGCTTGGCGGCCACGGTGCGGATGCGGGTGCTGACCAGCTGGCTCAACGGAGGTCCTTCGTGGTCGGGTTGGTGGTGAACGGGCGGGTACCGGTCAGCTCGTCGTAGACCGACAGCGCCCGCGGGTGTGGTGTGCTGCAGGGCTCCGATCGGCATGCCCTGGGCCGCGCCGCGCACGAGGCCGCCGTAGGAGGCGTAGCCGAGGGGGCGGATCTCGCCGTTGACGAATAGCAGCGTGGGAAGGACGGTCTCGAACGTGCCGGCTCCGGACGGGATGGATCCGCGGTGGATCTCGCCGAGTTCCAGTGGTTCCGTCAGCCAGATCTTCTCGGTCTCGGCATGAATGTCGGCGACCAACGCGTCGACGTCCTTGTCGGCGGCGTGCAGGCGCGGGATGCGGTGGCCGCCCTGCTCGCCCTTCCTGCGGACTTCGGCCGTGACCGGCTTCTTCGTCGAGTAGACCGCGTCCCAGATCGCGCTGCCGACCTCCGCCAGGGCGGGCATGTCCTGCTCGCGGATCCGACCCACCGGAGAGGCCGGCATCGGTTCGGTGAGCGTGCCGTACTTGATGCCCACGTGTTGGAGCGCGGAACAGAACACCGTCCCGTCCGGCGCTTCGCGCCGGTCGGCGATCTTGTGGTCTGCGGGTAGGTAGAGCAGTTGCGGGTTTCTCCTCCTCGGTGGCGCTGCCGACACACCGTCACCGCTGTCGGCCCGGGAGAGGGTGACGCAGGCATGGAGGGGGATCCGCTCGGAACCATGCGGGCCTCGCTGAGCCCGAAATGGGTGGTCCGGCCCTCGCCCGTGCCGGTTACGGTGGTGAGAGCGCAGTACAGATCACCGTCGTAGTCCCAGGTCAGCAAAGACATGGGGTGGCGCTGCCATACCTGCCGCGGCCAGCGCCGGGCATAGTGCCAGCGGATCCGTCAACGGGCCGGATCGAAGCTCAGGCCAGTGGGCCGGCGAGGCAGCTGCACGACCAGCCCTCCGACCACTCGCCGGTAGTGGCGACGTTTCAACCCATAGAAACGGTAGGGCCAGCGCAGCGGTGGCTGCGCTGGCCCTGATCTGTTGCTCCCTGGTCAGCCGAGCGTCGCACTGCGCTCCTGGACCAGAGCCTCCAGGCCGTACCGGGCCACGTGCTCCGCGTTGCTCAGGTCGATCGTGCGGATGCCCTCTGCGGTCAGTCGCTCGTTGATCTCGTCGAGGTGCTTCTGGACGAGCTGCTTCTCGGCATCCGTGGTGCGGCCCTTGTGCGGCCTGCCGGCGTGCTCCAGGCTGGCGTAGTTGACGCGCTCCTTGGCGCTGGCCGGCGCCGCCTGGCTCGGGACGGTACGGGCCACCCGCTGGGCGCCGCGCAGCACCTCGGCCATCGGGGTAGCGGAGGCCAGCTGGTTGAACGCCTCGGCCTCCAGAACAACCGTCTCCGGCTCGTCGGCATCCGGGTAGTGCAGCTCGATCGTCACGAGGTCGAGTGCCAGCTCCTCGACCGAGGTCAGCTCGTCGGCCAGCGCCTCGATCTCAACCGGGCCGTCTTCCAGGTCGGGGTGCTGACGCACCACGATGCGCACCAGGTCGCCATCGTTCTCCACGTGCTTGCCGGTCAGGTCCGAGAACCGGATGATCTTCTGGCCCATGTCTACCTCTCGTGATGGCTGTGATCAGCCGAGAGCCTACGCCTGGGCTGATCCGCGCCTGGTCGTACTGGCAGTAGGGCAGCCGGGCGGCCTGTGGCGGCGGGTGGCTGCGTTTTCGTTTTCAGGGTGGGCACCGACGGCCGAATAGGGCCGCGCAGCACTGGGGCACGGATCGGCGGGAGCGGACAGGGGCCCGGTGTGCCGGCCGGAGCGCGGCCGGCACACCGGGGGCCGGAAACGGAGCCGAGCGGCGGCCGCGCCGTCCGGCTGCGGTGGTGGCTCGCTGACCTGCTAGTATTCTTCTCGTCGCGAGGGGGATGATTCCTCGCCAGGCGTCAGCGGTGCTACCAGAGCACGTCCTACTTTCAGTAGGGAGAGTCCGTGCAACCCGGGCCTGGCGCTCCACGGTCGGACGAGGTCCGGCACCCACTGGGTGCCGGACCTCGTTCGCGTTTGCGGGCCGTTCGCGGGTCATGGCGGCGGCAGCCCCCTCCGAAACGGGAAGGGCACACCCGCGTTCCACTAGCCCACGAGATCCCCGAAGGGCTGTCACTGGGCGCCTGGCTCAACAACGCCAAAGCCCGCCGCGCCGAACTCAACGACGACGGAACCCCGACACGGGACGGGGCCGAGACCGGAGGCCCTGCGTGGACCGCCTGGGAGGGGCAGTGGGAAGGGGGCGGTGGGGCAAGAGCGTCGGCGGCTCTGGTGCTGCCCCGGCTGAGTTCGGCGCGGACGGCGGGTGCCCGGTCTCCGAGGAGGCTGCGAGTCACCGTGCGGGTGGGAGGCAACGATTCCACCAGGTCGGCGTACTCGACGAGGATGCGGGGCCAGAGGTTGGACAGGAGGATCTCGGCGTACCAGTCGCGGGAGGGGCCATGGAGCCGGTGGGCGAACTGGGCGATGTCCGGGCAGCTTGAGCTTCAATTCCCGTCGCATTGACGGTAGTTGCACCGGCAACTCGCCGGAAACGCCATCAGTCGGCCAGGAGGACCACGTTCCCGACGCACACGCCACCGTCGCGCCGGTCGCTTCCGTGATCGCGATCCCGTCCCACGGACGGTCCCAGACCGATAGCGTCTTGCTCCGGACGCGTGAGGCGGGGACGACCGCGCCGGGCGTCGAGGGGAGGGTGGGCATGCAGCCGCTGGCAGCGGACGATCCGCGGCAGGTGGGGGAGTACCGGTTGCTGCGGCAGCTCGGAGCGGGCGGGATGGGCCGGGTCTACCTCGGCCGGACCACGGGCGGGCGGACCGTCGCCGTCAAGGTGGTCCGTCGCGACCTGGCCGGGGACCCCGAGTTCCGGGCCAGGTTCCGTCAGGAGGTGGCGGCCGCCCGGCGGGTCGGCGGTACCTGGACGGCACCGGTCCTGGATGCGGACACCGAGGGCGGGCACCCTTGGGTGGCCACCGGCTACGTCGCCGGGCCAGCGCTCACCGCCGCCGTACGGGAGTTCGGCCCGCTGCCCGAGCCGGCCGTTCGAACCCTCGGCGTCGGCCTCGCCGAGGCGCTCACCCATGTGCACGGCCTCGGGCTGGTGCACCGGGACGTCAAGCCGTCGAACGTGCTGCTGACCCTGGACGGGCCGCGGCTGATCGACTTCGGCATCACCCGCGCGCTGGACGCCTCCACCGTGCTCACCCAGTCCGGCCAGGTGTTCGGCTCGCCGGGCTTCATGTCGCCGGAGCAGGCGAACGGGCTGCCCGCCGGGCCGGCCAGCGACGTCTTCTCGCTCGGCGCGGTGCTCGCGTACGCGGCGACGGGCACGATGCCGTTCGGCTCCGGAGTGAGTGCGCCTGTCCTGCTCTACCGCGTGCTGCACGAGGAGCCCGACCTCTCCGGGCTGGCCGGCCCGCTGCGCTCCCTAGTCCGTGACTGCCTGGCCAGGGACCCGTCCGTCCGCCCGACGCCCGGACGGCTACGGGAACGGCTGGACGGGGACGCCGCGGCCGCCGCCCGGCTCGGGCACGGGAACTGGCTGCCGGCGGCGCTGGCGGCGGCGGTGGGGCGCAGTGCCGTGCAGCTGCTGGACCTGGAGGGGGAGCGGGAGGCCGGGGAGGGGACGGCTGCGGCGGACGGGGCGGCTGCGCCGGCTCCGGAGACGGCGGCTGGAACCCGAGCTCCCACCAGGAGCCGGACGGTTGCCGAGGCGGCGAAGGCTGTACCGGACGGCGGTGCGCCCGGGGTTCCCGGTGCGCCCGGGTTCCAGCCGCCGGCCCCGCCGGGTTTCGACCCGCCGACCGTAGCGCCCGTCGGGCCGGTCGGACCGTACACGCCGACCCCGTTCCCGACGCCGTCGCTACCGGCCACGGTGCCGGGCTACGGGCCGTACCCACAGCGGCCACGCAGCCGGTGGGCGTACGGCGCGCTGGCGGCCGTGCTGGCCGTCGTACTGCTGCTGGGTGGCGGATACCTGTTGATCGAGCGGCTACGGGAGAACGACCGGCAGGCCGCCGCGTCGAACCCCGGGCAGACCGCCCCGGCCGGGGGCAGGACGGCCCCCGCCGCCCCGGCTTCGAAGCACCCCGAGCCGACCGGCGACGGTTCCGATCCGACCGACGACAGCCCCGCGCCCGGCGCGTCCCCCACGGAACCGGGGGCGGGCATCATCCCCGCGAAGTTCCTCGGGACGTGGGTCGGCGAGCGCAAGGCTGCCAACGGGGACGTCACCACCGTCACCCTCACCATCGTCCAGTCGGCGCCGAGTGAGGAGAAGAGCAGGATCCGCGCCGAGACGCCGAAGACCGGCACCTGGTGCGAAGGCGCATGGACGCTCACCGAGGCCAACGAGAGCCAGGTCTCCTACGCCTCCCGGGCGACCGGCTCCTCGCCCGGTGACACGTGCCTCGCCGACCGGTCGATCTACCGCCTGGTCACGATGCAGTCGGACGGCACACTCCACTACAGCATGGACCTGCTCAAGCCGAACCAGTTCATGGTGCTGCGGAAGAAGGACTGAGACGTGCGCGGGCAGCCTCTTCCGGACCAACAGGGCTCCGGGGAGCGGGCATTGGCGGGCAGACGATGGGTGGGCGCAGCCGAAGCACACCCTGCCGTCAGGACCGGACGACGTCCGGGAACGGCGCGCCCGGCGCAGCCGGGGCAGGGTCAACGCGGAGTCGAGGCGGCCGGCTCGGTTTCGAGTGGGGAGTCGGACCCGCCGCTTCTGGCCACTCGTCCGTGACGAGGACGTCATCGGCGCGGACGAGCAGGAACCGCTCACCCCGTCCGCCCGTCATCCCCGCGGGGATTGCACAAACTCAACACCCTTTCGCTCTTCACCTTACGGAGATCCATGGTCGACACCGTCAACTCACTGGCCGCCCGCGTTCACGAACTGCTCGTGGCGCACCTGACCAACAGTGCCGCCGAGGCGGTGGCGGGGCTGAACATCCTCTCGTCGTTCGCGAGTCAATTCCTCGGCGCCCCACGGCGCGTCGACGTCGCGGCGGGGCTTCCACGACGTCATCGCGCGCGCCACGGCGCTCGGTCCCGACGGCACGTGGCTCGTCGCCGCGGGCCACTCGAGCCTCGGCGGCCTGGCCATCGCACGGGGGCAGGCGGACCAGGCGATCTTCCACCTCGATGCCGCGGTGGCAGCCGGCTACAACGACTGCGTGGCGTTCCACACGACCCCCATACGTCCGTTGCACCGCGATCCCCGCTTCCGAGCCGTATATCAGCGAATGCGCATCACCCAGGCGGATCTTGACGAGTTCTTCTGGCTGCACCAGGAGATGCAGATCGCGACGAGGGAGGCCCAGAGCGCGACCGTCGACAACATCGGCCGCCTCGACACCGGGGTGTCCCTGCTCCGGCAGGCCCCCCTGCCCACCCGCGAACCGAACACCCTCGGCGTCCTGATCACCCGCATCGATCTCGCCGCGACCCAGACCGCACTCCAACAGGCCGCCGTGAAGGCGGAGTTCCAACGCAGCTCCGGCAACACCAGCCTCAGTCTCATCGACGACACGTGGGACTACCCCCGTGCCATGCGCGACGCCTGGCACGCCGACGAGCTGGAAACCCGGCGCCGGCAGGCCGCCGCGGCCCGGGCTTTCGTCGAACGCCCCGGCGCAGGGACCATGCTCATCCCCTGCCCGCCGCTGGGCTCGATCATTTACCCGGTCTGAGGAGGGTCGGACAGGCGCTGAGGAGGGCCGGACAGGCGTGGTTGCCGGTGAGGCTCCTTCGCCGGCTTCCGTCCGCCATATCGCGCGCCCGCCGTCCATCGAGGTCCGGACCTCGAGCCGGCCCCTATCGGGATGCCCGGTCCTTCGTACGTCCGGGTCCTGCTTACATCAGCTCCGATGACGGGACTGTATCCCCACCATGGCCGGGCGCTTGGCGGCCGGGCCATGGGGCCAGAACCGATCGTGGTGAGCTTCCAGTAGCAGCGGAGGTCGACCTGGCGGCATGCTCGGGGACCGGGGAGGCGGGCCGGCTTCTCCGGCGTGCGGGTGCGCGGCCGGTCCGCACCCGCGGCTGGCCAGCGCGGCCCACGAAGGGCGTGTCGGCCGCACTTGCGGCGGGCACGCCGCTGGGAACATCCGGCCGACGAATGACACACTGTCCAAGCGTAGTCTGAGAATCGGATGATCCAGGGGACGGCTGCGAACTCCAGTGGGATGCTGTGACTTTGGTCTGACTACCGTACCGACCCCGGGGGAGCCACCTATGCCGCTGTTCGGCAATCGCAAGAACCTTCCGAAGCCGCTGTGCGACGAGCACGGCCCGTGCAAGGCGCTGGCCAGGATCTCGGTCTTCGAGGTCCGGGACCGGCTGCGGCTGCTGGTCACCCCGACCCGCGCACTGGGCCCCGACCCCATGGCCCGGCAGATCGACGACGAGCTGTCGGTCGTCCTGTGCGTGAACGGCGGGAAGCGGGGCGGGGCGACCGAGGCCCTGTCAATAGCCGAGCACGCCGCCGACCAGTGGAGCGTCAGCCGGGCCGAGCTCTGGGAGCGGGCCTTCGCCAACCTGACCACCGAGCAGCTCAACCGGCAATCCTTCAACGCGACGAACGGCGACGTCCTCTACGCCGTGAACGGGACGGGGGCGTGGCCCGGTGCCGCCCAGGCCCTGCGCCTGGAGAACGCCCTGGGCGGGACCGACCTGCCCCACGGCGCGCTGGTCACCCTGCCGACGAGCAACGCGTTCTGCGCAGCGCCGATCCGCAGCGGCTCGTCGCTGAACGCGATCCGCTTCATGATCGACCTGTCGAAGCAGCTCCAGGTCAACGACCCGGCCCCGCTGACCTCGTCGATCTTCTGGTACCGGGACGGCTGGCTGGAGAACCTGAACGTCGGCGACAACGGCATGATGCGGCCGTCCGCCCGCTTCCGGGAGATGGCGAACAGTCTCCCCGCCATGTGACCCCGGTCATGGCGGTCGCGGCGTGGTGGCCCTCCTCGAGCCGGACGGCCAGCGGCATGGGCTGTGAACAGGCGGGGCAGTCGGGTGTTTCGTTGCCCGGTCCGGGTGGCTGGCCGGCCGGGCCCGGCGTACCGGCGCAGGTCATCAGCGTCGTCACGGCGGTGGACTCTACGGCAGGGCGCCGACAGCCACATCGGCGACTGGCGGGGAGCGTCATTCCGAACCTGCCATATTCCGGCAAGCAGCAACCGGGCAGGCGTCCGCTGCTGTAGCAGGGCCGATCGCCTGTGCTGTCCGTCCCCGTGGTTAAGGTGACGGCATGGCACAGACGCTTCCGCACCTGATCACCGAGACGGCGGTACTGTCCGCTGCTGGCGCCGGACTCCGGCACTACACGCTCGGGCCGGCGCTCATCGCTGCAGGAACGGACGCCACTGTCGTCATCCTCATACCCGGAGACGACCCGGAGACCGGCGTGCAGAACTCCAGCAGGATCCTCCTGTGTGGGGAGAAGGTGCCGGACCTCCGCTCACGGTTGGGCTCCTGCGATGGCCCACCCACTCAGCTGTTCGCACGACTTGAGCAGGGATACCTCCCTCTTGGCACCGCACTCCGCCGGGGAACAACTTGGGGATGCGACGGCTTCGACCAGATCGAGTTGGAGTTCGACCAGCCGCTGAGCCGAGCGGCGCTGGACGCGGTCAGACCGGTCCAAGCCATCGGTCCGGTACCGGGAGTGGACTGGGTCGACCAGGTGGAGTCGGACCCGATCCGGGCCCTGGAGTCGTTCGCCCTCGGCTGGTTCCCTGCCGATCAGGTGGAAGCATCGGGGAACGACGGGGCGGGAGCGCAGGGTGACCTGCCGGAGGCGCTGGCCGCGTTCCACCGCCTGGCCCGTCTGCGTCCAGCCCTCCGCGAGTTCCACGACCCAGTCCTGGAACAGCCGGAGCCTGCCAGCGGACCGCTCGGGGACAGACTGGTCTTCGCACGGTGGGCGCAGGGCTACCGGGACTGGTCCATCCCCTGGCCATCGCGGGAGCAGGACGGATCCGATCCCGTCGTGTGGCAGACCGAAGACCCCCAGAGCGCCGCCTACCAGGAGACGACCGTCGAACACGAACCGCTCAGCCGCTTCCTCCTGAAGTTCACCCTCTTCGAGGCCATGATCGCCGCCCCGTACCATGCCTGGACCTACCGCCTGCCGGCCGCGAGCCTGAATCCGCTGCTGAGCACGCTCCGGTCGGTGCCGCTGAGCCCGTTCCTGCCGGCCCACGACGCCGCGAGGTTCTTCGTCGCCCCCGGCCTGATCACGGCGGTCAGCACCGACGGGACCGATGCGGGAATCAGCTTCGCCGCGCTCCACCGCGGAACCCTGACGGCACTTCTCGACTACGGCTTCCGCTGGTTCCGCTTCGACGGCTGAAACCGGAACCACAACCCGAGCAACCACCGCTTGGCCCGCCCGAGAGACAGAGGCGGGCCGACGACGCGGCCGACGGCTACGCGCAGGTGTCGAGCATCTCGGTCAACGCCGTCTTCTCCGGCTCGGTGACGGACAGGCCGTAGACGTGCTTGATGTCGGTCCAGGCCCGGGAGTAGGTGCACCAGTACAACCACAGCGGCGGTCGCCAGGCGTCCGGCCCCTTGTCGGCTTTGCTTCGGTGCGAGGCGGCGGAGACCGCGACCAGCTGGCTATGGGTCAGGTCGTTGGCGAAGGCCTTGCGCTTGTCCGTGGTCCAGGTGTCGGCGCCCGCCGCCAACTCGCCGCCAACGGGCCAAGATGGTCGATATCCAGCTGCTTCGCGTCGGTGAAGGTCTTGTCGTCGTAGGGGCTGGTCTAGGTGCCCGAGACGGCTCGGCACTGGTCGTCCTGGACGACGTCCTGGCCGTCGCGCTGCAGGACGACCTCGCGGGTGTCGCAGGTGCCGTACTGCTTAATCCAGTGCGGGAAGCGGTCCCGCGAGTACCCCTCCATGGAGTGCGGGGCCTCGACGACAAGTTCGTCCAGCTCGGTGCGGGCCTGCTCGGCCGGGGGCGGCTCGGGGAACTGACGGTGCCGGGCGACAGCAGCAGCGGTGGGAGCGGTCGGCTCGGCTGCGGCGGCGGCCGGGGCGGCCGCGGGGATCAGGGCGAGGGCGAGCGCGGCGACGGTGCTGGCGCCTCGGTGCCACCAGGCAGAAGTGATCATGCAGCAAGGGCTACCGGCCCGGGCGGGGCTGCCAGCGTACCGTCACCCGGTGGTCGGCGAGCCGCCGTCCGGGTTGACACCGGCCGGGGCGGTAGCGGAGCCGCGGTGCGTCGCTGCCCGGTTGGAGGTCCGGGCCTGGAGGTAGGCGGTCCAGTCGGTGGCCGCGCGGGCGCGCCATCGCGTGAGGGTGATGAGGTTGAGGCCGAGCATGGGGGCGAGGACGGCCGAGGGCATGTCCTGGGCGAGTTGGACGAGGGCGGCGGCCCGGGCCGGGCGGCTGGGGATGCCGTGGGCGGTGAGGCGGCGGACCAGTGCGGCGCCGGTGATATGTCGGCCGGGCTCGGTCGAGGGGAAGAGCCAGTGGTTCGGGTGGTTCGCCGCCCAGCCCGGTGGCCGCGGCCGGTCGGCGAAGTCGGCCAGGAGCCGGGCCAGGGGGTCGGGCAGGCGGATGGGCACTTGGTCCAGGACGAGGACGGGCTCGCCGGTCCGCACGGTCACGGCGTCGGTGGGCAGCGCGGCGATCCGGGTGACCTCCTGTCCGAAGAGCAGGAGGATCGCGCCGGCGGCGCGGACGTGGGTGCGCCCGCCGCCGGATCACTCAGCGCATTCGATCGCTGACCGCGTCGGCAGCATCGTGTCACCCTCATCGGGCCAGCGGCCTTCTATGTGGAGTTGGATGAGCGCGGCGTGGGAGAGCGGGCTGGCGGGATCGGTGACATCGCCGTTGGTGGTGTAGTCCAGGAGTACAACATCCTTCTTGTCGCGGAGCCGATCGACCAGATCGGCGACGCGGTGTTCGAGGACCCATCGGTAGGCCGGCAGATAGATCCGGCGCCGGGCGGTCTCGTAGGGCAGCAGTTGGTCGCCATGCAGACCGGTGCGGTGGCCTTGGACGGGGCCGTGTCGACGCACCGTCCGCTTCAGCCCCTTCATCGTGGGGATCCTGAGCTTGGCGGGGTCGACATCTGACTCCTGGAAGACCTTGAGGGCCTGCCAGATCCCTTCGACGGACTGGCTGGTCACGCCGTCGCAGTAGGGAACGGGAATGCCGCCGTGGGGGTAGAACGGGCTCAGCCGCACCCACGGTTCGGATGCCCTGGAGGTCACGTCGATGATCTCCGCGCCGGGGAATGCGGTGGTCAGTGACGTCATCGCACGGCGACGGCTGGCAACACGGATCGACATCTGAAGACTCCCTGCCTCGGTGACATGAGCCACCCAGCATCCCCGATGCCACTGACATCACCCCACGGAACCACGTAGGGCGGCGTCGTTCGGTCTTGTCCGTTGCTGTCGATTCAGACGGTTGGTATGGGCTGGCGGTTCGGAGACAGGTGTGGAACGAAGGCAGGCACGATCTCCGGGTGATCACGAGTTCAGTACCCCCGGGACACCCTTGGGCTGATGGCGAGGCGAACCTCGCACTCGCCTCGTCCGGCCGCAGTCGGCAGTCCCCGCCACACTGCGAACCGCCGCCGCCACTTCCGCAGCTGCGCCCTGCGGTCGAACCACGCCCCGTCCTCCATTGGCGGCCTGCACTCCACCTGTACCCCGGAGGCCTACCGACCCCGAGAACTTGACCCACCCCCAAGAACTTGGCCCCGAGGCAGGTGGAACGCGAACAGCCCCACCGGGTAGGCGGGGCTGGCGTGGTGGCGATTCCGGGCACGCCGGAGGCGTTCGAACCCTGGATCACGGGTTGGTAACGGCGTAGGGGGCTAGCTGCAATGCCAGTGACTTTGTGGTCCGTGCCTCGTTGGTTGTGGTGTGGCGAGGGTGGGGCAGGTCAAGTCGCCTGCGGGTGAGCGGTTGTCGGACCGGATCGCGATCGGGGTGCTGACCCAGGCGTTTCCGCCGGGTCTGGTCGATGAGGTGATCGCCGAGACCGGGCGGGGCGAGAAACGCAGCCGTCTGCTGCCGGCGCGGGTGGTCGTGTACTTCGTCCTGGCGATGTGCCTGTTCTTCGGGCAGGGCTATGAAGAGGTCGCCCGGCTGCTGGGTGAGGGGCTCGGGGACGGGCGGCGGTCGTGGCGGGTGCCCACGACCGCCGCGATCGGGCGGGCCCGCCGGCGGCTGGGCCCGGAGCCCTTGCGGCTGCTGTTCGCGCGGGTATGCCGTCCGGTGGTGGTGCCCGGGACGGCGGGTGCCTGGTACCGGCGCTGGCAGCCGGTCGCGGTGGACGGGACCACGCTGGACCTGGCGGACACCGAGGCCAACGACGAATTCTTCGGCCGGCCGGGATCAGGGCGCGGGAGCGGCGCGTTCCCGCAGGCCAGGCTGGTCGGGCTGGCGGAGTGCGGCACCCACACCGTGTTCGGCGCCGCGTTGGGGCCGCTGTCGGTCAGCGAGCAGACCCTGTCCCGGCAGTTGTTCGCTCACCTGCGGGCGGGGATGCTGCTGCTGGCCGATCGCGGCTTCTACGGGTTCGAGCTGTGGCAGCAGGCGCGGGCCACCGGCGCGGACCTGCTGTGGCGGGTCAAGAAGAACGCGGCGCTGCCGGTGACGCGGGTGCTCGACGACGGCTCCTACCTCAGCACGATCCACGCCGAGCGGGACCGCGGGACGCGCCGCAACCCGGTGACGGTGCGGGTCGTGGAGTACACCCTGGCCCGCACTGGCGAGGCAACCGTCTACCGCCTGGTCACCACCCTCCTGGACCCGAAGGAGGCACCAGCCGCCGAACTCGCGGCACTCTACGTCCAGCGCTGGGAGATCGAGACCACCCTGGACGAGATCAAGACCCACCAGCGCGGCCCCAGGCTCGTCCTGCGCTCCAAGTACCCGTGGGGAGTCGAGCAGGAGGTCTACGGCCTCCTGCTCGTCCACTACGCGATCCGACAGCTGATGCACCAGGCCGCCCTGCACCAGGGCATCGACCCCGACCGGCTGTCCTTCACCCGCAGCCTGCGGGTTGTACGCCGCCAGGTACCCGCCCAGGCGGGACTTTCCCCCCGGCAGACTCGCCAGGGCACTCACCCGCACCCTGGCTGAGATCGCCGAACGCCTGCTGCCCGAACGCCGCCACCGGACCTGCCCCCACGTCATCAAACGCAAGATGTCCAACTGGCCCCTCAAACGCGCCCAACACCGCAACTGGCCACCGCCCCAACCGGCCACCGTCACGATCACCCAGCGGGACACAACTTAAGTCACTGGCATTGGGGCTAGCTGCGAGAGCGTTCGACGACCGCGGCGGCGTCCTCGTCACGTCCGGGGCGGACGGCCCAGACCAGTACCCGAACGTTGATCACGTCCGGGTCGTGGCCGGCCAGCACCTCGTCGGCGGTGGTCTGTGCGAACTGCTCGGCATTGCGCGTCGGGTCGATGTCTACGATCTCGACGGGCGCACGCTCTACGTAATCGTCGACCTCCCATCCGTACGTGGTTTGCAGGTCGACCCGGTACGCGAACAACATGTGTCCGTCGATCACGGCCCGTACCCGGTCCTCAGCGATGTTGAGCTCGACTGCGATCACGTCGATGGACAGGCCGCCGGCGGTGAACGCTTCGAAGACCAAGGGGATGAGCTGGCTGTTCGGCCATCCGGTGGCGGCGCGGTGGTGGGCGCGGGCATGGCGAAGCATGGCGAGCGAGCGCTCGGCGTCGTCGTGGGTGAGCTGCGGCTCGTCCTGCTGCTGCTCGGGCATCGTCTGCGGGTTCCTAGATCGAAGTTCCGCCTGGCACAGGCGAACTCCTGGCGGCTGCCACGGTCGAGTATGCCACGCGGTCCGGCGCGCCGCGCTATGACAGTCGGGAGCTGGCCCCATGGAGAGCCCCCAGGAGTTCGCGGCAACTTTCGGCCGGCTCAAGGCCGGCGGCTTCCTCACCTGCGACGCCTTGGGCGGCTACATGAGCCTCAGTTCGACGCTGCGCGGATCCTGATCCCAGAGGTGGTCCGGCGCCTACGGCTTCCACCTGGCCAGCAGGTTGCGTATCAGCGGGCGACTGGCGGGGCCGTGCCCGGGGGCCTCCGACCTTCCGCGGGCACGGCAATGGGCGTATCAGGCGAGCGCCAGACTAATCTGGTCATTGAAGATCACCCAGTGCTGCCCGGGGTCGGCAACGTTGCACAGCTTCGTGGAGACATTCATGGTCTGCCAGGTGTTGGCGAGGCAGTAGGCCGGGGCGAAGGTGAGGGAGATCTGTTCGCCGGAGACGGTCCAGTACTGCCCCTGGTCGGTGGGGTTACACGGCTTCACCGAGACACCCGGGGTGCCCCAGGCGTTGGCGAGGCAGTAGCCTCGCGCATTGGTGAGGGAGATCTGCTCTCCCGAGAGGGTCCAGTGCTGGCCGAGGTCGGTGGAGTTGCACGGCTTCGTGGAGACGTTCGGGGTCTGCCAGGTGTTGGCGAGGCAGTAGAGACCGGGGGTGCGCGGGGTCGAGTGGGCGGCGTGGGCGGCCCCAGCCTCACCGGCCGGCAGGAAAGAGGCCGTCAGCGCAAGCGTGGCGACGGCGAGCGTCTTGCGGAGTGCGATTGCCATGAGGAAGCTTCCGTTCTCGTTGCAGGCCGTGCAATTCGCACGCGACCATTAGGTGTTTTCGAAGCCCATGCCTGAGTGCACAGCAATTGGTAGCACTGCTCGTTGACGAACTAGCAGTGCTACGAGACGCATTCATCCGAACGGGTAATCATGGGGTGATCTGGCATGTGTCAAGCGGTGAGAGATCCCGGAGCGTGCGCCAAGACCGGCCGCGGAAGCACGGCCGCAGTGCCGCGCCGCAAGCGGCTGGCGGGGCATCTGGAGGAGGGGCATCCGGCGGCCGTCGATGCCCAGCTGTGGGGGTTGCCGACCTTGGCGGCCTTGGCAGGGATGGGGGTGTGGTCGAGGTGGACGCGGCGCTGGCGACAGGTCCGGAACGTGGCCCTCCAACGAGGGCCTCCAGCAGATCCGGTGATCACGACGACCGCGATTATGACCGCCATCTCTGACAAGCCGTATGGGCTGCTCCGCTGCGTCTGCCGGGGTCATGTCCTCGCGGATCCGTTCGGCGGACCGCCCGGCACGGAGCAGCGGCGGGCGTTCGAGCTGAACTGCCACTGGCGCAACGCGCTGCCCCTGGCGTGGTGGTCGAGCGGTTCAGCGGTGGTCGCTTCGGCCTGCCGCTGGTCGTGGAGGAGCGTAGCGGCCGTCGTCGTGCTCTCAGCCTGTGGTCGGCGGTCGTTGGTTGTGGGTGTACGGGACGGGTTTGCCGGTGACGGCGTCGGCCAAGGTGCGGGTGCCGAGTGGCTGGTGCAGGACGGCCTTGAGCTGGGCGATGCCGCCGTCCTCGCATCCGATCCCGGGGCCCGAGGCGTCCCGGCGCTTCAACAGCAGTGTGACCTGGTTCGCCGTTTCCCGTGTCACCAGGTCGGGTTTGTCGTCGCAGCCGCTCCAGGCGACCTCGATCGTGATCGTGCGGTCGTCCGCTGCTACGGTCGTGTTTCTCGTGGACGGGTCGTCGAGCGCGATTCGGCCGAGAACTGATGCGTCCCGTCTCTTGTACGGGAGCGGATAGTCATCACCCGACGCGTAGCATGCCGACACCCCGACCCCGATCAACCCCAACACGGCTATCCAGCGCTTGTCGCGGGCCGTCAGTTCCACGTCGGTTCCTTCCCCCTGTCGTGGATCAGGGTAGGCCGGCCTGCCCGAGGGCGGTCGTCGGGCGAGAGCATGAAGTACGACGCGTGGACAACCAGGTCCTCGCGGACCTGATCGTGCGTACGGCCTGCGCCGCCGGCATCGCGTCCGCGTCCGGGCTGCGCGTCGGAGGCGAGGCCGGGTACCGCCTCATCGAGGGCGTGGCGGGGCACCGCCGCCAGTACCGCCTCGGGTTCCCCGGGCTCCCCATGCTCACCTGCTGACACGACCTGGTGACGCTCAATCCGCACAGCCCTGCTTCTTGATCAACTGCTAGGACGGTCCCGCCTGGGAACGAGGCCCGACACGCCCTACCGGGGCCGCAGCCCGGCCAGGGCTCCCCGCACCGGCCGGGCGGCCAGGCCGGGGCAGGGCCGGACGGCAGGGACTCGTCGATCGGGGTCCATCCGAGGGCGGCGGCCCGCTCCCCGCGTGCGGCCTCGGCAACGTCGGCCTCGGTGTACGAGACCAGCAGGCCGTCGTCACCGCACTCGATGCCGAACAGCAGCGGCCCGTTGCTGATCGAATACCCGTACAGGGGCATGCCCTGGGACAGGCCGGTAGCCCGGGTCTCGGCGGGCAGCGTCCGCAGGAACCCCCCGAGAATGGTCCGCAGCTCCTCCCAGTCCCCCGCGGACTCCCCGCGAGGGTGCTCCAGCTCAAGTCCGGAGCCCTCCAACACCCCGACGAAACCCTCCCCGCACTGGGCGTACCAGGACTCCCACACCGCGCTCGCCTGCAACACGAGTTCCGGTCCGCTCTCGCCGGCGCGCAGCTCCAGGGTCACCGCGCCCTGGCGCCAGCGCAGGAAGGGCTTTCCCCAGGGGGGTCCAGCCGATAGCCGGACGGGCAGGTCAGCCCGTGAGCACCGAGGTACGTCGCGTCGCCGAGGACCTGCCGGACCGCGTCGGCGGCCCTCCGGAACTCGTCGACCTGTGCCGGGACTTCAGCAGCCGGCCGGCTCACCGGAACCACGAGCTCCAGGAACTCCTGGGACGGAGCCCATGCGCGCGCCCGCGCGTTCACCGGCACGAGCATCGCGTCCCCGCCGGGAAGCCCGCACGTCAGCCGTATCCCGCCGTCCACCTCCCCGGCCCACTTCCAGCCGAGCCGGGCCACGAGGTCGCGCAGGTCGTCCGCGCTCCATCGCAGCCCGATGCTCGCGTCCGTCAAGTTTCGGGCGACGGCCACGATTTCCTCATTGGTGATTGCGCTTCTTTCCTACCAGGCGCCACCGACACGCGCTGCGGGAGCCGGTCGATCTTCCTCGGCCGGGCGATAGCGGTGGCGGCCCCGACGTCTGTGGGCCGCAGGACCTGCTGGACCTCTCTCGCGCCGCGGTCTACTCCAGCCACATCCGCGTGATGAGGGCGGGCCGGCCATCGGACCGTCCCCGGTGGACCGGGGCAAGGCTGGCAGCAAGCACCACCTGATCGTCGAGGCTGAGGGATCTGCAGGTCGCCGTGCGCGAACACCGGAGTCCACGGCCGCAGCGCGGCCTCGGCGACATGGCGGTTTTTGGCTAGGAGTCCAAGGGTCAGTCATTCCCGATTGGGTGCAGCTCGTTTCGAGGGACGGGTTGGAGAAGGTGGGGCAGACGCTTGCCACTTTGGCGTGAATTAGGTGCTACGTGGCAGTAGGCCATATTCGTACTAGCTCTAGCCGCACGATTCCGGCAACCCTTGGGCCTGCGCGGATGGCCGGTGACGGCGGTCGCGTCAAAGGCCCTGCAAAATCCGTTCGGAAAGAGGAAGCAATGCGATCTTCTCTGGCAAGGGCACTCGTCACCACGGCCACCATCGTCGGGATCGCCGCTGGGAGTCTTGCGGGCGCGAGTGTGAGCCTTGCGGCCCCCCAGCAGGCGGCGAAGCCCGCGGTCAGCAGCCCGCACGTCTCCCTCCTCGCAGTGAACAACCTCGGCCTGAGTACAGCCAGGGCCATGAACTGGCAGAGCTGCCTGAACGCCTGGGGCTTCAACGCCGGTACCGTCGACGGGCAGTTGGGTACCAACAGCTGGCAGGCAGCGCAGAGGATGCTCAACGCCTGGGGCTACAACGCCGGTACCGTCGACGGGGTCGTCGGACCCAACACGATCACGGCGCTGCAGAAGTTCCTGAACGCCGTTGGCTTCAACGCCGGAACCCCCGACGGGGTCGCCGGAACGCAAACCAGGACCGCGTTCTGGAACTACAACGCCACGGGCTGCTGAGCCAACCCGGAGTGCCGCGTGGGTCTGGTCGGGCGGGGCTGCTCGGCCAGACCGGCGCCCCGAGGGCGGCTGGCGGTCCGGCGAGGACCTGGTGCCGCATGGGAGCGGGGCAGCGGGTTAGTACCAACGCCGTTCAGTCAGGGCTTGCAGAGGATTAACGGCTCTTCTGACTGATGTGTGGGTCATGCTGGAGCGAGTTGGCGCCCTGGCAGTGTCGGGCGTTCGCCGCCGAGGGTGAGCATCACCAGGGCGACGACCGCGTCGGCGGTGCGGAAGCCGAAGCCCCGGCGGATGATCAGTCTCGTCTTGGTGTTGGTGGACTCGATCAACCCGTTCGACAGCCTCTCGACCAGGGGCGTTGACGATGGCCTCGCGGTGGCGGCGGACCCTGCGGCCGAGCTCGACGAACGCCTCGATGCGGCTGCGTTGTGCCCACGACAGCCACCCGTCCAGGGCGTCGACGGCTGTGCCGGCGTCCTGCTCGCGGGGCGGTGGCGAAGACCGTGCGCAGGCACACGGTCATGTACCGCTGCCCCTTGCGGTAGGAGATCTCGTCGATGCCGATCCGGCGCAGGCCCGCCAGCCGGTCGAGACCGGCATCGCGGTCGGCCACGAACCGCTCCACGATCGCTCCGACCGTGCGCCAGGACGTGCGCATCAGCTGCGCGACCGCGGACTTGGAGCACTCGGTGGCCATCCAGGCTGCCTGCCGGTCGAAGGCGTGGGTGTGGCCGGCGCCGTGCCGGGCCCAGGGGACGGCGGCCGTGACCACCCCGTGCTCGCGGCAGGCCACCCGGGGCGCGTCGGCCTCCAGGAACACCTGGGTGGTGCCGGCGTCCAGGCACCGCCAGCGTCGCCGGCCCCGCCCCTGGTCGTAGCCACGCCCAGGGCGGCGGCAGACCCGCACCGACCCCGTTCCCGCGCCCTCGGGCGCACCCCGGCGACCAGCACGCCGGTGTCCTGGTCGATCTCAACCCGCTTGACCACGGCCCGTTCGACCGTCAGCAGCTTCTTCCATGTCCTGTTCGCAGACACGCCGCCGTCTTCCTGCATGTGGATCTTGACCTCAGAGGCCAAGAACCATACGCAGGAGACGGCGTGTTTCGCGTATCAGCCCAGCTCAGAGCACCCACACATGCGGTGGAAGAGCCGTAAAAACCGGCCGGGCCCGGTGCGTCGAGACACGCCGGGCCCGGCCTGATCGTAGCGGGGACAGGATTTGAACCTGCGACCTCTGGGTTATGAGCCCAGCGAGCTACCGAGCTGCTCCACCCCGCGTCGGTGAACCCGACTCTACGGCACGTCGGGAGCAGAACGCGAATCCATTCCTCGCATGATCTGGGCATTCCGGGGACGGTAGGGGTTCGGCGGCCCGTTTCTGATCTTGCTCCGGCAGGGGCCGTTCATGTGAAGTCCTGTCATTCGCGGGCGTCTTGGTCAGTGCGCTGGACGCAGTCCTGCAACGAGGAGTGCGACGAGCCGGCGTGCGTCGTACCGGGGGTCGTCCTCGGCGCCGATGCAGAGGTTTCCGATGCCGCGCATGAGCTGGTAGGCATCGATGTCGGTGCGGATCTCGCCGGCGGTGGCAGCGGCGTCGAGCAGTTCGGTGCACGCCGGCACGAGGCGTTCGAGGAAGTAGGCGTGCAGTGCCTCGAATCCGGTGCTGTCGCCCTGCATCGCGGCCGCGAGTCCGTGCTTGGTGACCAGGAAGTCGACGAAGAGGTCGACCCACCCCGCGAGGGCGGCGTGAGGTGTCGGGCCGGCGGCCAGCAGGGCCGGGCCGGCTTCGGCGCACGCGTCGACCTGGTGGCGGTAGACGGCGATGACGAGGTCCGCCCGGGTGGGGAAGTGGCGGTAGATCGTGCCTATCCCGACGTCGGCCTTGGCCGCGATGTCCCGCACCGGTGCATCCACGCCGGAAGTGACGAAGACCGCGGCGGCCGCCTCCAGCAGGGTCTGCTGGTTGCGCCGGGCGTCCTTGCGCTTGGACCGGGCCGAACTGCCCGCCTCCTGGCCGCTGTCGTTCACCGCGCCACTCCTTTCAATATCGACCTTGAAAAACGGAACAGCGTTCCGTATCGTAAGTGGAGCAAGGTTCCGCTTCATCCATGATGACAGACGGGACGGCCGTCAGCCTTTCGCTGTCGTCATCCCGCTCCACCTGGGGCGAAGAGTGCGCGCCGACCGCGCCCAGCGCCGATACCGCGGCACACGGACGCGGAGGCTCAGGCACTTCTTCCGCCCTAAGCCCGGCCTGCGACATCGCCGGCTGCCGGGCCACCGAACCCGAGCGTGCGAAAAAGCACCGAATGGAAGGCACTTCCATGTCCGATTCGAAGACCACGCACGTGCGGCACCACACGGGCGCGCCCACCACGGTGGTGTCGGCGAAGCCGGTCGTCCTGCCCGCCCCGGGCCGGGGCGAGGACCTCCAGGTCCGCGTGTCCGCGCCGGCGGGCGGCGGCGGCCTGCCCGTGATCGTCTTCTCCCACGGCTTCGGCTGGTCGATGAACGGCTACGCGCCGCTGGCCGACCACTGGGCGGCTCACGGCTTCGTGGTCGTCCAGCCCACCCACCTCGACTCCCGGACGCTCCGCATCTCCGCCGAGGATCCCCGTACGCCGCGAATGTGGCGCTTCCGCATCGAGGACATCACGCGCGTTCTCGACGGACTCGACGTGCTGGAAGCGTCCGTGCCGGGCCTGGCCGGGCGCGTCGACCAGGGCCGCATCGCCGTGGCCGGCCACTCCTGGGGAGCCCAGACGGTGAGCGCGCTGCTGGGTGCGCGCGTTCTCGACGCCGACGGCGTACCTGGCCAGGACATGTCCGACCCGCGCGTCAAGGCGGGTGTGCTGCTCGCGCTGACCGGCCTCGGCGACGACCTGACCCCGTTCGCCGCCGAGCACTTCCCCTTCATGAAGCCGTCCTTCGACACCATGACCACCCCGGCGCTCGTCGTCGCCGGCGACAAGGACCAGTCCCACCTGTCCACGCGCGGACCGGACTGGTTCACCGACCCCTACACCTACAGCCCGGCTCCCAAGA
Source organism: Streptomyces kaniharaensis (assembly GCF_009569385.1). NCBI lineage: Bacteria > Bacillati > Actinomycetota > Actinomycetes > Kitasatosporales > Streptomycetaceae > Streptomyces > Streptomyces kaniharaensis. The sequence goes on from NZ_WBOF01000001.1 coordinate 6,122,530, forward strand.
GCCTGCTCACACTGTTCGGGGCGGAGCACTCGCTCGGCGGCATCCCCGGCTACGAGGTCGCCGAGACCACCGACGAGAACCCCGCACGCGTCGCCCTGATCCAGCACCTGACCACGGCCTTCCTGCACAGTGCCCTCGATCCCGCGGACACCGGCTGGGAGGCGGCCGCCTCAGCGCTTCAGGCGGCCCCCGACCCGCTGGGGACGCTGCAGAGCAAGTAGCCGAGCGGGTCGCGAGATCTGCCGCGCGGCATGCGGACGCGGGCACCCGGTGCCCACCCCGCAGGCCCCGCCCGGCGGGCCAGCGACGCATTCATCACGCCCTCCGCCATGGCCGGCGAACTCCACCTGGTGTGAGCGCGAGAACCACACGATCCAGAAAGGGCACGACATGATCCTGGTCACCGGAGGGCTCGGCTTCATCGGCTCCCACACCGCGCGAGCGCTTCTCGATCTGGGCGAAGACTGCGTCGTCGTCCAGCGCAGCACCCGTCAACTCCCGGCCTTCCTCGAGGACGCGCGCATGACCGTGGAGCCGGCGGACATCAACGACCGCGAGGCCCTGCTCGCCATCGGCCGGCGCCACGACATCACCGGCATCGTGCACCTGGCCGGGTCCCACCCCTGGCCGCCCGTCCCCGACGCGCCGGTCGAGGCGACCCGGCAGGCCCTGGGCGGACTACTGAACATCGCGCAGGCAGCGCAGGAATGGGGCGTACGGCGTCTGGGCGTTGCCAGCACGATAGGCGTCTACCTCGGTGCCGCCGGCGAGGGACCGCTCAGAGAGGACGCTCCGCTGTCGATGCACGCACCCGTCTCGATCCCCACCTTCAAGAAGATCGGCGAAATGCTCGGCGACTTCCTCGCCGACACCACCGGCATCGACATCGTCAACTACCGGATCTCGGGCACCTGGGGCCCGCTCGGCCACCCCGACCCGTTCTTCGCCGCGCCCGCCCTCGTCCACGCCGCCGCGCACGGCACCGCCCCCGACCTCTCGCACCTCGTGAGGCCTGCCTTCGCCGAGGACGGCATCGACCTCACCTACGTCAAGGACACCGGGCGCGCGATCGCCCTTCTCCAGCTCGCGGACAAGCTCAACCACCGCACGTACAACGTCGGCTCCGGCCGGGCCACCACCAACGCCGAACTGATCGAGGCGATCAGCAAGGCGGTCCCCGGCGCCCAGGTCGACCTCCCCACCGGAGGCGAGGCACCGCACCTCGTCCTCGACATCAACCGGCTGACGCGGGACACCGGCTACCGGCCCGAGTACGACACCGAGCGAGCCGCCGCCGACTACATCGCGTGGCTGCGCGCCGGCAACAAGCGCTGACCGGGTGACACCGGCGTGTGGCCCGGGGCGGCGCCTCGACGACAGCGGGTACCCGGCCGGGCCAGACACCCCCAGGCAGACCGCCCGGGGCGTGCCTCTTTGTGCGGGGCCGATGTCACACCTTCGCGGGCTGCCCGGTCCAGTCCTGTGAAGCCGCGCGGAGAGCAGCGCGGGGTAGGGGAGGAGCAGTGCGATGCAGCAGCACGTCGTGGTCATCGGTGCCGGGTACGCGGGTTTGACGGCGGCCCTTCGGGTGAGCCGTCGTCACCGGGTGACGCTGATCGATCCGAGGACCGAATTCAGCGAGCGCATCCGGCTGCACGAGGTGGCCGCCGGCCGTGCGGCCGCGAGCGTTCCGCTGGGTGAGCTGGTGGCCGGGCGCGACGTCACCACGGTCGCCGCCCGGGTCGTCGCACTCGACCCGGACGGCCGGACGGTGACGCTGGACGACGGCGTGGTGGTCGGCTACGACCGCCTGGTGTACGCCCTCGGCAGCCGGACCGACACCGCCGGGGTGCCCGGCGTGGCGGAGCACGCCTACACCGTCGAGCGGGCGGGCGAGTTGAGTGCCCGGCTGGCACAGGGTGGCGGCACGCTGGCCGTCGTCGGGGGCGGGCTGACCGGCATCGAGCTGGCCGCCGAGCTCGCGGAGGCCGCCACCGGCTGGCAGGTCCGGCTGGTCACCGGGCGGGAACCGGGTGCGGGTCTGTCGGCCGGGGGACGCCGGCATGTCGCCGCCGCTCTCGAACGGCTCGGCGCCCGCGTCCACGCGCACACCCGGGTGACGGCCGTCCACCCGGGCGGGCTGTCGACGGACCGCGGCCAGATCGGCGCCGACGTGGTGGTCTGGGCGGCGGCACTGACCGTTCCGACCCTCGCCGCCGAGGCCGGCCTGGCCGTCGACGCCCGGGGGCGTGCCCTGGTCGACGCCACACTCCGCTCGACCTCGCACCCCGACGTGCTGGTCGTCGGCGACGCCGCGCGCGTGCACGCTCCCGGCATCGGGGAGCTCCGGATGGCGTGTGCCACGGCGATGCCGACCGGCGCCCACGCCGCCGAGGTCATCGATGCGCTCGCCAAGGGCCGTGAGCCCAAGCCGTTCCGCTTCCGCTACGTCGCGCAGTGCGTCAGCCTGGGCCGCGACGACGCGGTGATCCAGCCGGTCCGCGCGGACGACTCGCCGCACCGCCCGGTGATCACCGGGCGCGCCGCCGCCAGGATCAACGAGTGGATCAACCGCTACACCGTCGGCGCCCTGCGGGCGGAACGCCGTCGGCCCGGCACCTACCGGTGGGCCAGGCCGCTGCGCGCCACCGCCCCGGGTGTGGCCGCCGTCGCGGGGGCGGGCGGAGCAGGCTACCTCCTCGGCTGAGCCCGGCCTGGCTCTGCGGACGGGCCGGTGTCAGTTGCTCGTGAGGATGACGAGCTGCCGGGTCGCCCGGGTCATCGCGACATAGCGGTCGACCGCTCCTTCGACACCCTCGCCGAACGCCTCCGGGTCGACGAGGACGACCAGGTCGAACTCGAGCCCCTTCGACAGCTCGGGGGTCAGCGACCGGGTGCGGGACGTCGCCCGGAACGTTGGATCGCCGATGACGCAGGCGGTCCCGTCGGCGTGTGCGGCGAGCCAGGTGTCGAGGATCGAGTCGAGCTCCGCGACGGATCCGTGGACGACGGGGATGTCGCTGCGGCGGATGGAGGTCGGCACGTTGGCGTCCGGGAGTACGGCGCGGATGACGGGCTCGGCCTCCGCCATGACCTCCTCCGGCGTCCGGTAGTTGACGCTGAGGGAGGCCGCCTCGACCCGGTCGAGCCCGATCCGTTCGAGCCGTTCGCGCCACGACTCCGTGAACCCGTGCCTGGCCTGGGCGCGGTCCCCGACGATGGTGAAGCTCCGGGACGGGCAGCGGAGCAGCAGCATCTGCCACTCGGCGTCGGTCAGCTCCTGGGCCTCGTCCACGACGATGTGCGCGAACGGGCCGGCGAGAGGTTCCGGGTCGGTGCCGGGCAGTGCGGTCTCGTCGATCAGGCTGTCCCGCAGGTCCTGCCCGCGCAGCATGGTGACCGCGCCCTCGCCGTCGTCGTCGGCCCGGAGGAGGTCGTCGATGACGTCGGCCATGCGCGCGCGTTCGGCGGCGACGGTGGCGTCGTGCCGGCGCTTGCGCCGTGCGGCCTCGGGGTCGCCGAGGCGGTGCCGGGCCGCGTCGAGGAGCGGCAGGTCGGACACCGTCCAGGCCTGGGCGTCCTCGCGCTGCAGCCTTCGGACCTCGTCGCGGCCGAGCCAGGGGGCGCACATCCGCAGGTAGGCGGGGACCGACCACAGGTCGCCGACGAGGTCGGCCGCTTCGAGCAGTGGCCACGCGCGGTTGAGGGTCGTGACCAGTTCCCGGTCCTGCTGCAGTGACCTGCGGAACAGGTCGGGCGAGACGTCGTCGAGGTCGTACTTGTCCATCAGGATGGTGGCCAGTGCCTCCCAGATCTGGTCGCGAGCCTCGTTGTGCGGAGTGCCCGGCTCCGGCGCGTCGAACGCCTCGGCCCAGTCGTCGGCGGTGAGCCAGAGGTCGGACCAGTGGGTCTCGACCGTCATCCCCTCGGTGGGCGGCTCCTCGTAGAGCCGGACGGCCTTCTCGATGGCCTTCACCATGTCCGCGGACGACTTCAGGCGAGCCACGTCCAAATCGGTCTCGATCGCGGCGCCGGCTCCCTCGGCGACGAGGTCCCGCAGGGTGCAGGTCCGCACGCCCTCCTCGCCGAGGCTGGGGAGGACGTCGGCGACGTAGGCCAGGTAGGGCTGGTGCGGACCGACGAACAGCACGCGGCCCCGACGGTGGCCGAGGCGCGGGTCGGAGTGGAGGAGGTAGGCGGAGCGGTGCAGGGCGACGACGGTCTTCCCCGTGCCCGGACCGCCGTCGACGACGAGAGCGCCGCGGGATCCCGCCCGGATGATGGCGTCCTGGTCGGCCTGGATGGTGGCGAGCACGTCCCGCATCCGGTCCGACCGGTTGGCGCCCAGGCTGGCGATGAAGGCGGACTGGTCGTCGAGCGCGGCGTGCCCTTCGAGTCCCTCGGCGGTGAACACCTCGTCCCAGTAGTCACCGATCCGGCCGCGGGTCCAGCGGTACCGGCGGCGCCTGGCCAGGCCCATCGGGTTGCCGTGGGTCGCCGCGAAGAACGGCTCGGCCGCGGGGGAGCGCCAGTCGACCAGCAGTCGGCGGCCCGTGCTGTCGGTGAGGCCGAGCCGTCCGATGTACACGGGCTCGAGGTCGTCCGTGCTGACGATGTGTCCGAGGCACAGGTCCGCACCGAAGCGACGCAGGGTGCGCAGGCGACCGGTCAGCCGGTGGATCTCGACGTCCCGGTCCATCGCGTCCCGGCCGATGCCGCCCGGGGCCCGGCGCAGGGCGTCGAGGCGGTCCGACATGTCGGCGATCGTCCGGTCGAGGCTCTCGGCGACGGCCGCGAAGTGCCGCTCGTCGGCGGCGATCAGCGCCGGGTCGGCCTTTGGGGAGAGGTGGTCGGGAAGGTCGAACGCACTGGTGGTCAGAGGGGTCGTGTCGTCCGACAAAAACGCGTGCACTTCGTGAATCTCCCGTTTCCGCAGGTTCTTGGCCTCGGCGAGCGATTCTGAGGTACGACCGGGGCCTTGCCGCAAGGCCCCTGGTGCGCTATACGTTGAGAGTGGCGGGGAGTGGGGTGTCCCTCTTCGCCGGTTTCTCTTCGCCCTTCTCCTTGCCTTGATGGGGCTTTTTGCCTTGACGGGCCGGAGTGTCAAGGCCCGCGGTGGGCGGCGGCCTGCTTGATGGCCGCGCGGATGCGGGGGTAGCTGCCGCAGCGGCAGATGTTCTGGATCCGGTCGATGTCGGCGTCCGTGGGGTTCGGGGTGTGGCGCAGCAGGGCGACGGCGGTCATGATCTGGCCGGGCTGGCAGAAGCCGCACTGGGCGACGTCGCAGGCCAGCCAGGCCTCCTGGACGGGGTGCAGGGTGTCGCCGTCGGCCAAGCCCTCGATCGTGGTGACGGCGTGGCCCGCGCAGTCCTTGACGGTCACCGTGCAGGGCTGGAACTCCCGGCCGTCCAGGTGGCTGGTGCAGGCGCGGCAGACGCCCACCCCGCAGCCGTACTTGGGGCCGGTGACGCCGAGCTTGTCGCGCAGCACCCAGAGCAGTGGCATGTCGTCCGGTGCCTCGACGGTGACCGGCCGCCCGTTGAGGACGAAGGTGTGGCTGGGCATGGGGGCGAAGTCCTTCGGAGGGTTCAGAAGTCGATCGGGAACGAGCGCGGGCTGGTGCCGGTCGCGCGGGCGTAGGCGTTGGCGACCGCGGCCGAGGCGGCCGGGACGCCCAACTCGCCCGCGCCGCCCGGGCGTCCGCTCGGCGGCATGAGGTGGATCTCGACGACGGGTGGGGTGTGCCGCTGCCGGGCGTAGCGGAAGTCGGCGTAACTGCTCTCACGGACGGCGCCGTTGTCGATGTGGTTGCCGGCCTGCAGGATCACCGAGATGCCGTCGATCAGCGCGCCGGTCAACTGGGCTTCCAGTCCGCGGGGGTTGATGACCTGGCCGATGTCGGCGGCGATCACCGCCTTGGTGACCCGCGGGTTCTTCGGGTCGGTGGCGTCCAGTTCGACGAGGTAGGCGGTGCGCCCGCCGTACTCGTCGTGGTAGCCGATGCCCTGGGCCTGCCCGGGCGGCATCGGGCGGCCCCAACTCCCCGCCGTGGCCACGGTGTCGAGAACGGCCCGCCCGGCGGTGTCGCGCAGTCGGGCGCGTCGGAAGGCGATCGGGTCCTCGCCCATCCGGCGCGCGAGCTCGTCCATCATGATCTCGTCGGCGACGCGGACGGTGCCCGAGTACACCGAGCGCCAGCTGCCGGTGTGCACGTCCAGCGGCAGCTCGGCGAGCAGCTGGGTGGGGATGCCGACGTCGTACGGGTTCTTCTCGGTGAGCAGGAAGTGGGCCTGGGCGATGCTCAGCCCGGCGAGCGAGAGGTCGAAGCCGGCCGCGGTCAGGGCCTCGCCGAGGCCGTGGCGCGTGTCGGTCCGGACGGTGGCGGCGCGGTGTTCGTAGGTGAGCACCCGGCCGGGTGCGAAGGTGGCCCTGACGCGGTGGTGGCTGGCCGGGCGCATCCGGCCGTGGCGCATGTCGTCGGCGCGGGTCCACATGAGCTTGACCGGGCGGCCTGCCGCCCTGGAGATCTGCGCGGCCTCCAGGGCGGCGTCGAAGAACAGCCGCCGCCCGAACGAGCCGCCGCCGCGCACCACGTGGACGGTCACCGCGTCCTGCGGCAGGCCGAGTTCGGCGGCGATGGTCTGCTGGGCGACGATCGGGGTCTGGGCGGAGAACCACAGCTCGGCCCGGTTCGGCCGGACGTCCGCGACCGCCGTCAGGACCTCCATCGGCGCGTGGTTGACGAAGGCGAAGTCGAACTCGCCGTCCACGTACCGGGTGAGTGGTGGCGGGACGATGAACGGGTCGTGGGCGGCGCGCAGTCGGGCGCGGATGTCGGCGTCGCAGAGGCCGGCGACGGGGCCCGGGTTCCAGGTGATGACGAGCGCGTCGCGGGCCTTGAGTGCCTGGTCGAAGGTCTCGGCGAGGACGGCGACGCCGGTGGGGATCCGTACGACGCCCAACACGCCGGGCATGGCGCGGGCGGTGGTGGCGTCCAGGGCCTTCAGGGTGCCGTTGATGGTGGTCGGGCGGGCGACGACGGTGGGCATCGCGCCCGGAATCGCCAGGTCCCCGGCGTACTTGGCGCGGCCAGTGACGATGTCGCGGGCGTCGATGCGGCCGGTGGGCCTGCCGACGAGGCGCAGCTGGTCGGCGGTCTTGGGGGTGGCGGGCAGGGCCGGGACGGCGATCGTCGCGGCGTCGGCAGCGAGTTCGCCGTAGCCGGCGCGGCGCCCGTCCGGTGCCAGCACGGTGGAGGCGGCGGTGCGCAGGGTGTCGGCGGGTACGTTCCAGCGGCGGGCGGCGGCGGTCACCAGCCGGGCGCGGGCGGCCGCGGCGGCGGCGCGCACCGGGTCGTACAGCGAGCGCACCGAGTTGGAGGCGGCGGTGAGCTGGTTGAACAGCAGCTCCGGGCGGCTGTCGGAGAGCGGCACGTCCACGTCGTCGAGCCGGGCGTCGAGTTCGTCGGCGACGAGCATCGCGACCGCCGTGGTGAGGCCCTGGCCGACCTCCACGCGGGGCAGCCACAGCACGACCCGCCCGGCGGGGGTCAGCTCCAGGACCAGCAGGTGCGAGGTCGGCAGGCCGGCCACGGTCAGCGCGTCGCCGAGGTCCAGGATGTCCGGGACGTCGGGCAGACCGGGTAACTGCGAGGGGGTGGAGGCCTCTTGGGCGGACATCCGGGTGGCCTCGGCGGCGCGGAGGGCCGTCTGCGCGGCCGCGGGCGCGGCGGCCTCCAGGCCGAGCCGGGCGGCGACGGTGAGGGTCGGCGCGGCGAGCAGGTAGGTGAGGAAGCGGCGGCGGCCGGTGGGGGCGTCGGGCGCCGTGTCTGCTTCGGATGCGCCGCCGGTGTCGTCTGGCGGGGCGGTGGAGGTGCTGATGGGAGGAGCCCTTCGAGCCGGTGACGGCGCCGGTCGGTCGGGCCCCGGCGGCCCCGGCCCCGGTGCCGGATGGCGAACGCCGACGAGCATAGGAACGCCGTGTTGAACGGGTCAACACGGCTGATCCAGGCTCGACTTCGGCCCACAGGCGGCTCGGAGGCAGCTTCGGGGCGGCCCGAGGCGGGCGGGAGGCAGGCGGAGTCGTACGGCGGTTCGGCCGCCGCGTGCCGGTGCGGGGGCGGCGGCCAAGTGGCCCACGATTAAGCTTGATCATTGGACCTTTTCCCTGGTCCAGTGACGCCCTAGGCTGGGTGCGAACCGTTGCGAACACCCGGCCCGCGCGCCGCCCACACCGTCAGGAGAGACGTGTCGACCAGGAGTGAAGTGCCGACCAGGAGAGAGTCGGCCCGTCTCGTCCCGCCCGCCGGCCCCCAGCGGACGCTCGCAGCCGCCCAGTTGGCGAGCGCAGTCGGCGACGGTGCCTATTACACCTGCTCCGCCCTCTACTTCACGCACATCGTCGGCATGTCGGCGGCACGGCTCGGGCTCGGCCTCGCCGTCGCCTGGGCGCTCGGCTCGCTCGCCGGCGTCCCGCTCGGCCATCTCGCCGACCGCCACGGGCCGCGCCGAACGGCGGTGTTGCTCGCCTTCGCCACGGCCGCGGTCGTGGCGTCCTTCCTGGTGATCCGCTCCTACCCGCCGTTCCTGCTCGCGGTCTGCCTCTACGCGACGACCCAGTCCGGCCTCACCGCCGCTCGCCAGGCGCTCGTGGGCGGCCTGGTGTCGCACGCCGAACGCACAGGCCTGCTCGCCCACCTCCAGTCGACCCTCAACGGGGGACTGGCGGTTGGCGCGGCGATCGGCGGGATCGCGCTCACCGCCGGCACTCGTGCGGCGTTCCTCGGGGCCTTCACCGTCACCGCGCTCGGGTTCGTCGCGGGCGGGCTGATCCTGCTGCGACTGCCCGAAGTCCCGTCCATGGAAAGGAAGATGGGATCCGGGCCGCGGTTCGAGGTGCTCACCGACCGGCGCTACGCCGTCGTCGCACTCGTCAACACCGTTCTGCTGCTGCGGATGCCGCTGCTGAGTCTGGTGATCCCGCTCTGGATCGCCGAGCGGGCGCCCGGGCTCGGCTGGCTGGGATCTGCCCTGTTCGTCCTCAACACCCTGGGCGTGATGGCCTTCCAGGTACGGGCGGCGCGCGGTGTCACCGAACTGGCCTCCGCCACGCGGGCTGTCCGCTCGGCGGGGCTGCTCCTGCTCGCGTCGTGCGCGGTCTTCGGGCTGTCGGCGCTGGACGTGCCGATGTGGGTGGTCGCCCTGCTCCTCGTCGCGGCGGCGATCCTCCAGGTCGCCGGCGAGATGCGGCAGTCCGCCGGGTCCTGGCAGATCGGCTTCGACCTCGCCCCGGCCGACCGGCTCGGCCAGTACCAGGGCTTCTTCGGAACGGGCGTCGCGGTGGCCCGCACGCTCGGGCCGCTCGTCCTCACGACCCTGCTGCTCGACGGCGGACTGCTCGGGTGGCTGGCGCTGGGCGTGCTCTTCCTCGCGGCCGGCCATGCGATGGGGCCGGCCGTCCGCTGGGCCGAACGCGACCGCCGCTACCGCCCGTCGGCCTCCTCGCCGGTCGGTGTGGCCACCGCCGCAGAGGCGCCGTAGAGGTCGTCGTCGCCGTCGTGTGGCGGCTGCTGGGCCTTCCGTAGGGATTCGGGCGCCTCGCCGCGCGCGTCGAAGAGGTCGTCCGGCGCCCCGGAACCCAGGCGGGACAGGGGGCCCGCCGCGTCGTTCCTTCTGCTGTCTCCGGCCATGGCACGCTCCCAAAGCCGCTGCTCCGGATACGGACGATCGTACCTCCGCGGCCCTCGCGGAAACCGGTGGCCGAGGCCCGCCGGGCGCTGGCATGCTGGCCGCGTGGACAGACCGCAGATCTCCCTCGACTTCGCCCCTGAGCTGCACCTCTTCGTGGCCGGCCGCCGACGCGAAGGCCGGTCCGAGCTGCGCACCGACGGCACCTCCACGCTCGGTCACATCGTCGAGTCCCTCGGCGTGCCGCTCACCGAGGTCGGTACCCTGCTCGTCGACGGCCGTCCGGTGCCCGACTCGCACGTGCCGTCCGACGCCGAACACGTCTCGGTCCAGGGCGTCGCCCGCCCCCAGCGCTCAGCCGCCCCGCTGCGCTTCCTGCTCGACGTCCACCTCGGCACCCTCACGCGCCGCCTGCGCCTGCTCGGGATCGACGCCGCCTACGAGAACCCGGACATCGGCGACGCCGCCCTGGCCGCCCGCTCCGCCGCCGAGGAACGCGTCCTCCTCTCCCGCGACCGTGGCCTCCTGCACCGCCGCGAACTCTGGGCCGGCGCCTACATCTACAGCCACCGCCCCGCCGAACAGCTCCGCGACGTCCTCTCCCGCTTCGCACCCCCGCTCGCGCCCTGGAGCCGCTGCACCACGTGCAACGGGACGCTGCGCACGGTGACCAAGACGTCGGTGCGGGAACAGCTCCGGGACGGCACCGAGCGCTCCTACGACGCGTTCGCGCAGTGTGCGGACTGCGGTCAGGCGTACTGGCGCGGCGCGCATCACGCGCGGTTGGATGCGATCGTGACGGACGCGGTGCGGGAGTTCGGCGCCCGGCAGTAGCGGCCGCCTGCCGCCGGCACGCGGTCTGGCGGGGGCGCCGGGCGGCGTGATCTGATCGGCGGTGGGGGCGAGACCGAGGTACTCCGTCGTTCGAGAGAGGCCGGGTCGGATGATCGTGCAGCCGTTTGAGACCGCAGACGTGGGAGCCGTGCCCGTCGTGAAGGCGCCCGACGGAGCCGCCGTCCTCCCGATGCTCGTCATGGACGAGCGAGGGAGTCTCGCGGTGTTCGAGCTGGAGCCGGGAGCGGTGACGCGGGCGGTGTCGCACGCCACCGTGCAGGAGCTTTGGCACGTCACCGCGGGCAGCGGGGAGCTGTGGCGGCGGCAGGGGGAGCGGGAGGAGACCGTGCGGCTGGTGCCCGGGACGGCGGCGTCGATACCGCTGGGCACGGCGTTCCAGTTCCGGGCGGACGCGGACGGTGACGTGCCGCTGCGGATCGTCGCCGTCACGATGCCGCCCTGGCCGGGAACCGACGCCGAGGCCCGGCGGGAGGACGGCCCGTGGGAGGCGACCGTCGAGTGAACGCGCCCGGCCGACCGGGCTTGGGGCAGGCCGTGACCGCGTCGCGTGTCCCGCCCGCACCTGCCCGCTGCGCGTGGCGGTAGGCGGGCCCCGGCCGCGCGGGCGGACAATCACCACAGGAGGCGACCCGGCCGCCCTGCGGGGCGCGGCCGGCCGGCGAGGAGGCCGTGGTGGAGTTCGAGGTGATGATCGAGATCCCGCAGGGGTCCCGGAACAAGTACGTGATGGACTTCGTGGCGGGCCGGATCCGCCTCGACCGCACGCTGTTCACCGCCACCCGCTACCCCGCGGACTACGGCTACGTCGAGGGCACCCTCGGCGGCGACGGCGAGCCGCTGGACGCGCTGGTGCTCGGCGGCGAGCCGGCCGTGCCGGGCTGCCTCCAGACCTGCCGGGCGGTCGGCATGTGGGTGATGCGGGACGAGCGCGGGCCGGACCAGAAGGTGCTGTGCGTGCCCGCCCGGGACCCGCGCTACGAGGACGTGCGCGACATCGGCGACCTGCGGAGGTTCGACCTGCTGGAGATCACCCACTTCTTCCAGGTCTACAAGGACCTGGAGCGCGGCAAGTCCGTCGAGGGCTCGCACTGGGCGGGCCGGGAGGCGGCGTACGCGGAGATCGCCGAGTCCCGGGCCCGGGCGGCGGGCACCAGGTACGCGGATCCGGCCTGAGCCGTCGAGCAGTGTGCGGTGAGCCGTGCGGTGCGAGTGAGCCATCTGGTGGGGCCCTGGCGGGCTGACACCCCGCCAGAGCGCGTCGCCGCTCCCCGTAGGGTGATCATGTGACGACATCCGACCTGACCGTGAAGGCCCTGATCGCCGACCCCTACGCCGGCTACGCCGCCCTGCGCGCCATCGCCCCCGTCCACCGGGTCACCGGCCCGGACGGCCTGCCGGTGTGGCTGGTGACCCGCTACGCGGACGTACGCCAGGCCCTCGCCGACCCCCGCCTCTCGCTCGACAAGGCCCATGCCGCGCCCGGCAACTACCAGGGCTTCAAACTGCCGCCCACCCTCGACGCCAACCTGCTCAACATGGACCCGCCCGACCACACCCGCATCCGCCGGCTGGTCACCAAGGCCTTCACCACGCGCCGGATCGCCGCGCTGCGCGGCCCGATCGAACAGGTCGCCGAGAAGCTGCTCGACGCGATGGCCCCGCTCGGCCGCACCGACCTGCTCACCGCCTACGCCGGGCCGCTGCCCATCACCGTCATCTGCGACCTGCTCGGCGTCCCCGAGGGCGACCGGCACGACTTCCGCGCCTGGACCGACACGCTCATCACCCCGGACCCGCACCGCCCGCAGGACGCCAAGGCGGCCGTCGGCGCGATGCTCGGCTTCTTCACCGGGCTCATCGAGCGCAAGCGCACCGCACCCGCCGACGACCTCCTCTCCGACCTGATCGCGGTCCGCGACGACGAGGACGGGCACGGCCGGCTCAGCGAGGACGAGCTCACCTCGCTCGCCTTCCTGATCCTCTTCGCCGGCTACGAGAACACCGTCCACCTCATCGCCAACGCCGTCCTCGCCCTGCTCACCCACCCCGAGCAGCTCGCCGCCCTGCGCACCGAACCGGCGCTGATCGAGGGCTCCTTCGACGAGTTCGCCCGCTACGACGGCCCCTCGCCGCTGTCCATCCGCCGCTTCCCGCGCGAGGACGTCACCATCGGCGGCGTCACCGTTCCGGCCGGCGAGACCGTCCTGCTCGCCATCGCCTCCGCCAACCGCGACCCCGACCAGTTCGCCGACCCGGACCGGCTCGATGTGCGCCGCCGTGACAGCGGCCACCTCTCCCTCGGCCACGGCATCCACTACTGCCTCGGTGCGCCGCTCGCCCGGATGGAGACCGAGATCGCCCTGACCGCCCTGCTGCGCCGCTTCCCCGACCTCGCCCTCGACGTGCCCGTCGAGCAGCTGCGGCACCGACCCGCCCTGCGGGCCCGTGGCCTGCTGGAACTTCCCGTCCGGTACTGACCGGCTCCCGGGAACCGGCGCCGGCTCCACGGCGTTGTCGTCGTCGAACAGCGGAACACGGACGGTTGTGGAGGAAGCGTCATGGGTGTGGCCCTGACGAAGGGCGGCAACGTCTCCCTGGGGAAGCAGAACCCGGGGTTGCGAGCCGTGCGGGTGGGCATCGGCTGGACGGTGGGCGCCGGGTACGACCTGGACGCCAGCGCCCTGCTGTGCGGCCGGTCCGGGAAGGTCATCTCGGACCAGCACTTCGTCTTCTTCAACAACCTGCGGAGCCCGGACGGCTCCGTCCGCCACCACGGCAACGACGGGGGCGGCAACGACGCGGGCGGGGGCGACCGCGAGCGGATCGACGTCCGCCTCGCGGACGTGCCCGCCGACGTCGAGCGGATCGTCTTCGCGGTCGCCATCTACGACGCCGCGCAGCGGGCCCAGACCTTCCGGCAGGTCCGCGGCGCGTACATCCGCCTCACCGACCCGGACGGCGGCGGCGAGGTGGCGCGGTACGACGTGTCGGCCGAGGCCGGCAGCGAGACGGCGATGGTGTTCGGCGAGCTCTACCGGCACGACGCGGACTGGAAGTTCCGTGCCGTCGGGCAGGGTTACGCGGCCGGGCTGGCGGGCATCGCGACCGACTTCGGCGTCGACGTCCTCCAGCCGGCGCCGGCCGCTCCGGCCGCTCCGGCAGCTCCCGTCCCGGCGGCCCCCGCTGTTCCCACGACCCCGCAAGCAACGACCCCGCCAGCAACGACCCGCCAAGCAACAGGGAGTTCCCCAGTGACGTGCTTCTTCGACCCCTCCCACGGCGCCGGCTCGACCGCGGTGCTGTGGTCGCCGCAGTGGGGTGTGCCGCGCCAGATCCAGGCGTGCGTCGCCTGCGCCCAGCGGGTGCAGACCACCCCGCCGCCGTTCTACACCCCGCAGCAGGGCTACCCGCAACCGGTCCAGCAGGGCTACCCGCAGGCCCCCGGCCAGGGCCGGCCCGACCAGGGCGGCCGCCGCTACGGCACCGGCGCCCTGATCGGTGCGGGCGCCGCGGGCCTGGTCGGCGGCGCGCTCCTCAACGAGGCGCTGAGCGACGACCAGCCCGAGGTCGTCATCAACAACTACTACGAGGGCGACGACGACGGCTTCTTCTAGACCGCCCGAACCTTCTGAAGCGTCCGAACCGCCCGCCCGACCAAGGCCGGACGTCCTGTTCCCGAGCCGCCCGGTCTGCCGTAGCGTGGCGAGCGTGAACACGAACTCGTCCTCCCGGTACGACGCCGTGATCGTGGGCGGCGGGCACAACGGACTGGTGGCCGCGGCCTACCTCGCGCGGGCGGGGCAGCGGGTGGTGGTGCTCGAACGGCTGCCGCACACGGGCGGGGCGGCGGTGTCAGCCCGCGTGTTCACAGGGGTCGACGCCAGGCTGTCGCGCTACTCGTACCTGGTGAGCCTGCTGCCGCGGAAGGTGGTACGCGACCTGGGGCTGCGGCTGGAACTGCGGCGGCGCCGGATCGCCTCCTACTCGCCGACCGTGCGGGACGGAAAGCCGGCCGGGCTGCTGGTGGACGCGGCGGACCCGGACCGGACCCGGGAGTCGTTCCGGGCGCTGACCGGCGCCGACCGGGAGTGGGAGGCCTGGCGCCGCTTCTACGGGATGACCGGAGAGGTGGCCCGGCACGTGTTCCCGACGCTCACCGAGCCGCTGCCCTCGCGCGCAGAGCTGCGCCGGCGGGTCGGGGACGACGCCACGTGGGAGGCGCTGTTCGAACGGCCGCTGGGCGAGACGATCGAGCGGACCTTCGCCGACGACCTCGTTCGCGGCGTGGTGCTCACGGATGCGCTGATCGGCACCTTCACCCACGCCCACGACCCCTCGCTGCGGCAGAACCGCTGCTTCCTCTACCACGTGATCGGCAACGGCACGGGCGACTGGGACGTCCCGGTCGGCGGGATGGGCGCGGTGACGGGCGCACTGGCCAAGTCGGCGCTGGGGGCCGGCGCGGAGCTCCGGACCGGATGCGAGGTCACCGCCATCGCCACGGACGGTTTCGGCGACGCCGAGGTGACGTACCGCCACAATGGCGCGGAGTTCACGGTGGTGGGCCGAAGGGTGCTGGTGAACGCCGCCCCGGCGACCCTGGCCCGGCTGCTCGGTGAGGAACCCGGGCCCGCGCCGGAGGGCGCGCAGCTGAAGGTCAACATGGTGCTGCGCCGGCTGCCGAGGCTCAGGGACGCCTCGGTGGATCCGCGCGACGCCTTCGCCGGGACGTTCCACATCGCCGAGGGCTACCGGCAGTTGGAGACGGCCTACGCCGAGGCGGCCGCGGGTCGGATGCCGTCGGCGCCGCCGTCGGAGATCTACTGCCACACGCTCACCGACTCCTCGATCCTGGGGCCCGAGGCGATCCGGCAGGGGTTCCACACGTTGACCCTGTTCGGCCTGCACATGCCCGCACGGCTGTTCAAGGACCCGGCGGCGTACTCGGCGGCCAAGGAGCACGCGTTGGCGTCGAGCCTGGCGCAGTTGGACGAGGTGCTGGCCGAGCCGATCGCCGACTGCCTGGCGACGGACGCCGACGGGCGGCCCTGCGTGGAGGCCAGGACACCGCTGGATCTGGAGCGGGAGATCAGCCTGCCGGGCGGTCACATCTTCCACCGGGACCTCTCGTTCCCCTTCACGGACGAGGGCGTGGCCGGCGCCGCCGCCCGCTGGGGAGTGGCGACGGCGTACCCGAACGTGCTGCTGTGCGGCGCGGGGATGATCCGCGGCGGCGGGGTCAGCGGCATTCCCGGGCACAACGCGGCGCAGGCCGTCCTGGAGGATCTGACCCGGTAGGACCCGCTGTCGGTGCGGTGCGCTTGGATGGGGTCGTTGCACCGTTCCGACCGGGGGAGATCCACCTATGACCACGTCCGACGCCGAGCTGCTGGCCGCCGCCAGGAATCCCACCGCCGAGTGGCTGGAGTCCCACTTCGGCGCGGGCACCCTGTGGCGCCCGAGCCCGGAGTCCCTGCCCGAGCGGCTGGAGGACGCCGAGACCCGCGCCTTCCTGACCGAGATCGGCATCCCGGCGGCCCGCAACGGATTCATCGACTACGACGGGGAGTTCCTGCCCGAGCGCGGCATGTGGGAGGCAGACCCGGACGAGATCTTCGGCCGCCGCTACCCCGACGACGACACCCCGCCGGCCGGCTACGCGTACTGCGTCGGGCTCGTCAACCAGCTGCACCTGATGGTGGACGGCACCAGCGGATCGGTCGAGGCCTACGACCCGAACGGCTGGGACCACGCCGCCGGCCACGCCGGCTACGCGGCCGACTCGCTGCCGCAACTGATGGGCGCGATCGTCCTGTTGACCCGTTACGAGGAGCGCATCACCGAGGGCGACGCGGGGGCCGCGATCGCCGAGTTCACCGAGCTGCTGGAGCAGCTGGGCCTGAAGCTGGACGAATACGAGTTCTGGCACGACCTGGTGGAGACCATGCGCGAGGGCTACGCGGACCTCGACGACGAGTGACACGGGTTTCACCACCGACGGCCGGGAGGACCGCCCCCACCGCAGCCGGATAATCGGCTTGCCCGCACGGTTCGTCGTGCGGGAGGGTCCGTACCATGCCTGAACTGCACGATCTCGAACTGCGCCGCCTCACCTCCGACGACTGGCCGCTCTGGCGCGAGCTGCGCCTCGCCTCCCTCGCCGAGGCCCCGTACGCCTTCGGCTCCACCCTCGCCGACTGGCAGGGCCCCGGCGACCACGAGGAACGCTGGCGCTCCCGCCTGGAGATCCCCGGCGCCCTCGACCTGGTCGCCGTCCTCGAGGGACACCCCGTCGCCATGGCCAGCGGCGTCCCCGCCGACGAGGACCCGGCCGCCGCCGAGCTGATCTCCATGTGGGTCGGCCCCCAGGCCCGCGGCCGGGGCGTCGGCGACCGCCTCATCGCCGAGATCGCCCAGTGGGCCACCGCGCTGGGTTACCGCACGCTGAAGCTCGCCGTCATGCCCCACAACGAAGCCGCCATCGCCCTCTACCGCCGCCACGGCTTCACCGACACCGACGAGCTCGGCGACCTCCTCGACGACGGCGTCAGCCGCGAACTCGTCCTCGCCAAGCCCCTCTCGGCCTGACCCGGTCCGTTGCCTGACGTCAGAACCACATGAGGCGGGGGCTTCGACCATGTCGGAGCCCCTCGCGATTTCCGTCGATTCCTAGTCCGTGCGGGCGGTGGCCTTCGCCTTGGCCCGGGCGGGGAGGCCGTTGGTGACGTCCTCGACGAGGAGGCGCCAGGCGATGGCGTCGGCGGCCATGCGGAGTTGGTGGCTGCGGGGGCGGCCGACGTCGGCTTCGAGGCGGGCGTTGAGCCAGTCGGACCACGCGTGGGCTAGGGCGCGGATCTGGCGGATGCCGGCCTCGGTGGGGGTGAGGAGGTCGCCGTCGCGGGTGAGGTAGCCCTCGGCGGTCAGGCGGTCGAAGACGGGTTCCAGGACTTCGGGCGGCATGCGTTTGCGGGCGGCGATGAGGTCGAGGGAGGCCTGTCCGAGGGCCTTGGTGTGGCCGGCGACCTCGATGAGGGCCCAGGCGCCGGCGAGGTCGACGCGGGTGTCGGCGCCGGAGACGATCGAGCGGACGGTGTCGAGGTCGACCCCACGGAGGATCTTGCCGACGGCGTACTCCAGGTGCGGGTCGGAGTCGCTGCAGGTCGGCTGGGCGAAGCCCTCGCCCATGTCGGTGGAGCCGGCGCGGGCGGTGTCGCGCAGCGGGACCTGTTTGAGGAAGAGCGCGACGACGAAGCCGACGACGGCGACCGGGACGGTCCACAGGAAGACGGTGTGCAGGGCGTTGGAGTACGCCTCGACGATCGGTGCGGCCTGGGCGGCGGGCAGGGCGTGCAGGCCCTGCGGGCTCTGGGTGGCCCGGACGAGGACGGCGGGGTCGGTGCCGGTGAGCCGGGCGGAGGTGGCCACGCCGTGGGCGAGTTCGGTCCTGAGGCTGTTGGTGTAGATGGTGCCGAACACGGCGGTGCCGAAGGAACTGCCGATGGTGCGGAAGAACGTCACCCCGGAGGTGGCGGTGCCGAGGTCCGCGTAGTCGACGGTGTTCTGCACGGCGATGGTGAGCACCTGCATGCTGAGCCCGATGCCGACACCGAGGACGAACATGGAGAAGGAGGCCGCCGCGGTGCCCGTCCCGGGGTCGAGCAGCGAGAGCAGGTAGAGGCCGATGGCCATCACCAGCGTGCCGACGATCGGGAACAGCCGGTACTTGCCGGTCCTGCTGACGACGTTGCCGCTCGCGATGGAGGCGAGCAGCAGCCCGATCACCATCGGCAGCATGCGGATGCCGGAGACGGTGGCGGACTCGCCGTCGACGTACTGGAGGAAGGTCGGCAGGAAGGTGAGCGCGCCGAGCATGGCGAAGCCGACGACGAAGCTGAGCACCGAGCAGACCGCGAACACCGGATTGCGGAACAGCCGCATCGGCAGCATGGGTTCGACGGCGCGGGTCTCGACCCAGCAGAACAGGCCGAGCGCGACGACGCCGCCGGTGAACAGGCCGATGATCACCCCGGAGCCCCACGCGTACTGGTTGCCGCCCCAACTGGTGGCCAGGATCAGGGCGCCGGACCCGACCGCGACGAGCGCGATCCCCAGGTAGTCGATCACCGGGCGCGCGGCGGCCCGCACCGACGGGATGGTCCGGGCGGCCGCGGCGACCACGAGGATCGCGATCGGCACGTTGACGTAGAACGCCCAGCGCCACGACAGGTGGTCGGTGAACAGGCCGCCGAGCAGCGGGCCGACCACCGTCGCGACGCCGAACACCGCGCCGACCGCGCCCTGGTACTTGCCGCGCTCGCGCAGCGGGATGACGTCGGCGATCAGCGCCATGGCGGTGACCATCAACCCGCCCGCGCCGACGCCCTGGAGGGCCCGCCAGGCGATGAGCAGCGTCATGTTGGTGGCGAGGCCGCAGAAGAACGAGCCGGTGATGAAGATGATCGCGGACAGCTGGAACAGCAGCTTGCGCCCGTACATGTCGCCGAACTTGCCGGCGAGCACGGTGGCGACGGTCTCCGCGAGCAGGTAGGAGGTCACCACCCAGGACATGTGGGCGGCCCCGCCCAGGTCCGCGACGATGGTGGGCAGGGCGGTGCCGACGATGGTCTGGTCGAGGGCGGCGAGCAGCATGCCGAGGACGATGGTGGCGAAGACGACGTTCCGCTGCCGTACGTCCAGCACCGGCGGGGCGGACGGCGGGGTCTCGATGGCGACGCTCATGTGCCCGCCCTTGTCCGGACCGGTGGCCCGGGGAGCCCCCACCGCTCGGCGGGGGCGTTCGCCCACGCGGACCGTTCGATGCCATGCCCGCTCATTCTGCAGCCTCGCTCATGCCCACAGCCTCGCCGCCGGCCCGGGTCCGCCGCGATCCGGCTCGGCCGTCTGGGTGAGCGGGGGCGGCCCGCGTGGCGGCGCGGGGCCGGCGGGGTCACGATGGCGCTCCGGTCCGTGCACGCGATGTGTGCACGACCGTCCCTGCGGGCCGGGCCACGCACCGCCCGGGAGGTCCGGCCGACCCGCCCGGGAGGTCCGACCGACCGCCCCGGAAGGAGCGACCATGGCGGCTCGTCTCGCGAACCCGCCACCGCCCGGTGCCTCCGCCGAGGGCGGACGGACGTCGGAGCGACGGTGGCGGGCGCTCGCGGTCTGCCTGGTCGCCGGGTTCATGACCCTGTTGGACGTCAGCATCGTCAACGTCGCCCTGCCGACCGTCCGTACCGGGCTGCACATGTCGGAGAGCGGCCTCCAGTGGGTGCTGAGCGGCTACGCGCTCGCCTTCGGACTGATCCTCGTCCCGGCCGGGCGGCTCGGGGACGCGCGGAGCCGACGGGCCGTGTTCCTGACCGGGCTCGCGCTGTTCACCCTGGCCAGCGCCCTGGCGGGGGCGGCACGCAGCCAGGAGTGGCTGATCCTGGCCCGGCTGTTCCAGGGGGCGGCGGGCGGGGTGCTGGTGCCGCAGGTGTCCGGGTTCATCCAGACCCTCTTCCAGGGCGCCGAACGCGGCCGGGCGTTCGGCGCGCTCGGTGCGACGATCGGGGTGTCCACGGCCGTAGGGCCGCTGCTGGGCGGCCTGCTGATCCACCTGTTCGGGCCACAGGACGGCTGGCGGTGGGTGTTCTTCGTCAACCTGCCGATCGGCGTCACCGCCCTGCCGATCGGCTACCGGCTGCTGCCGGCGCCTCCGCCGCCCGGTGAGCGCGCCGGGCACCGCGACTTCGACCCGGTCGGTGTGCTGCTGCTCGGCGCCGGGACGGTGGCGTTGCTGCTGCCGTTCGTCCAACGGCAGCAGTGGCACGGCGCCGCACGCTGGCTGCTGCTGCCGGTGGCGGTGGTGCTGCTGGCGGTCTTCGTGGGCTGGGAGCGGTACTACGCGCGCCGTCGGGAGCCGCTGGTCAGCATGGAGCTGTTCGCGGTGCGGTCCTACGGGGCGGGGGTGCTGCTGTCGCTGGTGTACTTCGCCGGGTTCACCGCGATCTTCTTCATCTTCACGCTCTACCTCCAGGTGGGCCTGCACTACTCGGCGCTGGCGGCGGGCCTGGCGATCACGCCGTTCGCGGTCGGTTCGGCGGGTGCGGCGGCGCTGGGCGGACGGGTGGTCACCCGGCTGGGGAGGCGGCTGGTGGTGGGCGGGCTGGTGCTCGTGCTGCTCGGGCTGATGGCCTCGGCGCTGGTCGTGGGGTTCGGGCCGCCGGCGTCGGCGACGGGCTGGGCGACGGCGCTGCCGCTGCTGCTGGCGGGGACGGGCAGCGGGCTGGTGATTTCGCCGAACCAGACACTGACCCTCCAGCAGGTGCCGCTGGCTCGCGCCGGGAGCGCGGGCGGCGTGTTGCAGACCGCGCAGCGGGTCGGTTCGGCGGTGGGGATCGCGATCGTCGGCTCGGTGTTCTTCGCGCACGCCCGCGGACGGCACCCGGACTGGGCGCTCGCCTTCCAACTGGGGACGACGGTCGCGGCGAGCCTGGTACTCGCGGCGCTGCTGGTGGCCGTGCTCGACCTGGCGGCCGGACGGAGGAGCGGATCACTGAGCCGCTATCCGTCCGAGGGTGGCAGGTCGCGATAGGGCGCGCGGGGCTGGGGGACGGCGTGCTGCTCGGTGACGTCCAGGCGCGGGGCGGTGTTGGCGGGGGCTTCGGGGACGGGGCGCCAGACGCCGATCAGGTCGACCCAGGTGTCGGCGGCCGGGGCCGGGCCGGCGGCGTGGACGAGGACGCGCAGACGGCGGGCGTCGGCCGCGCAGCAGCTCACCACCAGGCGGTTCAGGTACCACTCGTCGGGCCCCGAGCCGGGAGCGACGAAACCGGTGAGACGGACCTTGCGGTTCTGCAGACTCTTCCGCGGGTCGCGGCTGCGCCCGATGAACTCGGTCAGCGACATCGGGGTAGGCACCGAGATGGCTGGCGCCTGCGGACCGAGGTCGGCGTAGCTCGCCTGCTCCATGGTGGCGTCCGCGCCGTCGCGGGAGGCGGTGAAGGAGCCGAGCGCGGGCGGGGTGAAGCAGAGCAGCAGCACGACGGGCACGGTCAACAGCCAGGCCACGCGCGGCCCGTGGTCGTGCCCGTGCTGCTCCTCTTCGGCGTCGGGGCGGACGGCGTTGCCCTCGGCGTCACGGCCGAACCGCGTGACGGGCTCCCGCAGCCGTGCCGTCAGACAGTCGACCACGCCCGCGACGCCCACCCCGAGCAGCACCAGCCCGGAGGCGATCAGCGGGTAGCGCAGGCCCTCCTTGACGTACTGGAGGAAGACGTCGCTGCCGACGGTGATCCGCAGCAGCGCGATCCCGACCAGGGCGATGAGCAGGGATGGCGCGAGGCCCCGGACCACGGTCTTCACAACAGGACCCCACCGATCACGATGCTGGCGACGAGCGCGACCGCGAAGGTCGCGGAGGAGAACCGGGCGGCGAAGCCGCGGCCGAAGGCGCCCGACTGAAGGGCGATCAGCTTCAGGTCGACCATCGGGCCGACGACCATGAACGCCAGCCGTGCGGTGGGGGAGAAGCCGGTGAGCGAGGCGGCGACGAAGGCGTCCGCCTCGGAGCAGACCGCGAGGACCACGGCCAGCCCGGCCAGGACCGGGATGCCCAGCCACGGCGAGTCGTCGAAGGTCTCCAGGATCGACGGCGGCACGAGGACGTTGAACGCCGCGGCGGCGGCCGCGCCGACCACCAGGAACCCGCCCGCGTGCAGGAAGTCGTGCTGGAGGCTGCGGCGGAACTCGTCCAGCGGGTTGCGTCCGGTTATGCCGTGGTGGTCCGGGGCCTTGGGCAGCCGCAGCCACTCGGGCCGGCCGAACGCGACCCAGAGCCAGCCCATGACGACCGCCGTGACGAGCGAGGCCACCAGCCGGGCGAGCACCATCCCGGGCCTGCCGGGAAAGGCGATCGCGGTGGCGGCCAGCACCACCGGGTTGACGGCCGGGGCGGAGAGCAGAAACGCGAGCGCGGCCGCCGGAGCGACACCACGCTTCATCAGGCTCCCGGCGACGGGCACGGACGCGCACTCACAGCCGGGGAGGACGGCCCCCGCCATGCCGGCGACGGGGACCGCGAGCGCCGGGTTCCTCGGCAGCACCCTGGTGAACACCGCGGCCGGGACGAACGCCGCGATCGCCGCCGACACGACCGTGCCCAGCACGAGGAACGGCACGCCCTGCACGACGATCGCCACCAGCAGCGTCCGCCACGCCCGCGGCCCGCCGGTGTCCCAGGTCGCGGCGAGTGCGACGACCGCCGCGCTCGCCGCGACCAGCGGCACTCCCACCAGCAGCGCCGGCCGCCGGCGGGGCGGGGTGACCGCCGGTGCCGCCGCGAGGTGCCGGACGCTGCTGGGACTCGTCTCCACCATGGTGACCGCCCCTCGGCACGTTCTGCCTGCTCACCGTCATAACGAGCGAGCACGGGCCAAGGTAGCGGTGATAATCACTTTCATCTAGAGGGCGTTCGGGCGATCCGCCGCAGGCGGCTCCCGGGGCTGCTGCTACGGGTTCGCCGTCGGGCCGTCGGCGGGCACGGCGCGAGCTCCGGACTGGTGCGGCAGGGCGGCGGAACGCCCCAACGCGCCGGTGGCGGAAGCGAGTTCGAACGCAGCACCGGTCCAGGCGGCCCCGAAGGCCCAGGTCGCCAGCCATTCGCACAGGTACACCGGCCGGACCGTCCAGTCCGTTCCGAAGTGGGTCACTCCGGCGACGACGGCGAGCAGGAGGAGAGCGAGGATGGCCACACCGGCCGCCAGATACCCGCGGCCGACCCAGCGCCGCTGTTCGTAGTGCGGGTCCCGGAAGGAGTGCACGCAGAACATCGCCAGCACGAAGAACAGCAGCCCGGCGAAGACGAGATGGAGCGCACCGATCGTCGTCTGGAACGTCGTCGCGTTCGCAGGAGTCGTCGGGAACAGCGCAACTCCGAGAGCGCACACGCCGGCCGCTGTACTCCAGCGGTCGTCACGCCGGTCGAAGCGGTAGCAGACGAGGAACACCCCGAGCGCGCACAGGCTGCCGACGAGGATGTTCCGCGTGCTGGTGTAGTAGGCGCCGCTCATCGACGCCGGCCAGAACTCCGCCGTGCTCAGCCCCCTGAGCTCGGCGAACAGCCAGTTCCCCAGCGGCAGCGCGAGCGGCAGGACGATGCCGATCACCCCGACGCCGAGGCGGAGGACGGTGACGCTCCGCTCGTCCTGGATGGTGTCGTTCCGGGCGTCGAACGAGTCGCGCCGCCGGGTTCTCTCCGCACGCCAGTCATGGATCACGGACGCCTCCTTGCTTCCCGCACGGGCACAGTGGGCCCCGCGGACAGGCCTGCCGCGTTGGATGGGGTGAGGCGGTCCTGACAGCGCCGCCGCACCGAAGCGGCTGCAACTGTTGTACCCATCTCAGGAGATGACGCCACATCACTGGATTGAGCGTTTCGCTGGTCGCTCGTCTCCGAGTACCTGTCTCGCGGGCCGCCGCGGTGCCGCCCTGGCGGCACCGCGGCACTGGGTCCGTCAGGTGGTGGGCGTCTCGGAGGCCTTGGCGGTGAGCGAGTTGAGCAGGGCTGCTCCGCGCTCGGCGTCGTCGACGCTGACCGCGAACTCGGCACCTTGGTGGGTGCGGACGACCAGGCAGGCGCCCCGGCGGAGCATCACGGTGGTGCCCAGGCCGTTGACCCGGTAGCCCCAGCCGCCTGCCTGCGCCGGAGTGCGATCCTCGGCGCGCGCCGACTCGATGTCCGTGGGGGACCAGTGCCGCTTCGGCCAGCCGAACGGGCCGAAGCCGATGTCCAGGCCCGTGGCGGTCACCCGGGCCTGCACCGAGGAGCAGGCGAGCACGGCCGGCGCCATGAGCGCGAGCGGGACGAGCAGCGGCCAGTTCAGGCCGGTCAGCCCGGTGGCCGCGGGGAGCGCGGTGCCCGCTGCGCCGGTGCCGAGGACGGCGGCGAGCAGTTGGAGCCACGGGTTGCTGGTGCGGGAGAGCCAGATCAGTTGCTCGCCGGCCGGGATCGTCATCACCGGTCCGCGGGGCTGGGAGCCGGCGGCGGTGCCCGGCCGCCGGGTGGCGAACCAGGCGAGCAGGCCGGCCACGGCCGCCCCAACGACGATGGCGACCACCCAGACATCTACCGGGGCGGCGTCCTGCCACCGCGACCGGTCGAGGTTGGAATGCACGATTGAGGCCTGCGCCCCCGTCAGCAGCACCCCGCCGCTGGCCAGCAGTGTGCCGGGCACCCCGCTCGCCCGGCCGCCCGGGAAGCGGTGGGCGACCGCGGCGCCGAGCACCACGAGCAGCCAGACCCCGGCCGGGAACAGCGCCGCCGCCGTCAGCGTCATCGAATCGTCCGGGTGGCTGCCGCTCCAGTGGGTCGCCACCTGGTCCGGCATCCGGTGGCGTGCCAGCCACGGCAGGCCGACGAGCAGGGCCGACACACCGGCAGACCAGGCCGCCGCCGCCCATCTCCCGCCCCGGCGCGCTTCATTCGCACTACGTCCTATGACAGGCTCCGAGTCCGTCACGACATCCCCCTGATCATGTCCACGAGATCGTTCCTGCTGTAGCCGGCCCGGGCCGCGTCGGCGATCAACTGCCTTACACGGTCCGCCAGCTCGGCGCGCATGTCGGCGTCCGTGGCGATCGTGATGCCGCGGCCCCGGCGGAACTCCAGCACCCCCTCGTCACGCAGGGCGCGCAGCCCGCGCAGGACGGTGTTGGTGTTCACGCCGAGGGCCCGGGCGAGGTCCCTGGCGGGCGGCAGCTTGTCGCCGGGACCGCACTCGCCCTCGGCGACGGCCCGACGGATCGCGCCCGCCACCTGCTCGTGCAGGGGGCGGGCGTCGCCGATGTCCAGCTTCAGCAACATGGTGCTACTGACGATAGCACCATGCAGGTTTTAAAAGCACGGACGGGCCTCCTCTCGCCGTTCCCGCTCCCTGGCCCAACCCGGCACCCCGGTGGACGACGGAACGGCGAACTCGCCCCGGTGGCGGCAGGACCTACGTCCTGGACCCCGCCCGCGCCCTGGGCTGATCAGCTCCCGCGCGGGGCGGTGTCGACGACGGCCTCCCTGCTGCCAGTCCATCCGCACCCCCGTCCGGCGTATGGACCGCGTTGGGACGGCGGCCCGGAGCGTCAGGAAGCCGTCAAGGTCGCCGAGCTTGCGGCCCGTCCAGCGGTTGGCTGGAGGCCGACGAAGCGCGCGACGACAGTGCGCGACAACGAGACGAGGACGGATCATGCACGCCAGCCGGCGGTACGAGCGCAGCGGGACACCCCGGGTGGTGGTCGGGGTCAGCGGGTCGCTGGGGAGTCTCGCGGCGCTGCACCGCGCCGTCGCCGAGGCGCGCCGCACCGGCGGCGAACTGGTGCCGGTGCTCGCCTGGGAGCCGCCGGGCGGCGAGCTCGGCTACCGCCGCTCGCCCTGCCCGCCGTTGCTCTCCGCCGCCCGGAAGGCCGCCGAGCAGCGGCTTCGCGACGCGCTCGACGCGGCGTTCGGCGGCGCCGACCCGGAGGTGCCACTGCGCCCAGTGGTGGTGCGCGGCGAGACCGGCCCGGCGCTCGTGCACGTCGCCGACCGGCCCGACGACCTGGTAGTCGTCGGGCAGAGCGGCGGTCTGCTGCGCCGCCGCTTCCGGCCCGCGGTGGCGGCGTACTGCCTGCGGAAGGCCGGCTGCGCGGTGCTGGCCGTCCCGACGCCGCCGCTCCGGCGCGAGCTGGAGGCGCTGCACCGGCGTGCCCGGTGGCATCTGCCGATCGGGCCGCTGCCCGTCCTCGTCGCGGCGAAGAAGTAGTTCGCCGTGCGGATGTACTCGGCCCGCCCGGGCCGCCGCCGCTACCGCCCGGTGCTCCGGCCGGTTCTCCGGAGCCCTCGGCAACCGTGGAAACAGGTGAGGGGGCGCGCGGCGATGCCCGAGGGCACGTCGAGCGGTACGTCCGCCGTTCGGACAGCGGAATCGCCCGGGGAGGCGAGTTCCGTCGCGGCCGTCCCGCCCGCCGGGCCGCGCGCCCCGCCTGCGGAGAAGCCACGCTGCCCGGCCCTCGCCAACGTCCGGCCGTCTGCGCGCATACGTCTGAGCCGGCGATCAGTCATCCGAGTGCAGCTCCGTCGGGACGGCGATCACGTCCACCAGCGCCTCGCCGCGCAGGACGGTGAGCGCGAGTGGGTGCCCGATGGCGTCGGCGAGCATGAGGCGTTGCAGGGACTGGGCGCTGCTCATCGGTTCGCCGGCGGCGGTGAGCAGCAGGTCGCCCTGCCGCAGGCCGGCGCGGTCCGCCGGGTCGCCGTGGACGACCTCGACGATCCGCAGGCCGGTGCGCTGCCCGGTGTGCTCGCGCAGGGACGGCGGCAGGGGCGCGGGCACGCCGGCCAGACCTATGTAGGCGCGGCGGATGCGGCCCTCGGCGAGCAGGGTGGTGATGATCTGCCGGCTGGTCGCGTTGACGGGGACGGCCAGGCCCAGCCCGTTGCCGGCCACCGCCGTCGTGACACCGACGACCTCGCCGGTGGCCGTGGTGAGGGCGCCGCCGGAGTTGCCGGGGTTGAGCGCCGCGTCGGTCTGGATGACGTCGTCGATGACCCGCACGGCGCTGCCCGACCGGGCGGGCAGCGAGCGGCCGAGCGCACTGACCACGCCCGCCGTCACCGTCCCGGAGAGCCCGAGCGGGTTGCCGACGGCGACCACGAGCTGCCCGACTCGCAGCGCGGTGGCCTCGCCGAGCCGGACCGGCGGTGGGGTGGGACCGTCGGCGCGCAGGACGGCCAGGTCGGAGAGCGGGTCGGTGCCGATCGTATGGAAGGGCGCGGTGGTGCCGTCCGCGAAGGCGAGGGTGCCGGCGTCGGCGTGGCCGACCACGTGGGCGTTGGTGAGCAGGAAGCCGTCGCCGGTGAAGACCACGGCCGAGCCGAGCGCGGTGGAGAACCAGCCGCCTCGGCCGCGCCGCGCGACCTGCAGCGCGGCGACGCTCGGGGTCACCGCCGCGGCCACGGTGGTCACGATCCGCGAGTAGGCGTCGAGCGCCTGCCGCTCGCCGTCCTCGCCGCTCTCGGGAGCACGGCCCGGCCCGGGGAGTGTGTCGGCCACGGTCTCGCCCCTTCCGCTCGCACAGGTTCTCCCCGGTGCCAACAACGCGGGGGCGCTCCGCCTTCCGTCGCGCGGTGCCGCGCCCGAACCCGGCATGTGACCGCGCTCGGAGGACTCAGAGGACTCAGAGGACGGTGACGGCCAGGGTCACGGCGACCAGCACCATCGCCATCCCGAGCGCCACGAAGGCGTACTCCAGCGGCCGCCGCTCGCGGCCTTCGACGACGACCTGCCGGGGGTCGGCCGGGTCGTAGCGGATGGGCACGTAGCCGCCGTCGGGGAGGGGGTGGCTACGGGTGGACGGGACGGGGGAGAAGACCTCGACCACGCGGCCGTCCTCGGTCTCGAACTGCAGCAGCGGGCGCGGCGGCAGCGCACGGTCCTCGGGGGCGGGGACACGCTCGCGCACCAGCGCCCGGACGGGCACGCCGACCCGGCGCAGCCGCCGGAGGTCGCGCAGCCCGACGACGCCGGCGAGGTAGGCGACCACGCCGCCCAGACCGCCGAACACCACCACGGCGAACCCCGCCGTCCCGCCCACCGCGCCTCCCTGTACCGTCCCGCTCCCCGGTCCAGTATCACCGGCGCGGGGCCGCTAGACCTCGCCGAGCGGGACGCCCGGGTCCGTCAGGCGGGCCGGGTCCACCGTCCGTCCGGAGCGGACGAGTTCGCGGATCGGGCCGGTGACGTCCCAGATGTTGACGTTCATCCCGGCGAGCACCCGGTCGTCCGCCAGCCAGAAGGCGATGAACTCACGGGTGGCCGGGTCGCCGCGGAAGACGACCCGGTCGTAGCTGCCAGGTTCGACGTAGCCGACGTACTCCATGCCGAGGTCGTACTGGTCGGTGAAGAAGTACGGCACCCGGTCGTAGACCGCGTCCGGGTGTCCGAGCATCGCGCGGGCGGCGGTCTGCGGCTGGTTGACGGCGTTGGCCCAGTGCTCGACGCGGATGTGCCGGCCGAACAGCGGGTGGTAGGCGTTGGCGACGTCACCGGCGGCGTAGACGTCGGGGGCCGAGGTGCGCAGGTGCTCGTCGGTCTTGACGCCGTTGACGATCTCCAGCCCCGCGGCCTTGGCGAGGGCGATGTCGGGGGCGATGCCGATGCCGACGATCACCGTGTCGGCCGGCACCGTGGTGCCGTCGCCGAGCCGGACGCCGGTCACCGTGCCGTCCGCGCCGGTCAGTTCGTCCACCTGGACGTTGAACCGCAGGTCCACGCCGTGGTCGCGGTGCAGGTCGGCGAAGACCTGGGCGACCTCGCGGCCCAGGACCCGCAGCAGAGGCAGTTCGGCCGCCTCCAGGATCGTGACCTCGGCGCCCGCCGTCCGGGCCGCCGCCGCCGTCTCCAGGCCGATCCAGCCCGCGCCGATCACCGCGACCCGGGCGCCCGGCCGCAGCGCGGCCTTGATCCGATCGCTGTCCTCGACCCGGCGCAGGTAGAGCACGCCCTCCTGGTCGGCGCCGGGCACCGGCAGGCGGCGCGGCACCGAGCCGGTGGTGAGCAGCAGCTTGGAGTAGGCGATCCGGCCGTTGTCGGCGAGGGTCACGGTGTGCCCGGCCGGGTCGATCGCGGCGACGGCGGTGCCGGTGCGCAGCGTGACGTTGTGCTCGGCGTACCACTGCGGCGGATGGACGTAGATCTTCTCCCGGGGCGTCTTGCCGAGCAGGTAGCCCTTGGAGAGCGGCGGCCGTTCGTACGGGCGCTCGTGCTCGTCGCCGATCAGGACGATGCCGCCCGTGTACCCGGCCTCGCGCAGCGCCTCCGCCGCCTTCGCGCCGCCCAGCGACGCGCCGACGATCACGATCGGGCGCTCATCGTCGCCTGCTGTGCTCATGCTGAACTCCTCGCTCTCCGGCCGGAATCAGGGGTCAGCCTGCCGCCGCTGCGGTGGGGTGTCGAGACTGCGGCGGGCGCGCCGCCACAGGCTCCCCCCGTTCGGGTGAAGCCCGCCCGGTTGAGCGCGCCTGGCTGGGCCCGGCCCGGCTAGGCCGTCATGGCGGCGCGGACCAGGGCCGTGTCCGTGAACTGCTCGAAGCGGACGATCCGGCCGCCGCGCACCACGAAGTGGTGGGCCGTGCGCACCGCGAGCGGCTTTCCGGTGGTCTTGTGTACGGCCGTGTAGCGGGCCAGCACCACCACGTTCTCGCCGTCCACGACGTACGTGTCGTCATGCGCCGTCCAGCCCTGCCACTCGGCGGCGAGGCGCTCCATGACGTTGCTGGTGACGCTCTTCGGGGTGCGGTAGGTGCCGGCCAGCGGGAAGCCGGCCATCTCCGTCCACTCGACGTCGTCGGCCAGGGTGGTGCGCAGGGCGGCCAGGTCGCCGCGCGCCCAGGCCAGGTACTGGCGGCGCACGACGTCGGCGGGGGCGGCGGACTCGTTGAACGCGGCGGTCTCGCGCGGGATTTCGATCATCGCCGCTCAGCCCCAGGTCATCTCGCCCATGGCGACCTTGGTGCCGAAGTCGACGGCCATCCGCAGCCCTAGGTCGGGGTAGCGGTGCTCCAGCGCCTCCTTCGCGGCCGCGGCGTCGGCGGCGCGGTCGATCTCGGTCTCGAAGGCGCGCAGGTAGTCGCGGGTGTGGAACACCGAGGTGAGGTCGGTGGGCGCGCCGGCGATGCGGTGGCCGGCCGCGACGAACGTCGGCTCCAGCGCCTCGATGCCGTCCAACAGGTCGATCCAGGCGGCCCGTTGGGCGGGCATCGGGGTGTCGGCCGTCCACACGTGCAGGCCCTCGAAGAGCAGCACGCCGCCGAGGACCGCGTGGTGGTGGTGCTGCCACAGGTAGTGCCGGTCGGGCAGGTGGAAGTCGGCGCCGCGCAGCTCGAACCGGTGGCCCTCGAAGACGAGTTCGTCGCTGTGCAGCACCTCGGGCCGCACCAGGCGGGTCGGCAGCTCGGGGCCGAGGTGCGACCAGGCCCTGAGCTTGGCGTCGTACGTCTCCTGGATGTGCTGGACGGTGGAGGCGGTTGCCAGGAACCGGGCCTGCGGGAAGGAGTCCTGGACCTCCTGGGCGCCGAAGTAGAAGTCCGGGTCGCCGTGGC